>NZ_LT629758.1:3064285-3370714 GCF_900104725.1 Actinoplanes derwentensis
TCTGCCGCGCCCCGCGGTGCCCTGGACGACCGAACGAACGTTCTGTCCCTCGGCCCAGGCGGAGAGTGCGGCAGCCGCCGCACCGGGTCCGTCGGCGACGTCCGCGAGGAACACCGCCCGATGCGGTGACCCGGCCCGTCGCGCCGCCGAGCGGGCCACATCGGTCAGGACGCCACCGGGATGTGCGGCCAGATACTGACCGAGCCGGGCGGCCTGCCGGCGCAGGGCCTCCTGATCAGGAGCGGTCACCAGCAGCGGAACGATCCGGCGGCCGGGAGCGGTCGCCGCCGGGAGTTCTCCGAGGGGCGGGGGCTCTTCGATGATGACGTGGGCGTTGGTGCCGCTGATGCCGAACGAGGAGACACCCGCGCGCCGGGGGCGTTCGCTCTGCGGCCAGGGCTGGGCCGACGTGAGCAGTTCGACGGCGCCGGCCGACCAGTCGACCTTCGGGGTGGGCTCGTCGACGTGCAGGGTGCGGGGCAGGACGCCGTGCCGGATGGCCTGGACGACCTTGATGATGCCGGCTATTCCGGCGGCCGCCTGCGTGTGCCCCAGGTTGGACTTGACGCTGCCGAGTCGCAGCGGGCTTTCCCGATCTTGGCCGTACGCCGCCAGCAGCGCCTGTGCCTCGATCGGATCACCGAGCGTGGTGCCGGTGCCGTGCGCCTCGACCAGGTCGACGTCGCCGGGGCTGATCCCGGCGGCGGACAGCGCGGCCCGGATGACTCGTTGTTGCGCGGGCCCGTTCGGGGCGGTCAGCCCGCTGGAGGCACCGTCCTGGTTGACCGCGGTCCCCCGTACCACAGCAAGGATCTGATGCCCTTGACGTTGGGCGTCGGACAGCCGCTCGACCAGCAGCATGCCGGCACCCTCGGCCCAGCCGGTGCCATCCGCCGCCGCCGCGAACGACTTGCAACGACCGTCGGCGGCCAGCCCGCGCTGCCGGGAGAAGCCGATGAAAGTGTCCGGAGTCGCCATGATCGCGGCGCCGCCGGCCAGCGCCAGGTCACACTCCCCGGACTGCAGCGCGTACACGGCCAGGTGCAGGGCGACCAGCGACGACGAACAGGCGGTGTCGACGGTCAGGGCCGGGCCCTCCAGCCCCAGCGTGTACGCGATCCGGCCGGACGCGACACTGCCGGAGTTGCCGGTCCCGAGGTACGCCTCCACGTCCTCCGGCACGTCGAGCAGCCGGGCGGCGTAGTCGTGATACATCAGCCCTGCGTAGACGGCGGTCCGGCTGCCACGCAACCCGAGCGGATCCAGTCCGGCCCGCTCGATCGCCTCCCACGCGGTCTCCAGGAGCAGCCGCTGCTGCGGGTCCATCGCGAGCGCCTCCCGCGGCGAGATCCCGAAGACGTCCGGATCGAAATCGGCGGCGGAATAGAGGAAACCCCCTTGCCTGGTGTACGACGTACCAGGGTGATCCGGATCCGGGTGATAGACGTCGGGCCAGCCGCGGTCGGCCGGGAACAGTCCGGTGCCCTCACGTTCCTGCTCGACGAGTTCCCACAGTTCGTCCGGGGTGGTGACGCCGCCCGGGTAGCGGCAGGCCATGCCGATGATCACGACGGGTTCCCGGCTGCCGGACTCGGCCTCCGCCAGTCGTTTACGGGTCTGGTGCAGGTCCGCGGTCACCCGCTTGAGGTAGTCCCGCAGCTTCTGCTCACTCGACGACACCGGCGTCACACCTCATTCCCGGACGGACCGCGGACCGGCGGCACCGTCCGGGACGCTAGGAGCGTCCGGGACGGCCCTCAACCCCTAGCGATCCCCAGCCGGTCTTCCCGGCCCAGCCGGTCCTCCCGGCCCAGCCCGTTCGCGTCGTCACAGTCCCAGCTCGTTGTCGATGAAGGCGAACATCTCGTCGTCGCTCGCCTCGTCGAGCTGTTCGGCGACCGTGCCGGTGGCGGGCTGCCAGCCGGCCAGCAGCTGCCGCAACCGCACGGCGATCTGGTCGCGGACCTCCGGGTCGAGGCCGTCGGCGCTCAACGCCGCCTCGAAGCGGTCCAGTTCGGCCAGCGCCGGTCCCGGTTCGGACGTCGTCTCCGTCTTATCCCCCGCTAGTGCCGGGGTCAGCCGCTCGTGCAGGTGTGCCGCCAGGTCGGCCGGGGCCGGATAATCGAAGACCAGCGTCGCCGGCAGTCGCAGCCCCGTGGCGGCGGTGAGGCCGTTACGCAGTTCGACAGCGGTCAGCGAGTCGAAACCCAGGTCCAGGAAGCCCCGGGTGGGTTCGATCGCCTCCGCAGCGGTGTGGCCGAGCACCGCCGCGACCTGGCTGTACACCAGATCCAGCAGCAGACCCGGCCGGTCCGCCGGTGCCGTCGCGGCCAGCCGCCGAACCAGCGAATCCGCCTCGGCCACTGTTGCGGCGGTCCGCTGTCGCACCGGGCCGCTGTGCGGATTCCCCGGGCCGCGATGCGGGTTCCCCGAGTCGCGATGCGGGTTCACCAGGCCGCCTAGAAGGGGCGGGACCTCGCCGGAGGCCCGGAGGGCGGCCAGGTCCAGGCGGATCGGGACGATTTCCGGCTCCGGTACGGACAGTGCCGCGTCGAAGGCCGCCAGCCCCGCCTCGGCGCCGAACGGCAGCACCCCGGCCCGGGCCATCCGCTGCAGGTCGGCCTCGGACAGTTCACCGGCCATGCCGTTCTCCGCCCACGGACCCCAGGCCAGGGCGTGCGCGGGAAGACCGAGTCCGCGGCGGTGCCGGGCTAGGGCGTCGAGGTAGGCGTTCGCCGCCGCGTAGTTGGCCTGCCCCGGCGTGCCGAACAGCGCCGACGCCGACGAGAACAGCACGAATGCCGACAGGTCCCGGTCGCGGGTGAGTTCGTGCAGGTTCCAGGCGCCGTCCACCTTGGGCCGCAGCACCCGGTCGAGCTGTTCCGGGGTCATCGTCTCGGCGATGCCGTCGGCCAGCACTCCAGCGGTGTGCACCACCGCGGTCAGCGGGTGCTCCGCGGGGAGATCGGCGAGTACCGCGGCGAGGGCCGTCCGGTCGGTGACGTCGGCCGCGGCGAACGTGACCCGGGTGCCGGCCGCACGCAGTTCCGCGGCGAGATCCTGCCCACCACCGGAACGGCTGACGAGCAGAAGGTGGCCGACGCCGTGTTCGGCGGCGAGATGCCGGGCGACCTGACCGGCGAGCGCCCCCGAACCACCGGTGACCAGCACGGTCCCGCCACCGAACGCCCCACCGGTGCTGCTCTCGGACCGGCTTCCGGCATTCGCGGTGGTCCGGGCCAGGCGTGGTACGAGCAGTGTGCCCCGGCGAATCGCCGATTGTGGCTCGCCGGTCACCGCCGCGGCTGTCAGGCGTCGCCACGAGGCGGGGTCGTCGTCGAGGTCAGCGAGCACGAACCGGTCCGGGTTCTCCTGCTGAACCGAACGCAGCAGCCCCCAGACGGCCGCTCCGGCAAGGTCCACCGGCTCGGTGCCGGCCATCACCGCGCCCCGAGTCAACACGAGCAACGATGAGCCGGAGACCAGCGCCCGCTGCACCACCGCCAGGATCCGGCGCACCTCGGCACCGACATCGGCCGTCCCACCGGCGAGCACTACGACGACCGGGGTGTCGAAGGCATCGCTGGCGGGAATGCCCGGCAGGTCAGGCAGAGGGTCGCCGAGCACCGACCAACTGCCGGCCGCGACGCCCGAGGCGATGCCGGACGTGGCACCGGATCTGGTGACGACCGGGGCGGGCGCTGGCGTCCACTTCACGGTGAAGAGGTCGTTCACTCCGGGCCGGCTGCTGGGAACCGGCCGCAGCACCAGCGACTCCGCGGTGAGCGCCGCCTCCCCGCTAACGGTGTGGGCCTCCAGTCGCACCGAGTCCCCCGTGAGGTGAAGGCGTACCCGCAGCCGATCGGCGCCGGTGGCGTGCACGGTGACGCCGGACCAACTGAACGGCAACCTCGCCGTCACACCGCCACCGTTTCCACCACGATCCCCGTCAACATTGCGCGCACCGTCAACTGGCAGGCTCAGGGCGTGCAAGGCCGCGTCGATCAGGGCCGGGTGGGCTCCGAAACGTGATGCCGTGCGCTGCTGCTCGTCATCGAGGGCGACCTCGGCGTAAAGATCGTCACCGGACCGCCAGACCGCCCGTAGTGCCTGGAACGCGGGTCCGTAGTCGAGACCCACGTCGCGCAGGTTTCCGTAGCAGTCGTCGAGCGGCACAGCGATCGCCTCGACCGGCGGCCAAGCCCCGGTAGACGACGCGCCCTTCGTGCCGGTGTCCCTGACGGCATCCTCGTCGGCCGCGCCGCCATCGCCAGCGCCCACGACCACGCCGCCGATACCCGCGCTCACTACCGGGCCGGAGGCGATGGCGCTCATGACCGTGCCGGAGGCGTGGTGGCGCCAGTCGTCGTTCTGGCGGGAGTGGATTCGTACCTCGCGGCGGCCCTGTTCGTCGGCGTCGCCGACCTGGACCTGCACCTGCGCCGATCCGCGGTCCGGAACCACCAGCGGTTCGTGCAGTGTCAGCTCCTCGACCGTGTCGCAGCCGGTGTGATGGGCGGCCTGCACCGCCAGTTCGAGCAGTGCCGTGCCGGGCAGCAACGCGGCGCCGTTGACCACATGGTCGCCGAGCCACGGATGGGTGCGCACCGACAGGCGGCCCGTGAGCAGCACTCCCCCGCCGTCGACCAGCGGCACCAACGCGCCGAGCAGCGGGTGCCCGGCGTCGGCCAGTCCGGCGGCGCCCAGGTCACCGGCACCGCGAGTGGGGGTGATCCAGAACCTCTGGTGCTGGAAGGCGTAGGTCGGCAGGTCCGCCGGGGTTACGCCGGGATGCAGTGCTGTCCAGTCAACATTGACGCCGCGTACATACAGGCCTGCCAGTGCAGTCAACGCAGTCGTCAACTCGTCACGATCACGCCGCATCATCGGCACCGCGTCCTCGGCGAGGGCGGTGAGCACCGCGTCCGGGCCGATCTCGACGGTGGCGGTCACGTCCGTCAGTGCGGCGATCGCGTCGGCGAATCGCACCGGCTCGCGTACTTGCCGAACCCAGTATTCCGGATCCGTCCAATCACCGCCGATCTCAACCGTGGACACCACGGCCACCCGCGGCTGACGGAACGTCAGCCCCCGAACCACCGCACGGAACTCATCCAACATCGGATCCATCAGACGTGAATGGAAAGCATGACTCGTCCGCAACCGGCGCGTCCGCCACCCCCGCGACTCAACCAGCACCACATCCGACTCGACACCGGACACCACCACCGACAACGGCCCATTCACCGCCGCGACATCCACATCCGGCAACACCGCCCGAACCTCAACCTCAGAAGCCTGAACCGCCACCATCACCCCACCGCCCGGCAACGCCTGCATCAACCCGGCACGAGCAGTGACCAGCGTCGCCGCATCCTCCAAAGACAACACACCCGCAACATGAGCAGCAGCGATCTCACCGATCGAATGACCCACGACGACATCCGGAACCACACCCCACGACCGCAACAACGCCGCCAGAGCAACCTCCAGAGCAAACAACGCAGGCTGCGCATTGACCGTCTCATCAAGAGCCGACTCGTCAATATCCAGCCGGGCGGCCGCCGCGTCGTAGGCATCCGCATACACAGGGAACGTCTCGTACAGTTCACGGCCCATCCCGGGGCGTTGGGAGCCTTGGCCGGTGAACAGGAAGGCGGTCCGCCCGGTACGCGCGATCCCGCTCAGCACGACAGGCCCGTTCTGCGGCTCGGTCCCATTCCGCAGCGAGGACCCGTTCTGCTGCGCGGCCCCGACGGCGATCATGTCCAGACCTGCCGCCGCCGCACCGGGGTCGGCTGCCAGGACAACCGCACGGTGGGCCAGCGCCGACCGGCGCGCGGCAGCCGCGGCGACAGCCCGCAGCCGGTACGCGTCATCAGCCGGTTGAACGTTCCCGGCCCCGGCAATCCGACCGGTGTCGTCACCAGGACGCTGCAGACCAGCCGGGACACGCAAGCCGTCGCCGCCAACCGGACGCAGACGTCCGGCATCTACGTACGAGTCAATGCCATCGGCCGGAAGCAGGTGACCGGCGTCGGATTGCGGGTCGGCGACGGCACCCGGGCGCAGACGGCCGGCCTGGGCGTGCAGGGCTGTTGCGGTGTGTCCGCTGACCGGTACCGGGACCAGCGGCAACGGCACGACCAGCGGAGTCGCCCGGATCGGTGGGGCCGGTGGCGCCTCCTCGAGGATCACGTGGGCGTTGGTACCGGACACACCGAACGCCGACACACCCGCACGACGAGGCCGACCACCAGCCGACCACGGCCGAGACGACGTCAACAACTCAACATCACCAGCCGCCCAATCAACATGAGACGACGCCTGCCCAGCATGCAACGTTGCTGGCAGGATTGAGTGGCGCATCGCCAGGATCATCTTCGCGATACCCGCAACACCAGCCGCAGCCTGCGTATGACCGATGTTCGACTTGACCGAACCCAACCACAACGGACCGTCAACACGATCCTGTCCATACGTCGCCAACAACGCCTGCGCCTCAATCGGATCACCCAACGTGGTACCGGTGCCATGCGCCTCGACCACATCCACGTCAGCGGGCGTGAGACCAGCGTTCGCCAGAGCGGCCCGGATCACCCGCTGCTGGGCAGGACCGTTCGGAGCCGTCAACCCATTGGAAGCACCGTCCTGGTTGACCGCTGTCCCACGTACCACAGCAAGGATCTTTCGCCCTGCCGCCCTTGCCGACGACAGACGCTCCACCAGCAGCATGCCGGCGCCCTCGGACCAGCCCGTGCCGTCCGCGCTCTCGCTGAACGACTTGCAGCGGCCGTCGGCGGATAGTCCCCGCTGGCGGGAGAACTCGACGAACACGTCCGCGTTCGGCATCACCGTCACGCCGCCGACCAGCGCCATCGTGCACTCGCCGGACCGCAGCGCCTGGGCCGCCAGATGCAGCGCCACCAGGGACGACGAGCAGGCGGTATCAACCGTGACCGCCGGGCCCTCAAGACCGAACGTGTACGAGATCCGGCCGGACATCACCGACGACGCCGTACCGGTCAACATGTGGCCTTCCAGTCCGTCGGCCGCCTCGCCCGGCCCGCCGCCGTAACCCATGAACGACGCGCCGACGAACACGCCGGTCTGCTGTCCACGCATCCGCAGCGGATCGACGGCCGCGGATTCGAAAGCCTCCCACGACGTCTCCAGGAGCAGCCGCTGCTGCGGGTCCATCGCGGTCGCCTCGCGGGGCGAGATGCCGAACAGTCCAGCGTCGAACTCGGCGGCGCCGTCCAGGAAACCGCCGTTGCGGGTGTAAGAGGTACCGGGGTGCTCCGGGTCCGGGTGGTAGAGGGAGTCCAGGTCCCAGCCCCGGTCGGTGGGGAACTCCCCGATGCCGTCCCGGCCGGAGGCGACCAGGTCCCAGTAGTCCTGCGGGCTGCGGACACCGCCGGGCAGTCGCAGTCCCATGCCGACGATGACGAGCGGATCGTCGCTGGTCACCGCGGTCGGCACCGGCACGGTCGGCGGGGCGTCAACATTGACGACAAGATTGATTACGTACGACGAAAGCCGCTCGGCGTCCGGATGGTCGAACGCCAGTGTCGACGGCAGTGCCAAACCGGTCGACGATCGCAGCCGGTTGCGCAGCTCGACCGCGGTCAGCGAATCGAAGCCCAGCTCCTTGAACGCCCGGTCCGGTGCCACCGCCACGGCCGACGTGTGCCCCAGCACCGCCGCGACCTCGGTACGGACCAGTTCCAGCACGTACCGCCGCCGGTCCGCCGGAGTCAGCGACGCCAGCCGGGCGGCCAGGCCGGAGTCCGCTTCCGGTGCGACGGTCAGGGCCGCGGCCTCGGGCAGCCGGTCGAAGAACGGCCGGGCCCGGCTCGCGGTGAACAGCGGCAGGAAGTCGGCCCACCGCACGTCGGCGACCGTGACCGCTTCGTCGCCGGAACCGACAGCCCGGCCGAGAGCGGCGAGCGCCCGTGCCGGAGCCATCGGAGTCAGGCCACGACGGCGTAACTGAGCAGCCGTTTCGTCACTGGCCGCCATACCGGCCTCAGCCCAGGGACCCCACGAGACGGCGGTGCCGGGCAGTCCGGCGGCCCGGCGGCGGGCGATCAGCGCGTCGAGGGCGGCGTTGGCGGCACCGTAGGCGGCCTGCTGCGCGCTACCCCAGACACCGGAGATGGACGAGAACACAATGAATGCGTCAACATCGCCGATCAACTCGTCAAGATGGATCGCGCCGTCAACCTTGCCACGGACCACCCGGTCAAGATGTTCGGCATCAATGTCGACGAGAGCCACGTCCTCACTGACCCCCGCCGCGTGCACGACCGCGTCGACCGGCCCGACCGCCGCGAGCAGCGCCGCCACGGCTTCCCGGTCGGCCAGATCGCAGGAGTGCGCCTCGGCGCCGGGCAGAGCGGCCAGCAACTCGCCGGCTCCGGGCGCCGCGGCACCGCGACGGGAGACGAGAACCAGCCGGTCAGCGCCATTGTCCGCGGCCCAGCGAGCCACCGCGGCGCCCAGGCCACCGGTACCCCCGGCGATCAGCACGGTTCCACGCGGCTGCCACACCGCGGCACCGGCGGCGGCGCCGGACGGGTGACCTCGATCTGCGGCGGGCGCGTGATGCAGCCGGCGGACGAAGACCCCGTTGCCGCGTACGGCGATCTGGTCCTCGGCCCCGAACACACCGGCCAGCGCGGCCACGACTCGGGCGGCACCCCGCCGGCCGAGGTCCGCGGGCAGGTCCAGCAGGCCACCCCACAAATCCGGATGTTCCAGCGCAACAGCACGACCGAATCCCCAGAACAAGGCCTGCCGTACGTCCACAGGTCCGTCCGCTCGCCCAGCGCTGACCGCGTTCCGGGTGACCAACCAGAGCCGTGCACCGCTCAGCCCGGCACCGCTCAGCCCGGCACCGCTCAGCCCGGCACCGCTCAGCCCGGCACCGCTCGCGTCCGCGGCTGTCGCCGGGACGGACGCTGTGGCGTCGGTCAGAGCTTGGACGATGGCCAGGGCTTCCGGCAGTGAATCGGGGGCCGCGAGGATTCCCGTGGGCGCACTGTCGCGGAGGACGACGGCCAGCTCGGCCCGGGAACCTACGGGCACCGCGACCACCGTTACACCGAGTTGCTCCAGATGTGCGGTGAGCGGGGTGTCGCCGAGGACCAGCCAGGTTCCCGTGAGCGGGCTGCTCCCGGTAGACGGCTGGGCTCCCGTGAACGGGCTGCTCCCGGTAGGGGGCTGGGCCCCGGTGAGCTGGGTGCCACCGGCTAGCGGCTGGTTTCCGACAAGTGGGGAACCGGCCAACGGCCGGGTTCCGGTGAACGTGGAGTCGTCGACCGGCGGCCGGGTAGCGGTGAATGCGGTGATGGGGGCCTCGATGGGCTCCCAGGTGACGCGGTAGCGCAAGGCGTCCAGGGCGGACTGTTCGCGGCCCTGCGCCCGCCAGCCGGTGAGGGCGGGAAGCACTTCGGCGAGGCTGTTCTCGGCAACACCGAGCTGGGTGGCCAGGCCAGGCAGGTCGCCCTTGTCGACACGCTGCCAGAAGCCGTCCTCCACCGGGTCGGCCGCCGGGGGCCGGAACTCCAGCCAGTAACGCTCACGCTGGAACGCATAGGTGGGCAGGTCGGCGGGTTGCACCCCGGCGAACAGCGACGTCCAGTCCACATCCGCACCGCGAACATGCAGCGTGGCCAGGGCAGTCAGTGCGGTGGTGACCTCGTCGCGGTCCCGGCGCAGCAACGGAACAGCGGTGCCGGAGGCACCGCTCAAGGCTGTGGTACTGGTGGCACCGCCCGGAACCGCGGTCTCCACCAGTGCGGACAGCACACCGTCCGGGCCCAGTTCCACAAACGTCGTCACGTCATCAAGGGCAGCGATCGCGTCGGCGAACCGCACCGGCTCCCGCACCTGACGAACCCAATACTCCGGATCCGTCCAGTCACCAACACGATCAACAGTTGACACCACAGCCACCCGCGGCGAATGGAAGGTCAACCCATACACAACAGCACGGAACTCATCCAACATCGGATCCATCAACCGCGAATGGAACGCATGACTCGTCCGCAAACGCGTCGCCTTCCACGACTGGTTCTCGACAGGAGCAACATCCACCTCAGTGCCGGACACCACCACAGCACGCGGCCCGTTGACCGCCGCGATGTCCACATCCGGGAACACCGCCCGAACCTCAGTCTCAGAAGCCTGAACCGCCACCATAATCCCGCCAGGGGGCAACGCCTGCATCAAGCCGGCACGGGCCGTGACCAACCTCGCGGCGTCCTCCAGGGAGAACACACCCGCGACATGAGCAGCGGCGATCTCACCGATCGAATGACCCACGACGACATCCGGAACCACACCCCACGACCGCAACAACGCCGCGAGAGCCACCTCCAGAGCAAACAGCGCAGGCTGAGCATTGACCGTCTCATCAAGAGCCGACTCATCAATATCAAGATGAAGCACGACCTCGTCATACGCATCAGCGAAAACCGGGAAGGCTTCGTAAAGCCCACGCCCCATCCCGCGGCGCTGCGCACCCTGCCCGGTGAACAGGAAACCCAGACGACCGGTCGACGCCACACCGCGGATCGTCGCCGAACCTAGGACCACCGCACGATGCGGAAGCCCAGCCCGGTGCACCGACGCCGCACCCACCGCCAGCAGGTCAATCCCGAGGGGAAGACGCGATTCCTGCGCCTCCAGGGCCGACGCCGTCTGCCCCGACACCAGAACCGGCACCACCGGCAGGTCCAGAACCGGAGACGACTCCACCGCAACGGCCGGCGGCTCCTCCAGAATGACGTGCGCGTTGGTGCCGGACACGCCGAACGCCGACACACCCGCACGACGGGGGCGCTCACTGGCCGACCATAGCTGGGAGGACGTCAACAGCTCGACATCGCCAGCCGTCCAGTCAACATGTGTGGACGCCTGCTCCGCGTGCAACGTTGCTGGCAGGAGTGAGTGGCGCATCGCCAGGATCATCTTGGCGATACCCGCGACACCTGCCGCGGCCTGCGTGTGGCCGATGTTCGACTTGACTGAACCCAACCACAACGGACCGTCAATACGATCCTGTCCATATGTCGCGAGCAGCGCCTGGGCCTCGATCGGGTCGCCCAGTGTGGTGCCGGTGCCGTGTGCTTCGACCGCGTCCACGTCGGCGGGTGTGAGACCTGCGTTCGCCAGGGCGGCCCGGATCACCCGCTGCTGGGCAGGACCGTTCGGAGCCGTCAACCCGTTGGAAGCACCGTCCTGATTGACCGCTGTACCACGTACCACAGCAAGGATCTTTCGCCCTGCCGCCCTTGCCGACGACAAACGCTCCACCAGCAACATCCCAGCGCCCTCGGACCAACCCGTGCCGTCCGCGCCCGCACCGAACGAGCGGCAGCGGCCGTCGGCGGACAGACCACGCTGGCGGGAGAACTCGACGAAGATGTCCGGTGTGGGCATCACCGTCACGCCACCCACCAGTGCCATCTCGCATTCGCCGGAGCGCAGCGCCTGTGCTGCCAGGTGCAGGGCTACCAGCGAGGACGAGCACGCCGTGTCGACGGTGACCGCGGGGCCTTCGAGGCCGAAGGTGTACGAGATCCTGCCGGAGATGACCGACGACGCCGTGCCGGTCAGCAGGTGACCCTCCAGGCCTTCGGCGGGTTCCGCGGAACCGGTTCCGTAGCCCATGAACGCCGCTCCGACGAACACGCCGATCTGGCGTCCGGCCAGGCCACGCGGGTTGACGCCGCCGCGTTCGAACGCCTCCCACGACGTCTCCAGCAGCAGCCGCTGCTGCGGGTCCATCGCGGTGGCCTCGCGCGGGGAGATCCCGAACAGGCCAGCGTCGAAGTGGCCGGCGTGCTGGAGGAATCCGGCTTCCCGGGCGTAGAAGGTGCCCGGGTGATCCGGGTCCGGGTGGTACAGGCGGTCCAGATCCCAGCCGCGGTCGGTGGGGAAGGCCCCGATTCCGTCGCCGCCGGTGGACAGCAGATCCCAGTAGGCCTCCGGTGTCTCCACGCCGCCGGGCAGCCGCAAGCCCATGCCGACGATGACGATCGGATCGTCGGTCACCGGCCCGCGGATCTCGGCGGCCGGCACGCCACCGGCTCTGGCGACCGATGCATCGACGGCACCAGTGGTCAATGCGTCAGCGGTCAAGACGCTGGCCGAGGCGTTGGCAGTCAACACGTCGGCAGTCGAGGCGGCTGCAGTCGAGGCGCTGGCGGCGATCGAGTCCAGGATGAAAGTGGCCAGGCGTTCCGCGGTCGGGTGGTCGAACGCCAGCGTCGCCGGCAGCAGCAGGCCGGTGGCCTCCCGTAGCCGGTTTCGCAGTTCCACCGCGGTCAGCGAGTCAAAACCCAGGTCCTTGAAGACCCGGTCCGGCGCGACGGTCGCGGTGGTCGGGTGGCCCAGGACTGCGGCGATTTCGGTACGAACCAAATCCAGCACCTGCCGCCGCCGGCCCGCCGGGGTGAGCGTGGCCAGCCGTGCGGTCAGGCCGGAGTCCGGTTCCGGGACAGTTGTGGACGCCGCCTCGGGCAGCGACGCGAACAGCGGACGGGCCCGGCCGGCGGTGAACAGGGGCAGGAAGTCGGCCCACCGCACGTCGGCGACGGTCACCTGTTCCTCGCTGGCGCCGACCGCCGCGGCCAGCACAGACAGCGCGCGGTCCGGGTCGAGCGGGATGATGCCGAGGCGCCGGAGCTGACCGGCCGTCTCGATGTTGGCCGCCATGCCGACCCGGGCCCAGGGACCCCACGCGACCGCGGTACCGGGCTTTCCGGCGGCCCGGCGGCGAGTGATCAGCGCGTCCAGGGCGGCGTTCGCCGCACCGTACGCCGCCTGACGAGTGCTGCCCCAGATACCGGAGATGGACGAGAACACGATGAACGCGTCAACATCACCGATCAACTCGTCAAGATGGATCGCGCCGTCAACCTTGCCACGGACCACCCGGTCAACATGTGCGGCGTCGACATCGACCAGGTCCACCTCCTCGCTGACACCGGCCGCGTGCACGACCGCGTCGACCGGCCCGACGGCCGCGAGCAGGGACTGCACGGCCGCGCGGTCGCCCAGGTCACAGGCGTAGGACTCGGCGATGGGTAGATCCGGCAGATCCGTTCCCCGGCGGGACACCAGGATCAGCCGGTCGGCGCCGTTCTCCGCGGCCCAGCGAGCCACTGCGGCGCCCAGGCCACCGGTGCCACCGGCGATCAGGACCGTGCCACGCGGGCGCCACGTACCGGACCGGGGTGCCGGAGCGGGCAGGAGGCGACGGACGAAGACCTTGCTGCCGCGGACGGCGATCTGGTCCTCGGTGGGGAAAGCCCCTGCCAGGACGGCGGCGACCCGGGCGGCCGAACGCCGGTCCGGTTCGGTCGGCAGGTCGAGCAGGCCACCCCAGATCTGCGGGTGTTCCAACGCCACCGAGCGGCCGAATCCCCAGACCTGCGCCTGTGCCGGGTTGACGTGAGCGTCCGCCCGGCCGACCGACACCGCGCCGTGCGTGACCAGCCAGAGGGGCACGGTCCGGCCCGTGCCGAGGAGTCCCTGCACCACGGCGAGCGAACCGGCCAGCGAACCGGCGAAGCACAGCACTCCGGCGATCGGGCCGTCGATGGCGTTCAACAGGTCGGCGATTGAGGTGTGCACGGCGCTCGGCGGCTCGGCGAGCGCACCGTCTACGGGGCTTAGCAGCTCGGCGAGCGGGCCATCGATGGGGCCTAGCGGGTCGACGGTCGGATCGGCGGTCGGATCGGCTGCGGCGCCCAGCGGCTCGGTCGCGGGCATCGTCACGATGTTGGCGCCCAGGTGGGTCAGGGTCTCGGTCAAACCGGTGGAATCGGTGCCGAGCAGTACCCATGTGCCGGTCAGCGGGATCGGCGTGGGTGACGGGGCCGCCTGCCAGGTGATGCGATAGCGCCAGTTGTCGGTGCGGTTCCGTTCCCGGCCGCGGGCCCGCCATGAGCTGAGGGCGGGCAGGACGCTCTCCAGTGAGGAGCCGGGGTCGACACCCAGTTCCGCGGCGAACATGCCCAGGTCACCCCGGTCGACGGTGTCCCAGAGTCCCGCCTCGGCCGGGTCGGAGGCGACAGCTGCGGCGCATAGCCAGTAGCGCTCACGCTGGAACGCATACGTCGGCAGTGGCTCCGCCCGCACCCCGGCGAACAGTGGCGCCCAATCGACCTCGACACCGCGAACATGCAGCGTGGCCAGAGCGGTCAGTGCGGTGGTGACCTCGTCGCGATCCCGGCGCAGCAGCGGAACCGCAGTGCTGTGGGCACTGCTCAAGGCCGCGGCGCTGGCGGAGTCACCCGGAACTGCGGTCTCCACCAAGGCCGACAGCACACCGTCCGGGCCCAGCTCAACAAACGTCGTCACGTCATCAAGAGCAGCGATCGCGTCAGCGAACCGCACCGGCTCGCGCACCTGACGAACCCAATACTCCGGATCCGTCCAGTCACCAACACGATCAACAGTTGACACCACAGCCACCCGCGGCGAATGAAACGTCAACCCCCGCACCACTGCACGGAACTCATCCAACATCGGATCCATCAACCGCGAATGGAACGCATGACTCGTCCGCAAACGCGTCGCCTTCCAACCCGGCATATCCGGAATATCCGAACCAGACACCACCACCGACCGCGGACCATTCACCGCCGCGATATCCACATCCGGAAACGCCGCCCGCACCTCAGCCTCAGACGCCTGCACCGCCACCATCACCCCACCAGCGGGCAACGCCTGCATCAAACGCGCACGAGCAGAAACCAGAACAGCCGCGTCCTCCAGAGACAACACACCAGCGACGTGAGCAGCAGCAATCTCACCGATCGAATGACCCACCACAACATCCGGAACCACACCCCACGACCGCAACAACGCCGCCAGAGCCACCTCCAGAGCAAACAACGCAGGCTGCGCATTGACCGTCTCATCAAGAGCCGACTCATCAATATCAAGATGAAGCGCAACTTCGTCGTAGACGTCGGCGTAGACCGGGAACACCTCGTAAAGCCCACGCCCCATACCAGGACGCTGCGAACCCTGACCCGTGAACAAAAACCCCAGACGCCCACTCGACGCCACACCACGAACCGTCGCCGAACCCAGAACCACCGCACGATGCGACAGAACAGCACGCCGCACCGACGCCGCACCCACCGCAAGCAGATCCATGTCGCGAGGAAGACGCGACACCTGCGCCTCCAACGCCGCAGCCGTCTGCCCCGACACCAGAACCGGCACCACCGGCAGGTCCAGAACCGGAGACGACTCGACCGCAACGGCCGGCGGCTCCTCCAGAATGACGTGCGCGTTGGTGCCGGACACGCCGAACGCCGACACACCCGCACGACGAGGCCGACCACCAGCCGACCACGGCCGAGACGACGTCAACAACTCAACATCACCAGCCGCCCAATCAACATGAGACGACGCCTGCCCAGCATGCAACGTTGCTGGCAGGATTGAGTGGCGCATCGCCAGGATCATCTTCGCGATACCCGCAACACCAGCCGCAGCCTGCGTATGACCGATGTTCGACTTGACCGAACCCAACCACAACGGACCGTCAACACGATCCTGTCCATACGTCGCCAACAACGCCTGCGCCTCAATCGGATCACCCAACGTGGTACCGGTGCCATGCGCCTCGACCACATCCACGTCAGCGGGCGTGAGACCAGCGTTCGCCAGGGCGGTCCGGATCACCCGCTGCTGGGCAGGACCGTTCGGAGCCGTCAACCCATTGGAAGCACCGTCCTGGTTGACCGCTGTCCCACGTACCACAGCAAGGATCTGATGTCCGGCGGAACGGGCCGACGACAGCCGCTCCACCAGCAGCATCCCCGCGCCCTCGGACCAACCCGTGCCGTCGGCGTCGTCGCTGAACGACTTGCACCGGCCGTCCGGGGCGAGACCGCGCTGCCGGGAGAACTCCACGAAGACGTCGGCGGTGGGCATCACCGTCACGCCGCCGACCAGCGCCATCGAGCATTCCCCCGACCGCAGCGCCTGCCCGGCGAGGTGCAGCGCGACCAGCGACGATGAACACGCTGTGTCAACCGTGACGGCCGGGCCCTCGAGACCGTACGTGTAGGAGACGCGCCCCGAGATGACCGACGAGGCGGTGCCGGTCAGCAGGTGTCCCTCGGTGCCTTCGGCGGATTCGAGTGGTCCGCTGCCGTATCCCATGTAGGTCGCGCCGACGAACACGCCGACCGGCTCGCCGCGGAGTCCGAGCGGGTTCACCCCGGCCGATTCGAACGCCTCCCAGCTCGTCTCCAGCAACAGCCGCTGCTGCGGGTCCATGGCTAGCGCCTCACGCGGCGAGATCCCGAACAGTCCGGCGTCGAAGTCACCGGCGTCGTGCAGGAAGCCGCCCTCACGCGCGTAGAACGTGCCCGGATGATCCGGGTCGGGGTGGTAGAGCCGGTCCAGGTCCCAGCCCCGGTCGGCCGGGAACTCACCGATCGCGTCGCCGCCCGCCACGACCAGGTCCCACAGTCCCTGCGGGGTGTCGGCGCCGCCGGGCAGTCGCAGTCCCATGCCGACGATGACGAGCGGATCGTCGCTGGTCACCGCGGTCGGCACCGGCACGGTCGGCGGGGCGTCAACATTGACGACAAGATTGATTACGTACGACGAAAGCCGCTCGGCGTCCGGGTGATCGAACGCCAGCGTCGCGGGCATGTCGAGTCCCGTGACTGCCCGGATCCGGTTACGCAACTCGACCGCGGTCAGCGAATCGAAGCCCAGCTCCTTGAACGCCCGGTCCGGTGCCACCGCCACGGCCGACGTGTGCCCCAGCACCGCCGCGACCTCGGTACGGACCAGTTCCAGCACGTACCGCCGCCGGTCCGCCGGAGTCAGCGACGCCAGCCGGGCGGCCAGGGCCGATCCACCGGCGGGCGCCGGAATCGGGACCACTCCCGCCTCGGGCAGATCACTCAACAGTGGCCGTGGCCGGGCCGCCGTGAACAGTGGCAGGAACTCGTTCCACCGCACGTCAGCGATGGTCACCAGTCCGTCACCACCACCCGGCCCCTTGTCGGCGCCGACGGCGAGAGCCAGTGCGGTGATCGCGGTCGCCGGGTCGAGGGCGACGAGCCCCTGACGGCGCAGCGCGGTGGCGGCTTCCGGATCGGCGGCCATGCCCACCCGGGCCCACGGACCCCACGCGATCGAGATTCCGGGCCGTCCAGCGGCGCGGCGGCGCCGGACGAGCGCGTCCAGGGCGGCGTTCGCGGCCCCGTAGGCCGCCTGGCGACCACTCCCCCAGACAGCCGAGATCGAGGAGAAGACGATGAACGCGTCAACATCCCCGATCAACTCGTCAAGATGGATCGCGCCGTCAACCTTGCCACGGACCACCCGGTCAAGATGTTCGGCGTCAATGTCGACGAGAGCCATGTCCTCGCTGACCCCGGCGGCGTGCACGACCGCGTCGACCGGCCCGACCGCCGCGAGCAGCGCCGCGACCTCGGAACGGTCCGCGAGGTCACAGGCATGCACCTCGGCGGTGGGCAGTTCGGCGAGCAGTTCGGCGACGCCGGGCGCGCCGGCACCGCGACGGGAGACCAGTACCAGCCGTTGCGCACCGTGCGCGGCAGCCCAGCGGGCCACCTCGGCACCCAGCCCACCGGTGCCACCGGTGATGAGCACCGTGCCAGCCGGCTGCCACGCGACGCCGGCTCCGGCCGGCACGTGCGACGGCGCCGGCGCGTGCACCAGCCGCCGAACGAGAACACCGGCCGGCCGAAGCGCGATCTGGTCCTCGTCCCCCAGCTCACCCCCGAGAACGGCGGCAAGCCGACCCGCAGCACGAGCATCAAGCCCGGCAGGTCCGCGCACGGCACGCGCGTCAAGAACGCCAGACCGCCCCTCGGCGTGAGCGCCAAGCCCATCGGACGTGCTCTCGGGGCGGCCATCAAGCTCACCCAGCCGCCCCTCGGCGGGAGCTTCGAGCTCACCGGGGCGGGCTGTGGCGGTGCCTTCGGGGGCGGTTGTGGGCTGGGGGACGGCGGTGGTGGGGAGGTCCAGCAGGCCGCCTCGGCGGTCGGGGTGTTCCAAGGCCAGGACCCGGCCCAGGCCCCAGACGGTGGCGGCCTCCGGGTCGGCGGTGTCGGAGCGGCCGGTGGCGATCGCTCCACGGGTCACCAGCCACAGAGGAGCAGGGGTACCGAGAGCAATCACGGTCTGGACCAGGGGCAGAGCATCCGTCGCGGAGACCGGCATCGCCAGGATCCCGGCGATCTCCCGGCCGACTGTCTGTGCCGTGATGTCGTGGACGGGGACGTTCACGACATCGGCACCGAGGCCGGCCAGGACCTCGGTGAGAGCGAAGCGGTCGGGGTCGGCGATGATCCAGGTGCCGGTGAGGGCCTTGCCGACGGGAACGTTGGCAGTGGGAGTGGTGACGCTGGCGGCAGCGGCGCCGGCGGCGGGGACAGCAGCAGCGGCAGCGGCAGCGACGTTGGCGGGCTTCCAGGTGATTCGGTAGCGCCAGCCGTCGATCAGCGATTGGTCCCGGCCTCGGTCGCGCCATGCGGCGAGGGCTGGGAGGAGGTCGGCGAGGGTGTTGGCTGGCACACCGAGGCGGTCCGCGAGTGTGGCCGCGTCGCCGTTCTCGACTGCGCTCCAGAAGCCGTCGTCGTCGTGGGGCGCGGTACCGGCGGTCACAGTGGGCCAGTAACGCTCCCGTTGGAAAGCGTAGGTGGGCAGGTCAGCGGGCTTGACCCCAGCGAACAGCGGCTTCCAGTCAACCTCGGCACCGCGAACATGCAGCGTGGCCAGAGCGGTCAGTGCGGTGGTGACCTCGTCGCGATCCCGGCGCAGCAACGGAACCGCAGTGCTGTGGGCACTGCTCAAGGCCGCGGCACTGGCGGAGTCACCCGGAACTGCGGTCTCCACCAAGGCCGACAGCACACCGTCCGGGCCCAGCTCAACAAACGTCGTCACGTCATCAAGAGCAGCGATCGCGTCAGCGAACCGCACCGGCTCGCGCACCTGACGAACCCAATACTCCGGATCCGTCCAGTCACCAACACGATCAACAGTTGACACCACAGCCACCCGCGGCGAATGAAACGTCAACCCCCGCACCACTGCACGGAACTCATCCAACATCGGATCCATCAACCGCGAATGGAACGCATGACTCGTCCGCAAACGCGTCGCCTTCCAACCCGGCATATCCGGAATATCCGAACCAGACACCACCACCGACCGCGGACCATTCACCGCCGCGATATCCACATCCGGAAACGCCGCCCGCACCTCAGCCTCAGACGCCTGCACCGCCACCATCACCCCACCAGCGGGCAACGCCTGCATCAAACGCGCACGAGCAGAAACCAGAACAGCCGCGTCCTCCAGAGACAACACACCAGCGACGTGAGCAGCAGCAATCTCACCGATCGAATGACCCACCACAACATCCGGAACCACACCCCACGACCGCAACAACGCCGCCAGAGCCACCTCCAGAGCAAACAACGCAGGCTGCGCATTGACCGTCTCATCAAGAGCCGACTCATCAATATCAAGATGAAGCGCAACTTCGTCGTAGACGTCGGCGTAGACCGGGAACACCTCGTAAAGCCCACGCCCCATACCAGGACGCTGCGAACCCTGACCCGTGAACAAAAACCCCAGACGCCCACTCGACACCACACCACGAACCGTCGCCGAACCCAGAACCACCGCACGATGCGGAAGCCCAGCACGCCGCACCGACGCCGCACCCACCGCCAGCAGGTCAATCCCGAGGGGAAGACGCGACTCCTGCGCCTCCAGAGCCGACGCTGTATGCCCGGAAGCAAGAACCGGCACGATCGGGAGCACCACGGGAGCCCTCGGAAGCACCACCGGCACGAGCACCGGCGCCTCCTCGAGGATGACGTGGGCGTTGGTGCCGCTGATACCGAACGACGACACCCCGGCACGACGGGGGCGGTCGCCGGCGGGCCACGGCTGGGTCCGGTGGAGCAGTTCGACGTTCCCCGCGGACCAGTCGACGTGCGGGGACGGCGTGTCGGCGTGCAGGGTCGCGGGCAGGGTCCGGTGGTTCAGGGCCAGGACCATCTTGATGATGCCGGCGGCTCCCGCGGCGGCCTGGGTGTGGCCGATGTTCGACTTGATCGAGCCCAACTTCAAAGGCCGATCACGATCGCGGCCGTACGTGGCCAGCAACGCCTCGGCTTCGATCGGATCGCCGAGCGTGGTGCCGGTGCCGTGTGCTTCGACCACGTCGATGTCGGCCGGGGCCAGACCCGCTCCGGCCAGGGCGGAGCGGATGACCCGCTGCTGGGCGGGACCGTTCGGAGCCGTGAGCCCGTTGGAGGCGCCGTCCTGGTTGACCGCTGTCCCACGTACCACAGCAAGAATGTCTCGTCCTGCGGCCCGGGCCGCGGAGAGGCGCTCGATCAGGAACACGCCGGCGCCCTCGCCCCACGCGGTGCCGTCGGCGTCGGCGGCGAACGACTTGCACCGGCCGTCGGCGGCGAGGCCGCGCTGCTGGCTGAAGTCGAGGAAGGCGGTCGGGGTGGCCATCACGGTGACGCCGCCGACCAGGGCCATCGTGCATTCGCCGGACCGCAGGGCCTGTGCGGCCAGGTGCAGGGCTACCAGCGACGACGAGCACGCGGTGTCGACGGTGACGGCCGGGCCTTCGAGGCCGAACGTGTAGGAGACCCGGCCGGAGAGCACGCTCGCGGCGTTTCCGGTGCCGATGTGGCCGGCCGATCCGGCGACGTCGGTGTGGGCTTCGTCGAGCAGCGCCACGTAGTCCTGGCCGTTGGTCCCGGCGAACACGCCGATCTGTTCGCCGCGCAGCGATAGCGGGTCGAGGCCGGCGCGTTCGAACGCCTCCCAGCTCGTCTCCAGCAGCAGCCGCTGCTGCGGATCCATGGCGAGCGCCTCACGGGGCGAGATCCCGAACAGGGCGGCGTCGAAGTCGGTGGCGCCGGAGACGAAACCGCCTGCCCTCGCGTACGTGCTGCCGGGGTGTTCGGGGTCCGGGTGGTAGAGGGTGTCCAGGTTCCAGCCACGGTCAGCGGGGAAGTCACCCATCGCGTCGGTGCCGGTGGCGAGCAGGTCCCACAGTGCCTCGGGGGTGTCCGCGCCACCGGGGAAACGGCAGGCCAGGCCCACGATGACGATCGGGTCGTCGCCGGTGTCCGGACCGGCCGGGTGCGGTGCGGCCGGGTGCGCCGCGGGCTGGACGAGCGCGAGCCGATCCAGGAGGAGACCGGTGAGGCGTTCGGCGTCCGGGTAGTCGAAGATCAGCGCCGCGGGCAGGGTGAGCCCGGTGACGGCGGCCAGCCGGTTGCGCAGTTCCATCGCGGTCAGCGAGTCGAAACCGAGGTCCTGGAACGATCGGTCCGCCGCGACGGCCGTGGCCGATCCGTGGCCGAGGACGGCCGCGGCGTGGTCCCGCACTTCGGTCAGCAGCGCGCGGCGCGCTTCCGGTTTCGGCAGACCAGCCAGCCGTACGCCGAGAGGCAGCCGCCCGGTCACGGTGATCTCCCGGGCGGCCGCCTGGACGCCCGGCAGGTCGGCCAGCACCGTGGCGGGCCGGACGGCGCCCAGCGCGGTGGCGAGCCGATCCCACCGTACGTCGGCGACGACCACGGCCGGCTCGTGCCCGCCGACTGCGGCAGCCATCGCGGCCAGGGCCGGAGCGGTGTCGAGCGGTTCCAGTCCGGCCCGGCGGAACTCGCTCCGGCCGGTGTGTCCCGCCATCATTCCGGCGTCGGCCCACGGCCCCCAGGCGATCGAGGTGGCCGGCAGGCCGTGGGCGGCCCGGTGCCGGGCGAGCCCGTCGAGGGCGGCGTTGGCGGCCGCGTAGTTGGCCTGACCAGGGTTGCCGAGCACGCCCGCGGTCGACGAGAACAGCACGAACGCGCTCAGCGGCCGGTGTGCGGTGAACATGTGCAGCCACCACGCGGCGTCGGCCTTGGGCTTGAGCACCGCGTAGAGGCGCTCGTCGTCGAGCCCGTCGATGACCCCGTCGGCGAGGGTTCCGGCGGCGTGCACGATCGCCAGGTCGTCCTCGTCGTCGAAGGCCCGCACGAGTGCCGCCACCGCGTCCCGGTCGGTGAGGTCACAGGCACGGAACTCGGCTACGGGCAGATCGGCGAGCAATTCGGTGACCTCGCCGGACTCCCCGGACTCGCCGCGGCCGATCAGGACGACACGGCGAGCGCCCTGTTCAGCGGCCCAGCGGGCGACCCGGCGACCGACTCCACCGGTACCGCCGGTGATCAGAACGGTGCCGTGCGGCTGCCAGGTCGCGCCGATGGTCTCGGGAGCCGGTACCAGGCGCCGAACCAGCAGACCGCCACCACGGATCGCGGACTCGGACTCGGTTCTGGGCCGGGCCTGGGTCTCGGCTGTCGTCTCGTTGCCGGGATGTCCGGCGAGGACGGCGACCAGGCGGGCGGCGGCTCGGTCGTCGAATCGCTCGGGCAGGTCGACGAGACCACCCCAGCGGTCCGGGTGTTCGAGTGCGGCGACACGGCCGAAGCCCCAGACCGCGGCCGCCTGCGGTGCTACGGCCGGGTCGGCGGTACCGGTGCCGATCGCGCCGCGGGTGACCAGCCACAACGGGGCTGTACTGCCCGCGTCCCCGAGAGCCTGGACGATCGCGAGCGCCGCCCGGACCTCTCCGGTTTCAGCGACGACACCGGCGATGGGCTCCTCGAGAGCGTTCAGGCGGCCGGCGAGTTCAGCCCGGCCCGCCCCGGCAACCCGGTCAGCCCGGCCGACCCCGTCTTCCCTGCCGACTCCATCGGCCTGGTCGGCCTGGTGGAACTGGTCAGCGGCCTGGATGGCCAGAGGCTCGGGCAGGGTTACCACTGTCGCGCCGTACCGGGTCAGGGTCTCGGCCAGGACTTCGGGGCCGATCACCAGCCAGGTGCCGGTCAGGCGGGAGTGGCCGGGATCGGGGATCGGCTTCCAGATCTCGCGGTGCCTCCACCCGGCGATCCGGGAACGCTGCCGGCCCCTGGCCCGCCACGTCGACAGGGCGGGCAGCACCGTGGCCACGGCTTCGCTGTCCACGCCCAGTTCGGCGGCCAGACCGGGCAGGTCGCCGCGCTCCACCGCGGTCCAGAAGCCGGTCTCGGCGTGAGTGCTGGCGGAACGGAGCCAGTACCGCTCCCGCTGGAAGGCATAGGTGGGCAGGTCAGCAGGCTGAACCCCGGCAAACAGCGGCGCCCAATCAACCTCGACACCACGCACATGCAACGTAGCCAACGCGGTCAGAGCCGTCGTGACCTCATCACGGTCCCGCCGCAGCAATGGAACAGCATTTTCAACCAGCGACGTGAGTACGCCGTCCGGGCCCAGTTCAACGAAGCTCGCCACGTCATCAAGGGCCGCGATCGCGTCAGCGAACCGCACCGGCTCGCGCACCTGACGAACCCAATACTCCGGATCCGTCCAGTCACCAACACGATCAACAGTTGACACCACAGCCACCCTCGGCGAACGGAACGTCAACCCATACACAACTGCACGGAACTCATCCAACATCGGATCCATCAACCGCGAATGGAACGCATGACTCGTCCGCAAACGCGTCGCCTTCCAACCCGGCATATCCGGAATATCCGAACCAGACACCACCACCGACCGCGGGCCATTCACCGCAGCGATATCCACATCCGGGAACGCCGCCCGCACCTCAGCCTCAGACGCCTGCACCGCCACCATCACCCCGCCGGCAGGCAACGCCTGCATCAACCCGGCACGAGCCGTGACCAACCTCGCGGCGTCCTCCAAAGACAACACACCCGCAACGTGAGCAGCAGCAATCTCACCGATCGAATGACCCACCACAACATCCGGAACCACACCCCACGACCGCAACAACGCCGCCAGAGCCACCTCCAGAGCAAACAACGCAGGCTGCGCATTGACCGTCTCATCAAGAGCCGACTCATCAATATCAAGATGAAGCGCAACTTCGTCGTAGACGTCGGCGTAGACCGGGAACACCTCGTAAAGCCCACGCCCCATACCAGGACGCTGCGAACCCTGACCCGTGAACAAAAACCCCAGACGCCCACTCGACGCCACACCACGAACCGTCGCCGAACCCAGAACCACCG
The DNA here is from genome assembly GCF_900104725.1 of Actinoplanes derwentensis. Classification (NCBI taxonomy): domain Bacteria; kingdom Bacillati; phylum Actinomycetota; class Actinomycetes; order Micromonosporales; family Micromonosporaceae; genus Actinoplanes; species Actinoplanes derwentensis. The sequence goes on from NZ_LT629758.1 coordinate 3,088,405, forward strand.
CACGATGCGACAGAACAGCACGCCGCACCGACGCCGCACCCACCGCAAGCAGATCCATGTCGCGAGGAAGACGCGACACCTGCGCCTCCAACGCCGCAGCCGTCTGCCCCGACACCAGAACCGGCACCACCGGCAGGTCCGAAAACGGAGACACGGCCTCGTCAAGTGCCGGGGGCTCCTCCAGGATCACGTGGGCGTTGGTGCCGGACACGCCGAACGCCGACACGCCCGCGCGACGAGTCCGGTCGCCGGCGGTCCACGGACGGGCCTCGTGTACGAGTTCGACACCGCCGGAAGCCCAGTCCACCTGTGGGGTGGGCTCCTGCGCGTGCAGGGTGGCGGGCAGGCTCTCGTGCCGCATCGCGAGGATCATCTTGGCGATACCGGCGACACCCGCTGCTGCTTGAGTGTGGCCAATGTTCGACTTGACTGAACCCAACCACAACGGATCGTCAACACGATCCTGTCCATACGTCGCCAACAACGCCTGCGCCTCAATCGGATCACCCAACGTGGTGCCCGTGCCATGCGCCTCGACCACATCGACATCAGCCGCAGACAGACCGGCGTTCGCCAGCGCGGCCCGGATCACCCGCTGCTGGGCAGGACCGTTCGGAGCCGTCAACCCGTTGGAAGCACCGTCCTGGTTGACCGCTGTCCCACGTACCACAGCAAGGATCTTTCGCCCTGCCGCCCTTGCCGACGACAAACGCTCCACCAGCAACATCCCGGCGCCCTCGGACCAACCCGTGCCGTCCGCGCCCGCACCGAACGAGCGGCAGCGGCCGTCGGCGGACAGACCACGCTGGCGGGAGAACTCGACGAACACGTCGGCCTCCGGCATCACCGTCACACCACCGACCAGCGCCATCGAACACTCACCCGACCGCAGCGCCTGCCCGGCCAGATGCAGCGCCACCAGGGAAGATGAACACGCCGTATCCACGGTGACCGCCGGACCCTCCAGACCGAACGTGTACGAGATCCGGCCGGACATCACCGACGACGCCGTTCCCGTCAGTAGATGGCCCTCGATGCCTTCGACGGACTCGACCGGGCCGCTGCCGTAGCCCATCGCGGTCGCGCCCACGAAGACACCGATCGGCTGGCCGGTGAGCCCGAGCGGGTTGACGCCGCCGCGTTCGAGGGCTTCCCAGGACGTTTCCAGGAGCAGTCGCTGCTGCGGGTCCATCGCCAGGGCCTCACGCGGCGAGATCCCGAACAGCCCGGCGTCGAAATCACCGGCACCGTAGAGGAAACCACCACCACGCGCATAGAACGTCCCCGGGTGATCGGGATCCGGGTGGTACAGGCGGTCCAGGTCCCAGCCACGATCCGCCGGAAACTCCCCGATCCCCTCACCACCGGAAGCCATCAGATCCCAGAACTGCTCCGGCGACTCCACCCCACCGGGCAGCCGCAGGCCCATACCCACGATGACGACCGGATCGTCGACTGCCGCGACGACGGCGGGTCGGGTGTGCACGGCCTGGTCCGCGCCGGTGAGCTGGCCGAGCAGGAAGCCGGCGAGCCGGGTCGCGCTCGGGTGGTCGAAGGCAAGAGTGGCGGGGAGGGCTAGACCGGTGGCGGCACGCAGGCGGTTGCGCAGTTCGACGGCGGTCAGCGAGTCGAAACCGAGATCCTTGAAGGCGCGGCCCGGCTCGATGGTCGCGGTGGAGTCGTGGCCGAGGACCGCGGCGACGTGGGTACGAACCACGTCGGCCACGACCCGGGCACGTTCCGCCGGTGCCAGTCCCGTCAGCCGCTGGGCGAAAGCGGACAGTTCCGGGCCGCCGGGCACGGTGGCGGTGGTGCGGGCGGCCTCTGTTCCGTCGAACAGCGGCCGGGCCCGGGTAGCGGTGAAAGCGGGCAGGAACGTGTCCCACCGGACGTCGGCCACCGTGACGTGGTCGTCGTCCGCGCCGACGGCGGCGGCGAGCGCGGTCAGTGCGGCGGCCGGTTCCAGTGGGTTGAGGCCGCGGCGGCGCAGCAGGGCGGCGACCTCGGGATCGGCGGCCATGCCGGACTCGGCCCACGGCCCCCAGGCGATCGCCGTGCCGGAGCGGCCAAGGGCACGCCGGGCGGCGACCACCGAGTCCAGGGCGGCGTTGGCGGCGGCGTAGGCGGCCTGGCCCGCACTGCCCCACACCCCGGCGATGGACGAGAACACCACGAACGCGCCCACGTCACCGGCGAGTTCGTCGAGATGCCGGGCGCCGTCGACCTTGCCGGACATGACCCGGTGCAGGTGCGCTGCGTCGGCATCGGCCAGTTCGGCGTCCTCCGCAACACCGGCGGTGTGCACGATCGTGTCGACCGGCCCGACCGTGGCGAGCAGATCGGCCACCTGGGAGCGGTCGGCGAGATCGCAGGCGTACGCCTCCGCGGCCGGGCAGCCGGCGAGCAGCTCACCGGCGCCGGGGGCGGCCGGGCCTCGACGGCTGACCAGGATGATCCGCTGTGCGCCCTGCTCGGCGGCCCACCGGGCGACCCGGGCCCCGAGCCCACCGGTTCCACCGGCGACGAGCACGGTGCCCCGTGGCCGCCAGACGCCACCACGGCCGGGACCGCTGGCGCCGGTAGCGTCTTCAGTGAGACGCCGCAGCAGGATGCCGTTGCCGCGGATGGCGACCTGGTCCTCGGTCCCTAGTCCCCCGGCCAGAATCATCCCGAGCCGCCCGGCGGCCCGCGCGTCGAGAGCCCGAGGCTGTCGCGAACCATCGGCCGCCAGCGATTCGAGTACCCGAGGCTGGGCGAGATCATCGGCCGATCGGGCTTCCCGAGTAGCGGGCAGGTCCGCGCCAGGCTTTTGAGCGCGGGGAAGATCCGCGCCGGGTTCCTGAGCGCGGGGCAGGTCGATCAGGCCGCCCCACAGGTCCGGGTGTTCGAGGCCTACGACACGGCCCAGACCCCATTTCGCGGCCTCGGACGGGTCGGGCGCGCCGTCGGAGCGGCCGACGGCGACCGCGCCGCGGGTGAGGATCCACATCGGCACGCCCGCACCGACCGCTGCCTGAACAGCGGTGAGCAGCTCCGGGAGGCTCACGGCGGGCAGCACAAGGAGACCGGCCGGGGCCAGTTCCCGCAGGTTGACGGTCATGGAGTCACGGTCCGTGACTGGAACCGGCACCGGGTCGGCACCGAGTTCAGCGATCGTGCCGGCGATGCCGTACGGGTCGGCGCCGAGAATCGCCCACGTGCCGCGCGGACCGGCCCCGCCGCTGTTTCGCCCGTGCGGGGTGGCCGGGGTGGGAGCGGGGGCGGGTTGCCAGGTGACGCGGTACCGCCAGCCGGCCGCCAGCGAACGTTCCCGGCTCCGGGCGCGCCAGGCGGCCAGCGCGGGCAGCAGAGGAGCCAGGTCGGTGACGCTGACACCGAGACGGTCGGCGAGCCCTTCGGGGTCACCGCGGTCGACCGGCTCCCAGAAACCGGCATCGGCGGCCGTGGCGGCGGCTTCGGCCCGGGCCCGCAGCCAGTACCGCTCACGCTGGAACGCGTAGGTAGGCAGTACTGCCGGACGCACCCCGGCGAACAGTGGCGCCCAGTCCACCCGCACACCACGCACATGCAACGTGGCCAGCGCGGTCAGAGCCGTCAAGGCCTCGTCGCGGTCCCGCCGCAGCAGCGAAACCGCGTTGACCACCGGAATCCCGGCGGCCGTAGACGTGTCGGCCACCCCGATGGTCTCCACCAGCGCCGACAGCACGCCGTCCGGGCCGAGTTCCACGAATGTCGACACATCATCGAGTGCGGCGATCGCTTCGGCAAAGCGCACCGGCTCGCGTACTTGCCGAACCCAGTACTCCGGGTCCGTCCAATCACCGCCGATTTCAACGGTGGACATCACGGTCACCCGTGGCTGGTGGAACGTCAGCCCCCGGACCACGGTACGGAAGTCGTTCAGCATCGGATCCATCAGACGCGAATGGAAAGCGTGACTCGTCCGCAGACGGCGGGTCTTCCACCCCTGCGACTCAACCGGCGCCACATCCGACTCGACACCGGACACCACCACCGACGACGGCCCGTTCACCGCCGCGATGTCCACATCCGGGAATACCGCCCGCACCTCAGCCTCGGACGCCTGAACAGCGACCATCACACCACCGGCCGGCAACGCCTGCATCAACCCGGCACGAGCAGTGACCAGCGTCGCCGCATCCTCCAACGACAGCACCCCAGCCACATGAGCAGCAGCGATCTCACCGATCGAATGTCCGACCAGCACGTCCGGAACCACACCCCACGAACGCAACAACGCCGCGAGAGCAACCTCCAGAGCAAACAACGCAGGCTGCGCATTGACCGTCTCATCAAGAGCCGACTCGTCAATATTGAGGTGAAGAGCGACTTCGTCGTAGGCATCCGCATAGACCGGGAACGTCTCGTAAAGTCCACGCCCCATCCCGGGACGCTGCGCGCCCTGACCGGTGAACAGGAACCCCAGACGGCCACCCACCGCCATCCCACGAACCGTGACCCCGCCGAGAATCACCGCACGATGCGGTAGAACAGCCCGCCGCACCGAGCCCGCACCGATCGCCCGAAGGTCAACATTGACCTTACGACGGTCGAATTCGACACCAGAACCATCAACATCGACCGCGCTTCCGTCAACGTTGATACCGCCGTCAATGTTGATCCCGCCGTCAATGTTGATCCCGCCGTCAATGTTGATTCCGTGGAGACCGGCGTGAAGGACCAGTTGAGACTCCTGCACTGCCAACGCCTCTTGCGTCTGGCCCGACACCAATACCGGCACCACCGGCAGGCCGAATGCTGATGCGACGTCCAAGGCGCCGACCGGGATTTCGACAGACGCGGACTCGACAGACGGGAGCACCCCAGCCAAAGGTTCGACGGGCGAGACCTCGACGGGCCCGGGCTCGCCGCCCAAAGAATCAACGGGCAAGGGCTGGCCGAACGAGGACTCGGCGGGCAAGGGCTCGGCGGGCGAGGACTCGACGGAGAGGGTCTGGCCGAACGAGGGCTCGGCGGACGGGGGCTCCTCCAGGATTACGTGGGCGTTGGTGCCTGAGACGCCGAATGCCGATACGGCGGCTCGGCGGGGGCGCGGGCCGGTGGGCCAAGGGCGGGGGGAGGTCAGCAGTTCGACCTCGCCGGCTGTCCAGTCGATGCGTGTGGAGCGGGTGTCGGCGTGCAACGTTGCGGGCAGCAGCGAGTGCCGCATCGCGAGAATCATCTTGGCGATACCCGCAACACCGGCGGCGGCCTGCGTGTGGCCGATGTTCGACTTGACTGAACCCAACCACAACGGACCGTCAACACGATCCTGTCCATATGTAGCTAGCAGCGCCTGCGCCTCGATCGGGTCGCCGAGCGTGGTCCCGGTGCCGTGTGCCTCGACCGCGTCCACGTCAGCCGTGGACAGGCCGGCGCCAGCCAGGGCGGCGCGGATGACACGCTGCTGGGCGGGTCCGTTCGGGGCGGTCAGGCCGTTGGAGGCGCCGTCCTGGTTGACGGCGCTGCCTCGGACTATCGCGAGCACCTCGTGCCCGGCGGCGCGGGCGGTGGAGAGGCGTTCGACCAGGAGCATGCCGGCGCCCTCGGACCAACCCGTGCCGTCCGCGCCCGCACCGAACGAGCGGCAGCGGCCGTCGGCGGACAGACCACGCTGGCGGGAGAACTCGACGAACACGTCGGCCTCCGGCATCACCGTCACACCACCGACCAGCGCCATCGAACACTCACCCGACCGCAGCGCCTGCCCGGCCAGATGCAGCGCCACCAGGGAAGATGAACACGCCGTATCCACGGTGACCGCCGGACCCTCCAGACCGAACGTGTACGAGATCCGGCCGGACATCACCGACGACGCCGTACCCGTCAGTAAATGACCCTCGATGCCTTCGGCCGACTCGACGGGACCGCTGCCGTACCCCATGTAGGTCGCGCCGACGAACACGCCGACCGGCTCGCCCCGCAACCCGAGCGGGTTCACCCCGGCCGATTCGAGGGCCTCCCACGAGGTCTCCAGAAGCAGACGCTGCTGCGGGTCCATCGCCAGGGCCTCACGCGGCGAGATCCCGAACAGCCCGGCGTCGAAATCACCGGCACCGTAGAGGAAACCACCACCACGCGCATAGAACGTCCCCGGGTGATCGGGATCCGGGTGGTACAGCCGGCCCAGGTCCCAGCCACGATCCGCCGGAAACTCCCCGATCCCCTCACCACCGGAAGCCATCAGATCCCAGAACTGCTCCGGCGACTCCACCCCACCGGGCAGCCGCAGGCCCATACCCACGATGACAACCGGATCGTCGTCGGTGCGGGCGGTCGCACGGGCGACGGTGCGGTCCGAGACCACGGTCTCCGGGACGAGACGGGCCAGGACAAAAGCGGTCAGCCGTACGGCGTCCGGATAGTCGAACACCAGTGTCGTGGGCAGGGTGAGCCCGGTTTCGGCGGCGATCCGGTTGCGCAGTTCGACGGCGGTGAGCGAGTCGAAGCCGAGTTCCTGGAACGCCCGGTCCGGTTCGATCGCCTCGGCCGAAGCGTGGCCCAGCACACCGGCGACGGCAGCCCGGACGATCTCCAGCACCGCACGGTGCCGCTCAGCCGGGGAGAGACCAGAGATCGCCGACATTCGGGGCGAGCCCGACGACGACGCGCCCGGCACCGGCGCTGGTGCCGACGCGAGCCGGGTGAAGAGGGGACGATCCCGAACCGCGTTGACCAGGGGCAGGAAGTCGTTCCAGCGGACGTCGGCGATCGTGATCTGGTCATCGCCGGCGCCGACAGCCGTGGCGAGCGAGGTCAGGGCGCGGGCCGGTTCCATCGGGTCGAGTCCACGGCGGCGCAGTTGGTGGGCCACGTCGGTGTCGGCGGCCATGCCGACTTCGGCCCAGGGACCCCACGCGACGGCGGTTCCGGGCCGGCCGCCGGCGCGACGGCGGGCGACGACGGCGTCCAGGGCGGCGTTGGCGGCACCGTAGGCGGCCTGCTGGGCACTGCCCCAGACACCGGAGATCGACGAGAAGACGATGTACGCGTCCAGGTCACCGGCCATTTCGTCCAGGTTCAGGGCGGTCCGGACCTTACCGTCGACGACCCGGTGCAGGTGCGCGTCGTCGGCGTCGAGCAGCGCGACGTCCTCACCGACACCGGCGGCGTGGATCACCGCGTCGAGCGGGCCGATCTCGGCGAGCAGTTCCGCTACGGCGGTCCGGTCGGCGAGATCGCAGGCGTGGATCTCGGCACCGGGCAGTTCGGCCAGCAGCGCGGCGGCGCCGGGCGCGTCCATGCCCCGCCGGGACACCAGCACCAGGCGCTCGGCGCCCCGGGCCGTCACCCATCGTGCGGCCTGCGCTCCGAGGCCTCCGGTGCCACCGGCGACGAGCACGGTTCCTCGCGGAGTCCACGACGGCACACCGGCAGTGGTGAGGGGAGCCGGGGTCAGCCGCCGGACCAGGACACCACCGGGACGGACCGCGATCTGATCCTCGGCCCCGAGAGCCCCTCCGAGTACGGCGGCGATCCGTTTCGCGGCCCGCGAGTCGATCGTGGCGGGCAGGTCGAGCAGGCCACCCCACAGGCCGGGGTGTTCCAGCGCGACCGCTCGGCCGAAGCCCCACAGAGCGGCCGCGTCCACGTCGATCTCACCGTCGGACCGGCCCACGACGACGGCTCCGGCGGTGACGAGCCACAACGGAACGTCACCCCCGGCCGCGGCCAGGCCCTTGACCAGCGCAAGCGCGTCAGCGAGGGAGGCCGGCGAGGCGATGACACCCGCGAGGGAAGCGGACGCCGCGAGAGATCCGGGCGCTGCAGGAGAGCCGGACACCGCGAGAGAGCCGGACACCGTGAGAGGAGCAGACGCCCCGGAAGCAAGCGCTCCAGGGGCGGCGTCGAGCGGCACGACCGTGGCGCCGAGGGATTCGAGGACGGGGCCGAGGCCGTGTACGTCGTCGCCGGCCACCGCCCAGGTGCCGGACAGAGTCGCGGACGGGGCCGGGGTAGCCGGTTCCCAGGTCACGCGGTAGCGCCAGCCGCTGGTCAGGGAGCGTTCGTTCTCCCGGACGCGCCAGGCCGCCAGGGCCGGAACGAGGTTTTCCAGGTCGGACGACGACACCCGCAGCCGGTCGGCGAGCGACGACACGTCGCCGCGTTCCACCGCGTTCCAGAATCCGGAGTCGTCCCGGTCCAGGGTCACCGGGGCGGCGGGCATCTCGTCGGGCCAGTAACGCTCCCGTTGGAAAGCATAGGTGGGCAGGTCAGCGGGCTTGACCCCGGCGAACAGCGGCTTCCAGTCAACCTCGGCACCGCGCACATGCACCGTGGCCAGGGCCGTCAACGCGGTCGTGACCTCATCACGGTCACGCCGCAACAGCGGAACAGCATTCTCAACCAGCGACGTGAGTACGCCATCAGGGCCCAACTCAACAAACGTCGTCACGTCATCAAGAGCAGCGATCGCGTCAGCGAACCGCACCGGCTCCCGCACCTGACGAACCCAATACTCCGGATCCGTCCAGTCACCAACACGATCAACAGTTGACACCACAGCCACCCGCGGCGAACGGAACGTCAACCCCCGCACCACTGCACGGAACTCATCCAACATCGGATCCATCAACCGCGAATGGAACGCATGACTCGTCCGCAAACGCGTCGTCTTCCAACCCGGCATATCCGGAATATCCGAACCAGACACCACCACCGACCGCGGACCATTCACCGCCGCGATATCCACATCCGGAAACGCCGCCCGCACCTCAGCCTCAGACGCCTGCACCGCCACCATCAACCCACCAGCGGGCAACGCCTGCATCAAACGCGCACGAGCAGAAACCAGAACAGCCGCGTCCTCCAGAGACAACACACCAGCGACGTGAGCAGCAGCAATCTCACCGATCGAATGACCCACCACGACATCCGGAACCACACCCCACGACCGCAACAACGCCGCCAGAGCCACCTCCAGAGCAAACAACGCAGGCTGCGCATTGACCGTCTCATCAAGAGCCGACTCATCAATATCAAGATGAAGCGCAACTTCGTCGTAGACGTCGGCGTAGACCGGGAACACCTCGTAAAGCCCACGCCCCATACCAGGACGCTGCGAACCCTGACCCGTGAACAAGAACCCCAGACGCCCACTCGACACCACACCACGAACCGTCGCCGATCCCAGGATCACCGCACGATGCGACAGCGCAGCACGCCGCACCGACGCCGCACCCACCGCCAACAGATCCATGTCGCGAGGAAGACGCGACACCTGCGCCTCCAACGCCGCAGCCGTCTGCCCCGACACCAGAACCGGCACCACCGGCAGGTCCAGAACCAGAGTCATGGCCTCGTCAAGCGTCGGCGGCTCCTCCAGGATCACGTGCGCATTCGTGCCGCTCATGCCGAACGACGACACCGCCGCCCGACGGGGCCGCTCCCCCGCCTCCCACGGCGTGGCGCCGGTGAGCAGCTCGATACTTCCGGCGGTCCAGTCGACGTGCGGCGACGGCGCGTCCACGTGCAGGGTCGCGGGCAGCAGCGAGTACCGCATCGCGAGAACCATCTTGATGATGCCGGCGGCTCCGGCTGCGGCCTGGGTGTGGCCGATGTTCGACTTGATCGAGCCCAACTTCAAAGGCCGATCACGATCGCGGCCGTACGTGGCCAACAGCGCCTGTGCCTCGATCGGATCACCGAGCGTGGTGCCGGTGCCGTGAGCTTCGACGGCGTCCACGTCAGCTGTGGACAGACCGGCGTTCGCCAGCGCGGCCCGGATCACCCGCTGCTGGGCAGGACCGTTCGGAGCCGTCAACCCGTTGGAAGCACCGTCCTGATTGACCGCTGTACCACGTACCACAGCAAGGATCTTTCGCCCTGCCGCCCTTGCCGACGACAAACGCTCCACCAGCAACATCCCAGCGCCCTCGGACCAACCCGTGCCGTCCGCAGCGGCGGCGAACGGCTTGCAACGGCCGTCCTCGGCGAGCCCACGCTGGCGGGAGAACTGCACGAACGTCTCCGGGCCGGACATCACCGCGACACCACCGGCGAGCGCCATCGTGCACTCGCCGGACCGCAGCGCCTGGACGGCGAGGTGCAGCGCTACCAGCGACGACGAGCAGGCGGTGTCGATGGTGACGGCGGGGCCTTCGAGACCGTACGTGTAGGACAGCCGCCCGGAGACCACGCTGGCGGCGGTGCCGGTGAGCAGGTGTCCTTCCAGGCCGTCGGGGAGCCGGTCGGCACGGCCGGCGTAGTCGAGGCTGTTGGTGCCGGCGAAGACGCCGATCTGTTCACCGCGAAGTCCGAGCGGGTTGATGCCGGCGCGTTCGAACGCCTCCCACGACGTCTCCAGCAGCAGGCGCTGCTGCGGGTCCATGGCGAGCGCCTCACGCGGCGAGATCCCGAACAGTCCGGCGTCGAACTCGGCGGCGTCGTAGAGGAAGCCGCCCTCCCGGGTGTAGGAGGTTCCGGGCCGGTCGGGGTCGGGGTGGTAGAGGGCGTCGAGGTCCCAGCCGCGGTCGGTGGGGAATCCGCCGATGGCGTCGGAACCGGCGGCGACCAGGTCCCACAGTGCCTCGGGGGTGTCCGCGCCACCGGGGAAACGGCAGGCCATGCCCACGATGACGATCGGGTCGGCGGCGATGCCCGTGCCGGAGCCGGAGCCGGAGCCAGCGGAGACCGGGGCGGTGACGGCGGTGACCGTGCCGGTGAGTTCGGCGAGTAGATGGGCGCCGAGGCGCTCGGCGCTGGGGTGGTCGAACGCGACAGTGGCGGGCAGGGCGAGGCCGGTCGCGGCCCGGAGCCGGGTACGCAGTTCGACAGCGGTGAGCGAGTCGAAACCCAGGTCCTTGAAGGCCCGCCCGCCGGTGATCCGCTCAGTGGTGGAGTGGCCGAGTACGGCGGCGACGTGGGTCCGGACCAGGTCGATGACGAACCGTTCCCGGTCGGCGGCGGGCAGTTCGGCGAGGTGCTGGGCGAACGTGGAGAAGACAGTCCCGGTGGCGGTTGGCGTCCCGGCCTCGGACAGGTCGGCCTCAGGCAGGTCGGCGAAGAGCGGACGGGCCCGGCTCGCGGTGAACGACGGCAGGAACCCGGCCCACCGCACGTCAGCGATGATCACCGCCGATTCCGGGGCGTAGCCGGAGGCTCCGGAACTGAAGGTTGAGCCGGAACCGGAACCGGAGGCGGGGCCGGAGGCAGAGGCGGAGGCGGGGCCGCGACTGAAGGCGGGGCCGGAGGCTCCGACGGCGGCGGCGAGGGCGGCCATTGCGCGGCGCGGGTCCATCGGTTGCAGGCCACGGCGTCGTAGTTGCTGGGCTACCTCGGCGTCGGCGGCCATACCTACCTCGGCCCACGGTCCCCACGAGACGGCGGTGCCGGGCCGGCCCTGGGCGCGGCGACGGGCGATCAGGCCGTCCAGGGCGGCGTTGGCGGCACCGTAGGCGGCCTGATGGGAACTCCCCCAGATGCCGGAGATGGAGGAGAACACGATGAACGCGTCAACATCACCGATCAACTCGTCAAGATGGATCGCACCGTCAACCTTGCCGGTCAACACCTCGTCCAGGTGTGCCGCGTCGGCGTCGAGGATCGGCACATCGGCGGCGATACCGGCGGCGTGTACGAGCGCGTCGACCGGTCCGACGGCGGTCAGCAGCGCCTCGACGGCAGACCGGTCGGCCAGGTCGCAGGCGTGGATCTCGGCGCCGGGCAGTTCGGCCAGCAGTGCGGCGGCGCCGGGTGCGTCCGGGCCTCGCCGGGACACCAGCACGAGCCGTTCGGCGCCCTCGGCCGCGGCCCACCGGGCGACCTGGGCGCCGAGACCACCAGTGCCACCGGTGATCAGCAAGGTACCGCGGGGCCGCCACGCGGAAGCGTGGGAAGCGAGGGTTGTCGAGGCAGAGACGGTCGCGGCAGAGGCGGGCGAGGCAGGGACGGGCGAAGCCGAGGCGGGCGAAGCGGGAACGGGCGAGGCAGGGACGGGCGAAGCGGGGGCTCGCTGGAGGCGGCGGACGAGCGCACCGGCCGTGCGCAGGGCGATCTGGTCCTCGGCGCCCAGGCCTCCGGCGAGGATCGCACCGAGGCGGGCGGTGGCGCGGGCGTCGAGGCTGGCGGGCAGGTCGAGCAGGCCACCCCAGAGTTCGGGGTGTTCCAGGCCGGCGGCACGGCCGAGACCCCACACGGCGGCCTGGTTGACGTCGACCTCACCGTCGGCACGGCCGGTGGTGACCGCGGCCCGGGTGATCAGCCACAGTGGCGCGCGTCCGGTGGCAACGGCCTGAACCGCGGCAAGAGCGTCGGCCGGGGTCCGCGGCGAGGAGACGACACCGGTCTCGGCGTCGCCGACTTCGACGACGGTGGCGCCCAGCCCGGTCAGCAGTGCGGCCAGGCCGTAGACGTCCGCACCGAGAACCGCCCACGTGCCGGTCAGCACAGAGCCGGGCAGAGCGGTGGCAGGCAGGGTGGTGGCAGGCAGAGCGGTGGCGGGTAGGTCGGCGGGTTTCCAGGTGATGCGGTAGCGCCAGCTGTCGACGACGGAGCGTTCGCGGCCTCGTTCGCGCCAAGCGGTGAGGGCGGGCAGGACCGGTTCCAGGGCTTCGGCGGGGATGCCTAGGTGGCCGGCGAGTGCGGGCAGGTCGCCGCGTTCGACGGTGGCCCAGAAAGCGGCGTCGGCCGGGTCGGCGGCGGCCACCGGCGCGGGACCGTTCTCCAGCCAGTATCGCTGCCGCTGGAAAGCGTAGGTGGGCAGCTCAGCGGGCACAACACCGGCGAACAGGGACGGCCAGTCGACCGGAACGCCGTTCACGTGCAGGGTGGCCAGGGCGGTCAGCGCGGTGGTGGCCTCGTCACGGTTCCGCCGTAGCAGCGGCACCGCGTCCTCCACCAGGCCGGACAGCACCGCGTCAGGGCCCAGTTCGACGAACCGCGAGACGCCGTCCAACTCGGTCATCGCGTCGGCGAACCGGACGGTCGACGTGACGTGCCGCGCCCAGTAACCGGGATCGGTCCACTCGCCGGGTCCCACCGGGCGCCCGGTCACCGTGGAGACGATCGGGATCTGCGGTTCGTGGAAGGTCAAAGACCCCAGCAGACGGCGGAACTCCGCGACCATCGGTTCCATCAGCCGCGAATGGAAGGCGTGGCTGGTCCGCAGCCTCACCGTCTTCCATTCGGACATATCCGCAATGTCGATGCCGGACACCACCACCGCAGCGGGACCGTTGACCGCTGCGATGTCCAGATCCGGGAACGCCGCCCGCACCGAAGCCTCCGACGCCTGCACCGCCACCATCACGCCCCCGGCGGGCAACGCCTGCATCAGCCTCCCGCGAGTCGCCACCAGGGCCGCCGCGTCCACCAGCGACAGCACCCCGGACACATGCGCGGCGGTGATCTCACCGATCGAATGACCGGCCAGCACGTCCGGGACGACACCCCAGGAACGCAGCAGGGCGAACGACGCCACCTCGACGGCGAAGACCGCGGGCTGGGCGTATTCCGTGCGGTGGATCAGTTCCGGATCGGCGATGACGGAGGCGAGCGGCCGGTCCAGGTGGGCGTCCAGGTGCAGGGCGACCCGGTCGAAGGCGGCGGCGTACGCGGGGAACGTCTCGTAGAGGCCCCGGCCCATGTCGGCGCGCTGTGAGCCCTGCCCGGTGAACAGGAACGCGAGGCGTCCGGGCTGGGCGACCCCACGGACGGTGACGTCACCGAGGACGACCGCCCGGTGCGGCAGGACGGCACGGCGAGCCGCGGCGGCACCGACCGCCAACGGATCGACGGTGTCCAAAGGCAGCAGCGCGAGCTGAGCGTCGAGCGCCGCCGCCGTGTGCCCCGACACCGGCACCGGCACCACCGAAAGAACCAGCCCGGAGGCCGGCAGAGGGTCGATGGCCGACAAAGAACCAGAGGCTGGCGGCTCCTCCAGGATCACGTGGGCGTTGGTGCCGGAGACGCCGAACGACGAGACGGCGGCCCGGCGGATCCGGTCGCCGGCGGGCCACGGCCGGGCAGCGGTCAGCAGTTCGATGTCGCCGGCCGTCCAGTCCACGTGCGGGGACGGCGAGTCCACGTGCAGGGTCGCGGGCAGCAGCGAGTGCCGCATCGCGAGAACCAGCTTGGCGATACCGGCGACACCAGCGGCAGCCTGCGTGTGGCCGATGTTCGACTTGACCGAACCCAGCCACAGCGGACCGTCAACACGATCCTGTCCATACGTCGCCAGCAACGCCTGCGCCTCGATCGGGTCGCCGAGGGCGGTGCCGGTGCCGTGGGCCTCGACCACGTCCACGTCGGCCGGGGCGAGACCGGCCGCTCCCAGGGCGGCGCGGATGACACGCTGCTGGGCGGGACCGTTCGGGGCGGTCAACCCGTTGGAGGCGCCGTCCTGGTTGACCGCTGTCCCACGTACCACCGCAAGGATCTTTCGCCCTGCCGCCTGTGCCGACGACAACCGCTCGACCAGCAGCATGCCGGCACCCTCGCCCCACGCCGTGCCGTCGGCGCCGGCGGCGAACGACTTGCACCGTCCGTCGGCGGCCAGCCCGCGCTGACGGCTGAAGTCGAGGAACGCGTCCGGGGTGGACATCACCGTGACACCACCGGCCAGGGCCATCGTGCATTCGCCGGACCGCAGCGCCTGCACCGCCAGGTGCAGGGCGACCAGCGACGACGAGCACGCGGTGTCGACGGTGACGGCCGGGCCCTCCAGGCCGAACGTGTAGGAGACCCGGCCGGAGACGACGCTGCCGGCGGTGCCGGTGCCGAGGTAGCCCTCCAGGTCGGTGGGGATGTCCTGGCGGCCGCTGGCGTAATCCTGGCCGTTGGAACCGGCGAACACACCGATCTGTTCACCGCGCAGCGACAGCGGGTCGATCCCGGCGCGTTCGAACGCCTCCCACGAGGTCTCCAGCAACAGCCGCTGCTGCGGGTCCATCGCCAGGGCCTCACGGGGCGAGATACCGAACAGGGCGGCGTCGAAGTCGGCGGCGCCGTAGAGGAAGCCACCTTCGCGGGCGTACGAGGTACCGGCGTGGTCGGGGTCCGGGTGGAAGAGAGTGTCCAGGTTCCAGCCACGGTCGGCGGGGAACTCGCCCATCGCGTCGGTGCCGCCGGCGAGCAGGTCCCACAGCGCCTCGGGGGTGTCCGCGCCGCCGGGGAAACGGCAGGCCAGGCCCACGATGACGATCGGGTCGTCGCCGGTCGCGGCGGTCCCGGCCGGGGTGGTCCCGGTCGCGGACACGGCACCGGCGAGCTGCCGGCCGACGAACGACGCGAGCTGTTCCACGCTGGGATGGTCGAAGGCGAGGGTGGCGGGCAGCGCGAGCCCGGTCGCGGCCTGCAGCCGGTTACGCAGTTCGACCGAGGTCAGGGAGTCGAAGCCGAGTTCCTTGAATGCGCGCCCGGCGGGGATCGTGCCGGCCGAGTCGTGGCCGAGGACCGCGGCGACGTGGGTGCGGACGACGTCGGCGACGAGCCGTTCGCGGTCCGGGGCGGCCAGGCCGAGCAGTCGCTGGCCGAATCCGGAGAAGACGGTTCCGCCGGTGGCCGGGGCGAGTTCGGCGAGCAGCGGGCGCTCGCGGGTGGCGGCGAACAGCGGCACGAACTCGTCCCAGCGCACGTCGGCGACGGTGGTGACGGTGTCCCCGGCGCCGACCGCGGCGGCCATCGCGGCGACGGCCCGGTCCGGGGGCAGGGCGATCAGGCCCTGGCGGCGTAGCAGGCCGGTCTCGTCCTGGTCGGCGGCCATCCCGATCCGGTCCCACGGTCCCCAGGCCAGGGCGGTGGCGGGACGCCCGGCGGCGCGGCGGCGTTCGGCGAGGGCGTCCAGGGCGGCGTTGGCGGCGCCGTAGGCGGCCTGGCCCCGGCTGCCCCACACACCGGAGATGGAGGAGAACATCACGAACGCGTCGACGTCGCCGACCAGTTCGTCGAGGTGCCGGGCGCCGTCCACCTTGCCGCTGACCACCCGGTGCAGGTGCTCGGCGCCAGCCTCGGCGAGGGTGGCGTCCTCGCCTATCCCGGCGGCGTGCACCACCGCGTCGACGCCGCCGATCCGGGCCAACAGCGCCTCGACGGCAGCGCGATCACCCAGGTCACAGCGGTGGACCTCGGCGTTCGGCGGAAGGTCGGCACCGGAACCGCGGCGGGACACCAGCACCACCCGGTCGGCGCCCTCGGTGAGGGCCCACCGGGCGACCTGCGCGCCCAGGCCACCGGTTCCGCCGGTGATCAGCACGGTGCCGCGGGGCTGCCAGGGGCGGCCGGAACTCGCCGGGGCCGGGGTGAGCCGGCGCAGCAGGACACCGCCGCCACGGACCGCGATCTGGTCCTCGGGGCCGAGCGCTCCGGACAGGACCGCGCCGATTCGGGTGGTGGCGCGGGCGTCGATCGTCTCCGGCAGGTCGAGCAGGCCACCCCAGAGGTTCGGGTGTTCCAGGCCGACGACCCGGCCCAGCCCCCAGAGGGCGGCCTGGTCCACGTCGGGGGCGGCGTCGGCCCGGCCGGTGCTGACCGCGCCTCGGGTGACCAGCCACAACGGCACGTCCCGACCGGCCGTGATCAGCTCCTGGACCAGGTGCAGGGCCTGAGCCAGCGAGGACGGTGACGCGACGACACCGGTCTCGGCGTCGGCGGGCGCGACGACGGTGGCGCCCAGGCCGGTCAGCAGCGCGGCCAGGCCGTGCACGTCGTCGCCGGCCACCGCCCAGGTGCCGGACAGGGTGGCCGGGGCGGATTCGGCTGCCGGGCGCCAGGTGATCCGGTGCCGCCAGCCGTCGATCAGGGACCTTTCCCGGCCACGTTCGCGCCAGGACGCCAGGGCGGGCAGGACCCCGGCCACGGCGGCCGGGTCCACGCCCAGTTCGGTGGCGAGCGCGTCCGGGTCGGCGCGGTCCACGGCGGCCCAGAAGTCGGCGTCGCCGGCGGTGGCCGGGAGGCTCTCCAGCCAGAAACGGCGGCGCTGGAAGGCGTACGTCGGCAGGTCGGTGAGGCGGGCGTGCGGGTAGAAGGCCCGCCAGTTCACCGGGGCGCCGAGGGTGTGCAGGGTGGCCAGGGCGGTGGTCGCGGTGGTGTGCTCGCCGTGGCCGCGGCGCATCATCGGCACCGTGCCCGGTACCAGGGCGGAGAGCACCGCGTCCGGGCCCAGTTCGACGAGGCGGGCCACTCCGGACAGGGCCTCGATGGCGTCGGCGAACCGCACGGTCGCAGTGATCTGGCGTACCCAATAGTCGGGGTCGGTCCACTCCCCCACGCCGACCGGGCGTCCGGTCACGGTGGAGATGATCGGGATCCGGGGTTCGCGGAAGTTCAGGAACCGCAGCAGGCGGCGGAACTCCGCGAGCATCGGTTCCATCAGCCGCGAGTGGAAGGCGTGACTGGTTCGCAGCCTCGTCGTCTTCCAGCCGGGCATCTCCGGGATGCCGGCACCGGACACCACGACCGCGCGGGGCCCGTTGACCGCAGCGATGTCCACGTCCGGGTACGCCGCCCGGACCTCCGCCTCGGAAGCCTGCACCGCGACCATCGTGCCGCCCGCGGGCAACTCCTGCATGAGCCGGCCACGGAGGCCGACGAGGGCCGCGGCGTCGGCGAGGCCGAGGACCCCCGCCGCGTACGCTGCGGCGATCTCACCGATGGAGTGCCCGACCAGCACGTCCGGAGTGACGCCCCAGTGTTTCAGGAGCGCGAGCAGACCGACTTCAACGGCGAAAATCGCAGGCTGCGCGTACGCGGTACGAGCCAGCAGTTCGTCGTCGGTGAGCGCTTCGGACAGCGGACGGTCGAGCTGGATGTCCAGGTACCAGGCCACCTCGTCGAAGGCGGCGGCGAACGCGGGTTCCCGTTCGTACAGTTCCCGCCCCATGTCGAGGCGCTGCGAGCCCTGTCCGGTGAACAGGAACGCGGTCCCGCCGGTGACGGCCTCGCCGGTGACCAGCCGGGTGGACGGCTCACCGGCGGCCAGGGCGGCGAGCCCGTCGGCACCGAGGACGACGGCCCGGTGCGGGAAGTGGGTGCGGGAAGCAGCCAGGGACCAGCCGATGTCCTGCCGGACGGCGTCCGGTTCGGCGAGCCGGGTCAGCAGTGCGGCGGCCTGTGCGGCCAGGGCCTCCGGGGTCCGCCCGGAGATCGGCAGCAGCATCGTGGCGGGATCCGGTCCGGGTTCCACCGCCGCGGCCGCCGGGGGTTCCTCGATGATCAGGTGAGCGTTGGTGCCGCTCATCCCGAACGAGGAGACCGCCGCGCGCCGGGGCCGGTCACCGTCGGCGGGCCAGGGCTGCGACTCGGTGAGCAGGCGCACCGTGCCGGAACTCCAGTCCACATGCGGGCTGGGTTCGTCCACGTGCAGGGTGCGGGGCAGTAGTCCGCGGTGCAGGGCGTGCACCATCTTGATGACGCCGCCGACTCCGGCCGCGGCCTGGGCGTGCCCGATGTTGGACTTGAGCGAGCCGAGCCACAGCGGTTCCGCCGTCCGGTCCCGGCCGTAGGTGGCCAGTAGGGCCTGCGCCTCGATCGGGTCGCCGAGGGTGGTGCCGGTGCCGTGTGCCTCGACGGCGTCGACGTCGGCGGTGGTGAGACCGGCGTTGGCGAGGGCCTGCCGGATGACCCGCTGCTGGGCGGGGCCGTTGGGGGCGGTCAAGCCGTTGGAGGCGCCGTCCTGGTTGACGGCGGATCCGCGGATCACGGCGAGGACCGGGCGGCCGGCGGCCTGGGCGTCGGAGAGCCGTTCGACGAGCAGCATGCCGGCGCCTTCGGCCCAGGCGGTGCCGTCGGCGGCGGCCGCGAACGGTTTGCACCGGCCGTCGGGGGCGAGGCCGCGCTGGCGGGAGAACGCGAGGAACGAGGCGGGGCTGGCCATCACGGCGACGCCACCGGCCAGGGCCATCGTGCATTCGCCCTGGCGGACGGCCTGGGCGGCCAGGTGCAGGGCGACCAGCGACGACGAGCAGGCGGTGTCGATGGTCAAGGCCGGGCCCTGTAGTCCGAGGGTGTAGGAGACCCGGCCGGAGGCGACACTGGCGGCGTTTCCGGTGACCAGGTAACCCTCCAGGCCTTCGGCGGCGTCCTGCAGGCGCGGGCCGTACTCCTGGGCCTCGGCGCCGACGAAGACGCCGACCCGCTGGTCACGCAGGGTCTCCGGCGGGATGCCGGCCCGTTCCAGGGCTTCCCAGGAGGTCTCCAGGATCAGGCGCTGCTGGGCGTCCATGGCCAGGGCCTCGCGCGGGTTGATGCCGAAGAAGTCGGCGTCGAACTCGGCGGCATCGTAGAGGAATCCGCCGTGCCGGGTGTAGGTGGTGCCCGGCCGGTCGGGGTCGGCGTCGTAGAGGGCGCCGATGTCCCAGCCCCGGTCGGCGGGGAACTCACCGATCGCGTCGGTGCCGGTCTCGACCAGCTGCCAGAGGGCTTCCGGGGTGTTCGCGCCGCCGGGGAACCGGCAGGCCATGCCGACGATCGCGATCGGTTCGCCGGGGTCGGCGGCACCGGTGGCGGCCTCGGCCGGTTCGGGTGCCAGGCCGAGCAGTTCGGCGTAGAGGTGCCGGGCCAGCGCGGCCGGGGTCGGGTAGTCGAAGGCGAGTGTCACCGGCAGTGCCAGGCCGGTGGCCGCGGTGAGGCGGCTGTGCAGTTCCACTGCGGTCAGTGAGTCGAAGCCGTTCTCGAAGAACGTGCCGTCGGCGGCGACCGGTTCCCCGGCCGGGCGGCGCAGCGCGGCGGCGGCCAGACCGGTCACCAGATCGGTGAGGACACGGCGCGCGCCGGCAGCCGGCAGACCGGCCAGACGTGCGGTGAAATCCTCGGACGAACTCATCATCTGACGCCCACCATTCGGCAAAAAAGAAACCGCGAACAGCTCACACTTCGGTGTGAAGCTATGCGCGGTCACCTACTGCCGAAGCCCCTGCCGCACCCCTAGACGAGGAATGGTTCGAGCATTCCTGGAGTGGCCTCGTCGATGAGGGTGAGGCCGTCGGTGAGGGCGATGTCGCGAATGCGGAATCCGCCCCGGCCGGCGGCGACGAAGGCGACCAGGGTGGCCAGTCCGGCACGGCGCTGGGCGGCCGACTGATCGACGCCCCAGCCGATGATCGAGGAGCGGTCGAGCAGGACGGTGCGGCGGGCGTAGGTCCCGCAGCGGGTCACCAGGTAGGGGCCGTGCAGTCCGGTGCCGAGGTTGCGGTAGGCGTCCACCGCAGCGGCCAGCGCGACCGGCAGCAGTACCAGGGCGGAGATCCCGGCGATCCACAGCAGTACGTCGGTGAGCAGCACGCCGAGGATCACCAGCGGCAGTTCGGCGACGGCGACGGCGCCCAGCGCCCAGGTGATCCGGCGGCGCAGCGCGGCCCGGGGCGCTCCGGCCAGGACGATGCCGTCGAGCAGGTCCGGCGGCTCGCCCAGGACGGTGGTGGCGATGTGTTCCACCTCGGTCCGGGAGGCGGGCGGCAGCAGGGCGCTGCGCATCGACGTCGGCCGGTCGTCGGCGGAGCCGAGGCCGGTGGCGACGGCGTTCAGGCGGGCGCCGCGGGCCAGGCGCAGCGGCAGCGGTTCGGTGATCTGCACCCCGTGCAGCCGGCGGCGTTCCAGCCACACCGACCGGGTGCTGAACAGGCCGCGGTGCAGCCGGAAGGCTCCCTCGCCGGCTTCGTCGAGGCGGTAGTCCCACCACGTCTCGACGAAGGTGGCGAGCGAGGTGACCACGCCGAGAAGAACGACGACCAGGATCGGTACGACGATCGCCAGCCACAGTGGCAGGCCGGCCAGGGTGAACCAGATGTCGCGCAGGAAGCCGACCTCGGCCGGGTTGATCCGCAGCGAGTCGAGCAGCCGGGCGAATCCGCCGGCCACGAAGCCGACCCCGGCGACACCCCACAGAGTGAGCGGGGCGTACCGCAGCCAGCGCCAGGTCAGCGCGGCGATGACGCGGTCGCCGCCGATGCCGGCCCGGGCCAGCCGCCGCAGCCGGTCAGCGTGTTCGGCGGTCACGCCGTCGAGGGTGAGGTGCCGGCCGTCGCCGGCCACGTGCTCGCCGGTGCTGATCCGGACCGCGCGCAGCCCGAGCAGCCGGTGCAGCGGGGTGGCGGTGACGTCGACGGTGCGGATCCGGTCCCGGGGGATGGTCCGGTAGCGCCGCAGGAACGCGCCGGTGCGCAGCTCCACCCGGTCGCCGGTGATCCGGTAGCGGGTGGTGCGCAGCCGGACCGTGAACGCCACCGCGATGATCACGAAGCTGAGGCAGATCGAACCGGTCGTGATCACCGCGGCCAGGTCCAGGTCACCGCCGGTGAGCAGCAGGGTCACCAGGATCGAGCCGAGTGGCGGGACCAGCCAGGTGAGACTGATCGCGACCATCCGGGGGTGCAGCCGCTGCCAGTCGGCTGTGGTCATTGACCGTCTCCGGGATGCTCCTGGGCCCGGCCGGCGAGTTGTTCGGCGAGTTGTTCGGCGAGCGCGCGATCGAGGCCCTGGATGCGGATCGGGCCGGCCGCCGACGCGGTGGTCACGATCAGGCCGGTGAGCCCGAACAGCCGCTGGATCGGGCCGCTGACGGTGTCCACCGTCTGCAGCCGGGCCAGCGGAGCGATCCGGGACCGCTGCCAGAACCAGCCGGAGACGGCGTAGACCGCGTCGGCGGTGCTCTCCCAGCGGTGCACCCGGTATCGCCAGAACGGCATGGCCAGGACGTAGATCAGCCCGATCGTGCCGACGATCGCGCAGCTGAGCCCCAGCCAGAAGCGGGCCGGGGGGATCAGCGCGGTCAGCAGGGCGAGGACCGCGACCGGGGGCACGGCGACGACGGCGGCCTGCACACTCCACCAGCCGAGGGCGCGGCGATCGAGACGATGACGGGGACGCCGGAGGCGCGGGGGGTCGCGGTCGGACACCCCGCCAGCATAGGTGCCATTCATTTTCCGGGCTTTGTGGAATTGCGCACTGGGGTGGTCCGGCCGGGTAGGGGTTGCCGATTCCGGGGCGCGTGGATAGCAATTGCCGGTCACGACACAATGCCTGCTCGAAATGCGGGGCGAACGACCGGTGAATGCTACGGAAACTGCGGGGACGACGCGGGTCGCGTGCTGGCAACCGGAATGGGTGGCGGGCCGGCCGTACCGCGCGGGCTTCCTGTCCCGGCTGTTCCTGGCCGCGGAGCGGGCGGCGGACGGCGGTGCGGCGCTGCTGATCACGCCGGAGATGTCGGCGACCGGCTACCACCTGGGCCGGGCCCGGACCGCGGAACTGGCCGAGCCGGACGGTGGGCCGCTGGCCGACGGTGTCCGGGCGATCGCCGAGCGGACCGGGGTGTCCATCGTCTACGGCTGGCCGGAACTCGACGGCGACCGGATCTACAACAGTGTGCGGATCACCGGCGCCACCACGGCCCGGTATCGCAAGACCCACCTGTACGGCGAGTTCGACAACTCGGTCTTCAGCGCCGGTGACGAACTGGTCGTGCAGGCCACCGTCGGCGCTCTCACCGTGGGCCTGCTGGTCTGTTACGACGTGGAGTTCCCCGAGACGGTCCGGGCTCACGCGCTGGCCGGGACCGATCTGTTGATCGTACCGACGGCGCTGGTTCGGCCCTGGGAGGTGGTCGCGTGCACGCTGGTGCCGGCGCGGGCCTTCGAGAGTCAGATGTTCATCGCCTACGTGAACTGGTACAGCGCGAGCGCCGACGGCTATTGCGGGCTGAGCCGGGTCGCCGCCCCGGACGGCACACTGCTGGCCGAGTGCCCGCCGGACCGGGCGGAGACGCTGTTCTTCGCCGACCTCGATCCGGCGGTGCTGACCGCGGCGCGGCGGGCCACCCCGTACCTGGCCGACCGCCGTCCCGACCTGTACGGGCCGGCACGATGACCACGTTCGGTGAGGCGCCGCCGGTCACCATGTTCGGGCCGGACTTCCCGTTCGGGTACGACCGCTGGCTGGCCCACCCGGACGGTCTCGGCATGCTGCCGGCCGACCGGCTCGGCACCTCGGTGGCGGTCGTCGGCGGAGGGATCGCCGGGATCGTCGCCGCTTACGAGCTGATGCGCCTGGGGCTGCGCCCGGTGGTGTTCGAAGCCGAGCAACTGGGCGGGCGGATGCGGTCGGTGTCCTTTCCCGGGCATCCGGGGGCGATCGCCGAACTGGGGGCGATGCGGTTCCCGCCGGCGGCCACCACGCTGTTCCACTACATCGGCCTGGCCGGGCTCAGCACCCGCCCGTTCCCCAATCCGCTCGCCCCGGCCACCCCCTACACCGTCGTGGACGTCAACGGCGAACGGCACTTCGCCCGGGACGCCGACGATCTGCCGACGGTGTATCAGGAGGTCGCCGACGCGTGGGCGAAGCTTCTGGAGGAGGGTGCCGACTTCAGCGCGGTGGAGTCGGCGATCCGCCGCCGGGACACCCCGACGCTCAAGGCCCTGTGGAACCGTCTGGTGCCGCTGCTGGACGACCAGTCGTTCTACGGTTTCCTGGCCGCCTCCCCCGCGTTCGCCTCGTTCCGGCACCGGGAGATCTTCGGCCAGGTCGGGTTCGGTACCGGCGGCTGGGACACCGATTTCCCCAACTCGATGTTGGAGATCCTGCGGGTCGTCTACACCGGGGCCGACGACCGGCATCTGACTCTGGCCGAGGGCGCTCAGCAGTTGCCGTTGCGGCTCTGGGACCACGCGCCGGACCGGATGGCGCACTGGCCGGCCGGCACCTCGCTGGCCGCGCTGCATCCCGGTGGGCCGCGACCGGCCGTCGCCCGGATCTCCCGCGGCGCCGGTGGATTCCGGGTGGACGCCGTCGACGGGAGCGGCGAGTTCCCGGCGGTGGTGCTCACGCCCCAGGTGCGCCTGCTGCTGAACCGGATCGACACGGCCGAGGACCTGTTCACCACCGACGTGTGGACCGCTGTGGAACGTACCCACTACATGGGTGCTTCGAAGTTGTTCGCCCTGGTCGACAGGCCGTTCTGGACCGATGTCGACCACCGCACCGGCCGTCCGGCGATGGGTATGACACTCACCGACCGGTCACCGCGCGGGGTCTACCTGTTCGACGGCGGGCCGGCCGAGCCCGGGGTGATGTGCCTGTCCTACACGTGGAACGACGACTCGCTGAAGACGGCCGCGCTGCCACCGGCCGCCCGTCTGGACGTGATGCTGCGCCATCTGGGCCGGATCTATCCGGGTACGGACATCCGGAGCCGGGTCATCGCCGCGCCGGTGACGGTGACGTGGGAGACCGAGCCGAACTTCATGGGCGCGTTCAAGGCGAACCTGCCCGGCCACTACCGCTACCAGCGCCGTCTCTACACCCACTTCATGCAGCGTGGCCTGCCGTCCCACCAGCGCGGGGTGTTCCTGGCCGGCGACGACGTCTCCTGGACCGGCGGTTTCGCCGAGGGCGCGGTGACGACGGCTCTGAACGCGGTCTGGGGTGTCCTGAACCACTTGGGCGGCGTCACCCCGGCCACCAATCCGGGCCCGGGTGACGCCTTCGACACCATCGCGCCGGTGGACCTGCCGCTCTGATCCCGGTCCGGTCGCGCTGTTCACTGTCGCGGCACGCCCCCTCCGGGTTGCGCGAAATCCCAGCCGTAGCGGCGCCCGGCCGGCTGATCGTCGCGCCAGGTGACCTCCCATGTCCGGTCGGACTTCTGTTCGAAGCCCATCAGTTGCCCGTACCCGTTCTGTTCCTTGACCGTCGGCTGCTGGGTGCTCGGCGGAAACCGGAAGATCGCGGTGAAGCTGGTGAAGGCGGACGGCGCACCGTTGGCGGTCTGCAACCGGTCGTCCCAGTGCAGGGTGTCGAATCCGCGGCGGCGGAACGGTCCCCACAGTTCCTTGGGGCGGTACTCGACCCGCCACTCGGTCTTCGTGTGGATCGGCGGGTCGAAGACCAGCCATACCTTCAGTTTGTTGATCTGTTCACGCACCGGGATCAGCGTTATCTCGCCGTCGGCCCGGTAGGCCCGGAAGCCGATCGCCTCGAGGGTGGCGATCTGTTCACCGTGCATCGGAACGATCGGGCGCATCGTCCGGTTGGTCACCAGCGGTTCGGGAGTGGTGACCCGGCGCTCGACGATGAGGTCCGATTCGTCGTCCGTCCCGATGTTGATGGTGACTTCGAGGGTCTCGGAGTACAGCGGGCGTTCGCGTTCACTGATCCGTTCGATGGCCTCCAGGCAGCGCTGGTGCGCGGCACGGACGAGGGTCACCCGCTCCGCCTCGACCGCCACCTGTTTGCGCAATTCGCGCACCTTCGCCTCGTAGTAGACCTGCCAGATCTTGACGGCGAGAACGACCAGGCCGGTGAGTACGACCGCGATCAGCAGTCCGCGAGCCAGCAGCGTGGGAACGACACCCAGTTCGGCGATGTCGGCGACGATGCCGAGAAGCGAGGCGGCGAAAAAGCCCGCCACGGCGACCGGTGTCCTCCAGCGATGCGTTCTCTCTCGATCGGGTAGCGGCGATGACATCGGTCCCGGCCCCCCTGGCTGTCTGAGTCACCAATGATGCCCAGCAGTTGGAGAGGGGGAAATACTCTAGCGGGTGATGCGACTCGGTCGAGGGTCTTTTGTGCGCTGTCCGAGAACGGCCTCTTACGGTGGGCTGAGGTTATTCGGCAGCCCTTGCCTGATGGCGATTCTCTGGGCATTCTGCGGATGGTTACATCACGCTCTATCGATCACCATGCGGAGGATCGGCCATGTCGAGACCGGGGTTCTCACGTCCCAGACCGAAGGATCATCTAGCCGATTCGACCGGCGAGGGCGGCAACTTCGCGTTCCGCCTGACCACTGTCATCGGGCCTGCCAGGCTGCTCGCGGCGGCACTCACGGTATCGGCGGTCCTGGTCGTGCTGGCGACGGTCCTCGTGGGATGGGCGACCGTGGGAATTCCCTAACTTCCGCCTTCACCGGTGCGGCGGGCGAGGCGGTAAGCGGTCGAACAGGCCCACTGAATCATGACGTCTCCTGAATGCTCGTGACTGTTCCGGCCCATCGGCCCCGGGGCGGATCGTGACCACCTTACGGCGCACCATTGCCGTAACGCCGATGACCACGATCGGGTAACGGGCCCGCGAGGCGGGAATTCACCCGTCCGGCATCGCTGACCGGTTCCGGATCGGCGTCGAAGTATGCCCTGATCAATTTACTCCGGCTCCGTGCGCGGCGCGGGTGAAGCCAGGTAATGCTCCCGGGCGTCGGGAAAAGCGTCAGCGGCGCGGGCGGACCAGGGCGCGCCGCAGGTCGCAGAGTTCGACGTCGAAGGCGGCGGTGGTGCCCCGCAGTTTGGCGAGCATCGTGTCGGGCCCGGCGATCCACAGCCGGTCCACACCCCGGTCGCGCAAGCCCTGGATGGTGTCCAGCCAGCGGATCGGCCGGACGAAACCGTCGAGCAGGGCGGTACGCAGCGCATCGGGCTCGGTGATCTCGGCGCCGTCGTGGTACGAGATGATCGGGACGCGGGGGGCCGCCAGCTCGTACCGGGCGTACACCTGCTCCATGCGGTCCCGGACTCCGGTGAACAGGGCGGCGTGTGCGGGCGGGCGCATCGTGTAGAGGGAGTAGCCGCCGGCGTCGCTGATCGCCGCTTTGAACCCGTCCAGCTCGTCCTCCCGCAGCGTCACCATGTGGAAGTCGGTGTCCAGCCGACCGGAGATCTCGTACCAGGCCAGCCCGGCCAGCAGTTCGCCGAGTTCGGGCACGCGGGTGAACGAGTGGGTGACGACGTCGCGGTGTTCGGTGGCGAAATACTCCTGTTCGGTACGGGCGATCTCGTCCACCAGGCGCACCGTGTCGGCCGCCGGGAGCGCTCCGGTCCAGCTCAGGGCGGCCCGTTCGCCGAAGCTGGGGCCGGCGCAGTACGCCGGGTCGGCGCCGAGTTCCTGTTGCGCCCAGTCGGCCAGGGCGAGGCAGGCGAGCAGCACCGCGACCTGTACCGGTGGTGAGTAGTCGTCCTCCGGCGCGTCGGCGAGGGCGTCGGCGAGGTGGTACCCGAGGGTGTCGTCGGCTTCAGCGAGCCGCTGCCGGGCGTACGGCGAGATCATCAGGAATGTCCCGAGGTCTCGTCGCCGGACCGGGGAGAGAGCGGGGAAGACGATGGCGCTGGTCATGCCAGGGACTCCAGGGCGGCGCGGTCGGGTTTGCCGTTGCGGTTGAGGGGCAGCCGGGGCAGCACGACGACCTTGTTGGGCTGCTCGTACGCCGGGAGCACCGCGTCGATGCGGGCCCGCCAGTAGGCGACGTCCGCGCCGTCCTCGTCCTCGACGAAGAAGGTGAGGGAGCTGCCGCGGCGCTCGTCCGGAGTGGCGATGACCTTGGTGGAGCAGCCGGCCTCGGCCATCCGGGCCTCGATCAGTTCCGGGTAGAGCGTGTACCCCATCCGCCGCACGGCCAGTTTGCGCCCGGCCACGAACAGGTTGCCGTGTGCGTCGAGCCGGCCCAGGTCACCGGTGCGCCGCCAGGTGCGCGGGGCCGGTTCCACTTCGCCGTCCTCGCCGAGGTAGCCCCGCATCAGATCCGGCGAGTCCACCTCGATCTCGCCGATCCGCCCGGCTTCCACGGGCTGCCCGGCGTCGTCGACGATCCGGACGCCCATGCCGTCGACCGGTTGCCCGGTGGCGATCGGGTTCTCGGCGGTGGCGAAGGCGACGTTGCCGAGTTCGGTGCTGCCGTAACTGTCCAGTAGCGGCTTGCCGCACAGGGCGACGTAACGCTCGGACAGGGTCGGGTCCAGGGGCGCGGCGCCGCTGCAGTAGAGCCGGACGTGGCGCAGGTCGGCCAGCGGGTCGGGGCGCCGGGAGACCAGGTTGTGGATGGTCCGGTAGCTGGCCGGGGTCGCGTCGATCACGGTGGCCCCGGTCTGGCCGGCCATCCGCAGCGCCCGGTCGATCCGCCGGTACGGGGCGACCACCAGCGAGCACCGGACCAGCCAGGCGATCAGGACCATCGACAGGCCGTACTGGTGGGAGAAGGGCAGCAGCGGGAGCAGTACGTCGTCCGGCCGGTGACCGATCTGGACGGCGTTGCGTTCCAGGTTGCGCAGGAAGTCCGCGCCGGTCTTGACGATGCCCTTGGGGACGCCGGTCGACCCGGACGACCACATGATCAGGCCGTCCGGCAGTGCCCGCCACTCGTCCAGGTCGAGGGGACCGTCCAGGACCGGCGCGGGCCGGGCGGCGGCCTCGGCCAGCAGCTGGTAGACGTACAGCGTCTCGCCGTCGTCCGGCGGCACCGAGTCATCGTCGACGATCGTCAGGGCGGCCCGGGTCAGCCGGTGGATCCGGGTGGTCTCCTCGGCCTTGTCCTGCTGGTCGAGCAGCACGATGGAGGCACCGGCCCGGGCCAGGCCGAGCAGGACGGTGACCCAGGCGGCCGAGTTGCCGGCTTTGAACAGCACCCGGGTGCCGGGCCGGACTCCACGATCGGTGAGGACGGCGGCGACCGCGGTGGCGGCGCGTTCCACGTCGGCGAGGGTCTGGGCGGAGTCGGGCGCGTAGACAGTGGCCGTCATCGGCGGGGCCTTTCCAGGGCTCAGGTCAGCGGGAACTTCAGCTGGCCGGAGGCGATCGGGTTGACGTAGTCGGCGCTGACCATCCCGGCCTTGCGCATGGCCAGGCCGGTCAGGCCCTCGAAGATGGCGCGGCGGGCATTCATCGTGGTGGTGTAGCCGGGGTCCAGGTGCGGGGCGACCTCCACCACGTCGATGCCGATGACGTTGGTCTCGGCACAGATCCGCCGGAAGGCCGGAAAGAGTTCGCGAGGTGTCAGGCCGCCGGGTTCCGGGGTGCCGGTGCCGGGGGCGTACGCGGGGTCCAGGACGTCGATGTCGAGTGACAGGTAGACGAACTCGGGGCCGTCCTGGATCTCCTCGATGACCTTGTCGAGAACGGCGGTGAAGCCCTTGCGTTCGATCTCGACCATGAAGTGGGTCCGCAGTCCCTGCCGCCGCATCCAGTTGAACAGCTGGTCATCCGGCCCGGTCGGGGTGCGCAGCCCGACCTGCACGAAGTTCTTGCCGGGGATCTTCTTCTCCTCGATCAGCCGCCAGATCGGCGTGCCGTGGGTGATGCGGTGACCGAAGATGTGCTCGTGACAGTCGGGGTGAGCGTCGAAGTGGACGACGCCAACCTTGTCCGGGCCGTACAGGTCGGCCAGCGCGCCGACGCTGGCGATCATCAGCGAGTGGTCGCCGCCGAGGATCACCGGCACGGCTCCGGTCTCGGCGACCTCCTTGACGGTGCCGGCGATCGAGGGCAGCGACTTCTCCACGCTGAAGATGTCGATCGCGGCGTCCCCGTAGTCGACCACCTTGAGCTGCTGGAACGGACTGACCCGAGTGCTGGCACTGATCATCAGCTCGGGCGTGTTGAACAGGTAGCGTTCGTCGGAGCGCAGGGCGCGGGGACCGTAAGCGGCACCCCGGTGACCGGACGACGAGTCCAGCGGCACGCCGAGGACAGCGACGTCGACGCCACCGGCGCGCAGGTCCGCCGGTTCCAGGCAGACCGGCAGGCCCATGAAGGTCGGGATGCCGCTGTAGGCGGCCTGCAGGAAGTTGCGGCGCAGGTCGATCGGGCCGGGTTCGCGCGCGGGCGCCTGCGAACGGTCCACCGGAAGCTGCCAGACCTCACCCGCTCCGTTTTCCTCCACGCCGCCTCTTCCTCGTTGTTCATCGGTTCGTCCGGGACCGCGCTGGACACTATGGAATTAAGCGGATGCGCCATACCCCAGGACACCCCCTAGTCCGGCATTCCCGATTCAGGTTCCAGTCGGTTTCCGGAAAGAATCTGTTAACTTCCCACACAAAAGAGACGGAGACAACACGAACTTTTACCGTACGTGTTGTTTTCGCAGGCCAGCGACGCTTATAAGCGCGAACGTATAGAGT
Source organism: Actinoplanes derwentensis (assembly GCF_900104725.1). Lineage (NCBI taxonomy): Bacteria > Bacillati > Actinomycetota > Actinomycetes > Micromonosporales > Micromonosporaceae > Actinoplanes > Actinoplanes derwentensis. Next base: position 3,118,242 of record NZ_LT629758.1, read on the forward strand.
GCTTCGTCCAGATATAAGGTGATCGCATGTTGCCGGGTTTGATGATAATTGCCCCATTTAGCCAGGCCGTCAGCGACGATTGTTAACGCTTCCTTTCATTGCTGGCCGCCCCTGCCCGGTGCCATACTCGCCGCGTTGATCAACGCAGGTTAAACGGTTCAGAATCCCACCCGGAATACCATTCTTTTCGACCTGTGCAACGTAGGCATACGCCGATGAGAGTCATGGAAAACGGGGGGTGACTTCGAGGAGAAGCAACGCATGTTCGTCGAACGAGAGGGACAACTCGCCGCCTTCACGGAGGCACTGGCCGGCGCGGTCGCCGGCCGGGGCGGAGTCCTCGCCACCACCGGTTCGATGGTCAGCGGCAAGTCAACCCTGCTCCGTGCCTTCGCGGATCAGGCGCACCACACCGGCTTCACCGTGCTGCGCGGCACCGGCGCCCGCAACGAACGCGAACTGCCGCTGAGCCTGGTCAACCAGTTCGGCCACGATCTGCCGTACCTCAAGACCGGCAAAGCCGAACTCGTCCGGGAGATCCACGAGGCGGCGGTACGCCACGGCCGCGGCCGCATGGTGGTCGGCCCCCGCCTGGCCGGCATCCTCGCCACCGCCACCGCCGACCTGATCATGGCCGCCGAGCACACCCCGATCCTGGTGACCGTCGACGACCTGCACCACGTCGACCCGCTGTCCCTGCACTGCCTGCTCTACCTGGTCCGGCGCCTGCGCAGCTCCCGCATCCTGGTCGCGGTGACCGGCGGCGACCTCGTCGAACCCACCGACCCGCAGCTGTACGCCGAGTTCATGGAACTGGCCGCCGAGGACCAGCTGACACTGCCGGCGCTGACCCGGCACGGCGTCGGCGAGATGCTCACCGGCATCCTGGGCGGCCGGCCCGACGAGGCACTGGTGCGCGCCTGCACTTCGGCCTCCGGCGGCAACCCGATGCTGACCCGCACCCTGATCTACGACCTGCGCACCTCCGGCACCCCCTACCTGGACCGCAACGGCCAGGTCCAGCCGGGACACATGTACGCCACGGCGCTGCGCCGCTACGTCGAACGCTGCGCCCCGGAACTGCGCCGGGTCCTGGCCGCCGCCGCCCTGTTCGACGGAACCCCACCGGCCGACGCGCTCACCATCGCCCGGCTAGCCTCGGTCGACACCGCGGCCGCCAGCCGGGCACTCACCGCCCTGGAGAACGCCGGGCTGGTCACCGGCGCCGGCCTGCCGCACCCCGGCGCCCGGCAGGCCGTCCTCGACCAGCTCCCACCGGCCGCCCTGACGAGCCTGCACCTCCGGGCGGCGCACCTGCTCTACGAACGTGGATCGGCGCCGCTCTCGGTCGGCCGGCATCTGCTGGCCGCCGGGCAGGCGCCCGAGTGGTCCGGTCCGGTGCTGCGGGCCGCCGTCGAGAGCCTGCTCGCCGCCGGCGACAACATGACAGCGGTGGGGCTGCTGCGCCTGGCCCACGACGGGGCCCCCGACGACCGGAGCCGGGCCGAACTGCGGGTCGCCCTGCTCCGGGCCGAATGGCGCAGCGGCCCCGGCTGTGCGGAGCACCGGCTCGACCAGCTGATGGCCGACGCCCGGGCCGGGCACCTCACCGCGGCCGACCGGCTGGTCCTCGCGCACTACCTGCTGTGGCTCGGGCGTACCACCGAAGTGGTCGAGCTGCTCGACGGGATCACCGGCGACACGCTCCGGCCGGAGATCCGGCTCCTCAAGGCCTGGATCCGCTTCACCTGCCCCGGCCTGCTCCGGCACGACGACACCGATCCGGCCCCCACCGGCCGCACCGCCGAGACCGCGAACCTCGCCGACCCGATGGCACACGCCCTCGACACCCTGGCCAAAGGTCCCAGCCTCGCCGCCGTCCTCGCCGCCGAACAGGCCCTGCAACGTTCCCCGCTGGCCGGCCGCAACCAGACGATCATCGCCGCCGCGCTCACCGTCCTCGTCCACTGCGACCACCTCGAGACGGCGTCACTGTGGACCGAGCGCCTGCTCGCACAGGCCATGGCGCACGCCGCCCCGATCTGGCAGGCCCAGCTGCTGGCCACCCGGGCCGACATCGCGCTGCGCTCCGGCCGCCCGGCGGAGGCCGAACACTCCGCCGAGGCCGCCCTGGCCATGGTGTCGCGGGACAGTTGGGGCCCGGCGATCGGCTACCCCCTCAGCACCCTGATCATGGCGCACGTCGCCCGCGGCCGGCTCGACGAGGCCGGCCGGCTGCTCGACGACCCGGTGCCGGACAGCATGTTCGACACCGTGTGGGCGCTGGCCTTCCTGCGCGCCCGCGGCAGCCTGTACCTGGCCCGCAATCGCGCGCAGGCCGCCCTCGACGACTTCATCTCCTGCTGGGACCTGACCGCCCGCTGGAACCTCGACCTGCCGTCGCTCGCACCGTGGCGGGTCGACGCCGCCCACGCGTACCTGCGGCTCAACCAGCCGGAACAGGCGCGGGCCCTGGCCGAGGGTCAGCTCACCCAGCTGTCACCGGAGCCGAACCGGGCCCGGGCGGCGACCCTGCGGGTGCTGGCCGCCACGGTGCCGCTGGCACAGCGGCCGTCACTGCTGCGGGAGGGCGCGGAGATCCTGCGAGCCTGCGGCGACCGCCTGGAACTGGCGCACACCCTGGCCGATCTGGGTGAGGCGCAGCGGGCGCTCGGCGACTTCCAGCGGGCCCGGATGACCATGCGCCGGGCGTACGACCTGGCCGGTGAATGCCGGGCGGACGCGCTGCGCGGACGGCTGATGCCGGACATCGACGACCTGGCGGGCGAGACCGCCGACGAGACCGACGCCGAGGCCTTCAACTCGCTCAGCGACGCCGAACGGCGGGTCGCCATGCTGGCCGCGCAGGGCAGCACCAACCGGCAGATCGCCACCAAACTGTTCGTCACGGTGAGCACCGTGGAGCAGCATCTGACGAAGATCTACCGCAAGCTCAACGTGGCCCGCCGGGCCGACCTGCTGATCAAACTCGGTCCTCGGCTCAGCAATGTGGCCTGACCCGGGTTCAGCCCAGCACCAGCCGCGGGGTGCCCGGCGTGGTGCCCCGATGGCGCCACTCCCGCGGGTAGCCGAGCGACACCTCCACGAAGCGGACGCCGTCGTACCAGGTAGTCCGGGGAATGTGCAGGTGACCGTAGACGGCCGCGGTGGCCCGGTACCGCACGTGCCAGTCCGCGGTCAGCTCGGTCCCGCACCACTGGGCGAATTCGGGCTTCCACAGAATGCGCGTCGGTTCCCGGACCAGCGGCCAGTGGTTGATCAGCACGGTCGGCAGGGACTCGTCGACGGCGTCGAGACGGCGGCCGGTCTCCTCGACCCGGGCCCGGCACCAGTCCTCGCGGCTGGCGTACGGGTCCGGGTGCAGCATGAACTCGTCGGTGCACACCACACCCACCTCGTACGCCCGGGCCAGCGACGCCTGTTTGGTCTCCAGTCCCGGCATCCGGAAGGTGTAGTCGTAGAGCAGGAACAGCGGCGCGACCACCGCCGGTCCACCGGCACCCGTCCACACCGGGAACTCGTCCTCCGGGGTGACCACACCGAGCCGGCGGCATTGTTCGACCAGCAGCCGGTAGCGCTCCACACCACGGGCCCGCACCGGATCGTCCTTCATCGTCCACAGTTCGTGATTGCCCGGCGACCAGATCACCTTGGCGAACCGGCCGGCCAGCAGTTCCAGGGTCCGCACCACGTCCTCGAAGATCTCGCCCACGTCACCGGCCACGATCAGCCAGTCACCGTCATGAACCGGCCGGATCCCCTCGGTGATCAGCCGATTCTCGGGATAGGAGACGTGCAGGTCGCTGATGGCGTACAGGCCCGGGGTGCTCACGGCCGCAGCGTAACCACGCCCGGCCGGGCCGCCCACCCCTGAACCACCCCGACTCCAGGAGACCTGACCCGTGACAGAAGCAGTACGTGTACGCGACCTCCGCAAGAGCTACCACGGCTCCCCCGCCGTCGACGGTGTCGACCTGGACATCGCCGAAGGTGAGATCTTCGCCCTGCTCGGGCCCAACGGCGCCGGCAAGACGACCACCGTCGAGATCCTCGAAGGCTTCCGCAAACGGGACTCCGGTGAGGTCCGGGTGCTCGGCGAGGACCCGCAACGGGCCTCCCGGCGCTGGCGGTACGGCATCGGGCTGGTGCTGCAGAACGCCTCCGACATGGCCGACATGACGGTGGCCGAGACCGTCCGGCACTTCGCCCGCTACTACCCCGGCCCACGCCCGGTCGACGAGGTGATCGAACTGGTCGGCCTGACCGCCAAGGCCGGCGCCAAGGTGCGGACTCTCTCCGGCGGCCAGCGCCGCCGGGTCGACGTCGCCATCGGGGTGATCGGCCGGCCCCGCCTGCTGTTCCTGGACGAACCGACGACCGGTTTCGACCCGGAGGCCCGCCGTCAGTTCTGGGCACTGATCCGGCTGCTGTCCGAGCAGGACGGCACCACCATCCTGCTCACCACCCACTACCTCGACGAGGCGGAGACCCTGGCCGACCGGGTGGGCGTGATCAACGCCGGCCGGGTGCTGGCCGTCGACACCCCCGCCGAGCTGGGCGGCCGCTCGACGGCCGAGGCCGAGGTGACCTGGCTCGAGAACGGCGCCACCCAGAGTCTGCACACCAAAGAGCCCACCGCGGCGGTACGGGACATCGCCGCCCGTTTCGGTGACAGCGCGGAGATCCCGCACCTGGCCGTGCACCGGCCCACCCTCGAAGACGTCTACCTCGACCTGATCGGAAGCCCGCGATGACCACCGCGACCACCCCGCGCGAACCCTCGGTCGCGTCCCTGCGCGAACCCTCGGTCGCGTCTCTCTGCGCGGCCCGCGCCGGCGTCGAACTGCGCCAGTTCTTCCGCGAACGCACCGCCATGGTGTTCACGTTCGCGTTCCCCGTCGTCCTCCTGGTGCTGCTCGGCTCGATCTTCGACCGGCAGATCGCCGGCCTCGGCATCCCGGCCAGCCAGCTCCTGGTCGCCGGCATGATCGCGGCAGGTGTCGGTTCGACCTGCTTCGTCAACCTCGCCACCAGCATCACCAGCGACCGCGAGGACGGCACCCTGAAACGGCTGCGCGGCGTGCCGATGCCGCCGGTCGCCTACTTCGTCGGCAAGGTCGTGCTGGTCCTGGTCACCGCCGCAGCCGAAGTAGTGATCGTGCTGGCGGTCGGGGTGGGCTTCTACGACCTGCCGCTGCCCTCGGACGCCACCCGCTGGGCCACCTTCACCTGGGTCTTCCTCCTCGGCGTCATCGGCTGCGCGCTGCTGGGCACCGCCATCAGCAGCATCCCCCGCTCGGTCCGGGCCGCGGCACCGATCGTCAACCTGCCGTTCCTGATCCTCCAGTTCGTCTCCGGCATCTTCATCGTGCCGCTGAGCGCCCTGCCGGAGCCGTTGCAGCAGTTCGGCGCGGTGTTCCCGCTCAAATGGATGGCGCAGGGCTTCCGCTCGGTGTTCCTACCGGACTCCGCGGCCTCCTTGGAGGCGGCCGGCACCTGGGAACACGGCCGCATCGCCCTGGTACTCACCGCCTGGTGCCTGGGCGGCCTGGCCCTGTGCCTGACCACGTTCCGCTGGCAGGGCCGCAAGGACGGCTGACCCGAAGGGCCGGGGATCTCTTCAACGCCGGTGCCGGGGCCCCTGGGCTACGTGGGATCTCGGGGTGTCGGCGGGGTCGGGACCGCGGTCGGCGTCGGCCGCGCTCCTGACGTCGCCGGCGTGCAGGTGCAGGTGGGCGCCGCCGGGCCGGGCCAGGCCGGCGCCTTCGATGTCCACGTCCGGCAGGGCCCGGTCCAGCCACCGCGGAAGCCACCATGCGCTGCGGCCCAACAGGTGCAACACCGCGGGGACCAGTGTCATGCGGACGATGAACGCGTCCACGACGACGCCGACGGCCAGGGAGAAGCCGATGGCCTTGATGGTGGCGTCGCTGCCAAGATGAAGGCCGCGAACACGCCGTCATGCTCCGAAGGGCAGTGATCCCCGGGTGGCCTGCGGGAGTGCTGAGGCGCGATCGTACGAGGCGAGCAGTTCCTGGACGGCCTGGGCCGGAGTGAGGGACCCGTCCAGGACCCGTTGCCGTACGTCACCGGCGGTGGCCCGTACCGCCGGGTGGGTTTCGAAGCGGGTCAGCACGGCTTGCCGGGCCATCGCCCACATCCAGTCCGCCTGCTGGGCCCGCCGCCTCCCGGCGATGTCCGTCTGCGCGCGGTGCGCGGCCAGCTGGGCCCACACCTCGTCGACGCCGGTCTCCTCCAGGGCACTGCACGTCAGGACGGGTGTCACCCAGCCACCGCCGTCGTCGAGCATCCGCAGCGCGCCGGACAGGTCCCGGGCTGCGCGTTTCGCCTCGACGACGTGCGGGCCGTCGGCTTTGTTGACGGCGATGACGTCGGCGAGTTCCAGGATGCCTTTCTTGATGCCCTGGAGCTGGTCGCCCGCGCGGGCCAGGGCGAGGAACAGGAAGGTGTCGACCATGCCGGCGACGGTGGTCTCGGACTGGCCCACGCCGACCGTCTCCACGATCACCACGTCGTACCCGGCGGCCTCCACCACGACGATCGCCTCACGGGTGGTCTTCGCGACACCGCCCAGGGTGCCGCTGGTCGGTGACGGCCGGACGTAGGCGGCCGGGTCGGCGGCGAGCCGGGCCATCCGGGTCTTGTCGCCGAGGATGCTGCCGCCGGTACGCACCGACGACGGGTCGACGGCGAGCACCGCGACCCGGTGCCCGGCAGCGGTGAGGTCGCTGCCGAGCGTGTCGATGAAGGTGGACTTGCCGACGCCGGGCACCCCGCTGATGCCGATCCGGTGGGATCGGCCGGCGTCCGGGGTGAGCAGGGCGAGCAGTTCCTGTGCCCGGATCTGGTGGTCGGCCCGGGTGGACTCGACCAGGGTGATGGCGCGGGCCACCCAGGCCGGGATGCGGGACCGCACCCCGGCGGCGATCGTCTCGGGGGTCATCCCGGGTGGCCGAGCCGGGCGGACAGGTCGCTGAGCAGACCGAGCGCGGCCTCGGCGAGGACGGTTCCGGGCCCGAAGATCGCGGCGGCACCGGCGGCGCGCAGCGCGTCGTGGTCCTGCGGCGGAATCACCCCACCCGCGATGATCATGATGTCGGACCGGCCCTGAGCGGCGAGTTCGTCCCGGAGCGCGGGCACCAGGGTGAGGTGGCCGGCCGCGAGGGAGTTGACGCCGACGATGTGCACGTCGGCTTCGACGGCCTGCCGGGCGACCTCGGCCGGGGTGGCGAACAGCGGGCCGACGTCCACGTCGAAACCGAGGTCGGCGAAGGCGGTGGCGATCACCTTCTGACCGCGGTCGTGGCCGTCCTGGCCCATCTTGGCCACCAGGATCCGCGGCTGGCGGCCCTCCGCCTCGGCGAACACGGCGGTGGCCGCACGGGCCTGCTCGATGTTGGTCACCACGCCGGCCTCCTTCCGGTAGACCCCGGAGATCGTACGGATCTGGGCGACGTGCCGTCCGTACACCCGCTCCAGGGCCGCGGAGATCTCGCCGACGGTCGCCTTCGCCCGGGCCGCGTCGACCGCCAGGGCCAGCAGGTTCCCGTCACCGTCGGCCGCGGCTCGGGTCAGCGCGTCCAGTGCGGACGTGCAGGCGTCCTGATCACGCTCGGCCCGCAGCAGGCGCAGCCGCTCGACCTGGCCCGCCCGTACCGCCGCGTTGTCGATCTTGAGAACGTCGATCGGCTCGTCGGCGTCCGGACGGTACTTGTTGACGCCGATGACGGTCTGCCGGCCCGAGTCGATGCGGGCCTGGACCCGGGCGGCGGCCTCCTCCACCCGCAGTTTCGGGATGCCCTCGTCGATCGCCCGGGCCATCCCACCGGCCGCCTCGACCTCGGCGATGTGCTCCCGCGCGCGAGCCGCCAGGTCCCGGGTGAGGCGCTCCACGTAGGCACTGCCGCCCCACGGGTCGATCGCCCGGGTGGTGCCGGACTCCTGCTGCAGCAGCAGCTGGGTGTTACGGGCGATCCGGGCGGAGAAGTCGGTCGGCAGAGCCAGGGCCTCGTCGAGGGCGTTGGTGTGCAGCGACTGGGTGTGCCCCTGGGTCGCGGCCATCGCCTCGACACACGTACGCATCACGTTGTTGTAGACGTCCTGGGCGGTCAGCGACCAGCCGGAGGTCTGGCAGTGCGCCCGCAGGCTGGTCGACCGCGGATCCTTCGGCGCGAACTCGCTCACCAGTTCAGCCCAGAGCAGCCGGCCGGCCCGCAGTTTGGCGACCTCCATGAAGAAGTTCATGCCGACGCCCCAGAAGAACGACAGCCGGGGCGCGAACGCGTCGATGTCGAGGCCCGCCTTACGCCCCGCACGCAGGTATTCCACGCCGTCGGCCAGGGTGTAGGCCAGCTCCAGGTCGGCGGAGGCACCGGCTTCCTGCAGGTGGTAGCCGGAGATCGAGATCGAGTTGAAGCGGGGCATCCGCTGCGAGGTGAACGCGAAGATGTCCGAGATGATCCGCATCGACGGCGCCGGCGGATAGATGTAGGTGTTGCGGACCATGAACTCCTTGAGGATGTCGTTCTGGATCGTGCCGGACAGTTTCTCCGGCGCGACACCCTGCTCCTCGGCGGCGACGATGTAGAGCGCGAGCACCGGCAGCACCGCGCCGTTCATCGTCATCGACACGCTCATCCGGTCCAGGGGGATGCCCTCGAACAGGCGGCGCATGTCGTAGATCGAGTCGATCGCCACCCCCGCCATCCCGACGTCACCGGTCACCCGCGGGTGGTCGGAGTCGTAACCACGGTGGGTGGGCAGGTCGAACGCCACCGACAGGCCCTTCTGCCCGGCGGCCAGGTTGCGGCGGTAGAACGCGTTCGACTCCTCCGCGGTCGAGAACCCGGCGTACTGCCGGACCGTCCACGGCTGGTTGACGTACATCGTCGGGTACGGACCACGCAGGTACGGCGCGAGACCCGGATAGCCGTCCAGATCACCCAAACCCTCAAGATCAACACCGGAGAACAGCGGCGGTACGGCGATGCCCTCGGGCGTGTGCCAGGTCAACTCGTCGGGGGTGTGCCCGGTCTCGGCGAGCACCGCGGCCTGCCACTCCGCTCGGCCGTCCGGACCGCCATCCGGACCTTCCGCCGCGGTGGAGGTCAGCTCGGCGGTGGAGAAATCGGGGATCACTGCGGTACTCCCAAGTCGGCGAGCGTGCTGGTCAGAACGGCGATGGCGTCCCCGCCGACCCGGATGTCACCACGGCCGGCGATCAGGACCCGGGTCGCTCCGGCCGCCCGCCACTCCTCGGCCACGGCGTCGGCCCGCTCGGCGTAGTCCCGGTCCGAACCGCACAGACAGACGACGCCGGGCGGCTTCTCGCGCCGTTGCACGTCGCCGGGCGGGTTCTTCTCCTCGCCGGGCCGCTTCTCGTCGCCGGGCGGGTTCTCGTCGCGGGCGGTGGTGACCGCGATGCCACCAGCGGCGAACAGGTTGGTGGCGAACGTGACGCGCTGACCGGACGCCGCCGGGGAACCGATCGGGACCAGCAGAACCGTGGGCTCATGGCCCGCACTGCGGTCCCGCAGACGCTCGAACTCCTCCGCGTAATGATGCCGAGGCAGGCCACCCCCGGCCGGCACCACGGCCGGGCGCCGCTGCAGCGGCTTCTCGTCCAGGTTCGGGAACTCGCTCACACCGGTGATCGGGTCACGGCGATGCGCGAGGTTCTCCCGCCGTCGCTGCCAGGTAGCGGCGAGACGGTCGGCGACCAGTCCGCTGTCCAGAGCGGCGGCGAGCCCACCGGCACGTTCGACAGTGGTGAACCAGTCCCACGCGGCACGGGCCAGCTCGTCGGTGTACCGCTCCACATACCAGGAGCCGCCGGCCGGGTCCGCCACCCGCGCCACATGCGCCTCCTCGACGAGCAGGATCTGGGTGTTACGGGCCAGCCGCCGGGCGAACCCGTCCGGCCGGCCGAGCCGATGATCGAACGGCAGCACCGTCACCGCGTCGGCCCCGCCCACTCCCGCGGCGAACGCGGCGACCGTGGTGCGCAGCAGGTTCACCCACGGGTCCCGGGCGGTCATCATCGCCGCCGAGGTCACCGCGTGCTGGCGCTGCCCACCCGCCCCCGGCACACCACAGATCTCGGCGACCCGGGCCCACACCCGGCGGGCCGCCCGCAGCTTCGCGATGGTGGCGAACTGGTCGGCGGTCGCCGCGAACCGGAACTCCAACTGGTCCAGAGCCTGCACCACGGTCAGGCCCGCCCCGGTGAGCGCCCGCAGGTAGCCGACCCCGGCCGCCACCGCACAGCCCAGCTCCTCCGCCTCGGAACCACCGGCATCGTGGTAGATCGTGGCGTCGACGGTGATCGCCCGCAGCCCCGGAGCCTGAGCCGTGCATCGGGCGGCCAGCACCGCGGCATCCCGCAGCGCTCCGGCCAGTCCGCTCGGGTCACCGGTCCGGGCCCGCCAGCCCAACGGGTCAGCACCGAACCCACCACGAGCCTTCCCGGCAGCGCGAGTCGTCCCGGCACCGCGGGCCTCCAGCAGGGTGAACCATGCTGGGCCGGCTGCGGCGAAGGCGTCGCCGGAGTCCAGGACCACGGCCGCGAGATCGAGATGGATGCCGTCCAGGGCGTCCGGCAAGGCCTCCAGAGGCAAGGCGCCGTCACCGACCCGCAGCCAGAGCGAGGTGGCACCGTTCTCCAGATCGGCGAGCGCGGCCTCACGAACCTCTTTGTGGTTCGCGTCGGTGTGCCGCTGGCGGACATCCCACCCACCGATCAGCCCACCGGCGGCCCGGGCGCCCCGCACGAACGGAAACCGGCCGGGCAGTCCGGTCGGCGGCAGGTCCGCACTACCGGCCGTCTGCAGCGCCGGGATCCGCAGCCCGTCATAGGTCTGGGCGGCGAGCAGCTCCGCGACCTGTTCCGGACCGGCGTCGTCGCCAGCCGTGCCCGACCTGCGGAGTGCGGCCAGCGCCAAGCGCCGCCACTCCGTATCCGGTTGATGATCCTCCGACACCGTCACGCCACCCAATATGCGTGTTGCCGGGCGGCAAGGCCAACCCCTATCGCCCTCGATCCACCCGGATCAAGAATCAGTAAACTCGCTTCTGCGACGATCAGCGTCATGAATCCGAGGTCGGAGAGCAGGCGCGTGGTGCGAACCGGTGACCTGTCGCTGGTCTGTCACGTCCGTGGTCGCGGCCCTCGCTGTGTGGCGCACCCGGCGGGGCCCGGCATGCACTGGAGCTACCTGCGGATGCCGCTGGCCGAGCGGGACCACACGATGATCTACGTCGAGCCGGCCGGCACCGGCGACTCCAGCGCCCTGCCACGCGGGGTGCGGTATGACTTGGCTACTTACGTGCGGCACCTGGACGCGGTGGTGCGGGCCTTCGACGACGAGCCGGTCTTCGTGCTCGGCCACGGGCACGGCGGATTCATCGCACAGAGTTACGCGCTGACCGACCCGGACGGCCTGGCCGGCCTCGTCCTCTATTCCACCGGTCCGGCGGCGGACGCGCAGATGCTGGCGCAGGCCCGCTGGAACCTGCATCGCGACACCCTCGACAACCCCACGGGCGCGGCCGAACACGGAGCAAATGGCGATTACTCGGGCGACACGGGCGCAGCCAACAGCGGCACCGGCACGAGTGCCGCCGACACCGGCGAGTACGACGTTGACGCCGCGACGCGCCGGTTGCGTGAGATCCTTCCGTCGCATTTCGCCCATTGGGAGCACCGGCGGATCGAGTTCGCCCCGATGGTGGCGCAAGTGCGGTGCTGGCCACGCCCGGCAGCTGACTTCGCCGCCTTCGACCTGCGCCGGGAGCTGTCCTCGATCACCGTGCCCACCCTGATCCTCGCCGGGGCCCACGACTTCGTCTTCGGCCCGCCCGCCGCCGCGACGTTGCGGGCCGCGATGCCCGAGGCCAGTGTCGCGATCTTCGAGAACAGCGGCCGTTTCGCACACGTGGAGGAGACGGAACGGTTCGTGCACGTGCTGGCAGAGTTCACGAGCGGCAGCCGACAGCGACAACTCCACGGCCCCGCCGGCGGAGACGGCCTCGCATGGTGAGCCCGAGTCCCGCGCTCCACCTGCAGATCATGGGCCCGTTACGGGTGTGGCGAGACGGCACCGAGATCGACACCGGCCCCCGCCAGCAGCGCTGCCTACTGGCCCTGCTGTTGGCACGGGTGGGCCAGCCGGTCACCATGACCGATCTGGTGGCACTGATCTGGGGCCCGGCCGCCCCGCCGAGCGCGGTCAACGTCGTCCACAAGTACATCGGCGTCCTCCGCCGCCTGCTCGAACCCAGCCTTCCCCTCCGCATGCCCGGCACCTACCTGCAGCGCGACGCCGGCGGCTACCGCTTCACCGCCGGTCCAGAAGTCCTCGACCTGTCCGCCTTCCGAGCCGAGGTCACCGCAGCCCGAGCCGGCGTCATCGCCGCCCAGGCCGATCCCGGCCCGGTCCAGACCAGGCACGACGCATTCCGATCAGGTCTCGGCACGACGCAGGGCAGGCACCACACACCCCAAACCGGGCACGACGCGATCCGAAGCGGCCACAACGCGCCCCGGGCCAGTCTCGACCCGGACCAGACCAGGCACCACACACCCCAGACCAGGCACCACGCACGCCAGATCGGGCACGATGCACCCCAGATCGGGCTGAACACGGACCAGGACGGGCACAGCGCAGCCCTGGGTGGGCTGGACACGGGCCAGAACAGGCACGACGCAACCGGTGCAGCCCCGGGCGTGGATCCAGACGGCGTCGATGATCCACTGGTTCGTTATGCGAACGCTCTGCGGCTCTGTCACGGGCTCTCCGGTGGGTCGCTGGCTGACAGCGTCGGAGCGTCGGCCGTGTTCGCGGCGATCGACAGTGAGTTCTGCGAAGCGGCGATCGAGGCGGCGGGCCTCGCCATCCGGTCACGGCGGCCGTCGTCGGTGCTGGCGCCGTTGCGGCTCGCCGCCGAACTGAACCCCCTCAACGAGGCGGTGTACACCGAGCTGATCACGGCCCTCGCCACCGCCGGGCAGCAGGCGGAGGCCCTGGCCGTCTACCAGACGATTCGCGGGCGCCTCGCCGAGGACCTGGGCATCGACCCGGGCCAGACCTTGCAGGACGCCCACCGAAAGGTGCTGACCCAGGACGGCGACACCGAGAGACGCCCGGCCCAGTCGCCTCCCGGCAGGGTGTCGACCCAGAACGGCGACACCGGCGTACGTCCGGCGCAGTTACCTCCCGACCTGCCGGTGTTCGTAGGGCGGACAGCCGAACTCGCCACCCTGGGCGCCCTGGTCGACGAGGCTCGCCAGGAGGCTCCATTGATCATTGCGCTGGACGGGATGGGTGGCGTCGGCAAATCGACCCTCGCCGTCCATTTCGCGCACCGGTGTGCCGACCGGTTCCCGGACGGTCAGCTGTACCTGGATCTTCAAGGCGACCGGGCCGACGAGAGCCTCCGGGCCGGTGACGCGTTGCGGTCACTGCTGTACGGGCTGGGAATCCCGTACGCCCGGATTCCCGGCACGTTCGACACCCGGGTCGGCGCCTACCGCAGTCTGACCGCCGGCCGCCGGATCCTGGTGCTGCTGGACAACGTGCGCGACCCGGCGCAGGTCCGCCCGCTGCTGCCCAACTCGGCCCAGAGCCTGGTACTGCTGACCAGCCGCCGTCCGCTGCTGGGCCTCGCCGCTCTGGAGGGCGCACACCTGCTGCGAACCGAGTTGCCGGACCTGGCCACGGCCCAGCAACTGCTACGGCGACGCCTGCCCGCCGACCGCAGGCACCTTCCCCGCGCCCCCGGCCGGCTGGCCAACGCCCCCGGCCGCCTGCATGGCAAGCCCGGACACCTGTCTGACGGCCCCGGCGGTCAGCCTGGTGACCGCAGACGGGTGCCTGCCGACCCCGGCCGTCTGGCTGAGGGCCTCGGGCACCTGCCTGATGACCGTGGGGACATCGACGAGATCATCGAGTTGTGCGGACGGCTGCCGCTGGCGCTGGCGGTTCTGGCCGCCCGGCTGACCGCTCGCCCGGCGCTGTCGCTGGATTCCGTCGCCGCGGACCTTCGGGACGGCGCGCGACGGCTGGGCGTGTTCACCGCAGGCAGCGGCACACCCGACCCGCGGACTGCCTTCTCTTGGTCGTACCGGCAGCTCAGCAGTGGCGCAGCTCGGCTGTTCCGGTTGCTGTCGGTGGCATTCGGCGCGGGTGTCACCGCCGGCGCCTGTGCCGGCCTGTCCGGCGACACCCCGGACCGGACCCGCGCCGACCTGGACGAGCTGACCGAGGCGGCTCTGCTGGACGAACACGACGACGGTCGTTTCACGACACATGTGCTGGTGAAGGCGTACGCCGACGAGCTCTTCCACACCATCGAGGGCCCGGACGAGCACCGGGCGGCGGTGGACCGGCTGCTGCGCTACTACTTGCACAGCAGCCTCCACGCGCAGGCGATCCTGTCCCCGAGCCGACCGCCGATCATGCCGACACCCCCAGCAGCCAGCACCCACCCCGCTCGGACGCAGACCCACGAACAGACCGGTAACGCCCACTCCGAGCGGCCGCAGAGCCCGAATCGGATCGCCGACAACCGCGCCGTACGGCCGCAGGGCCCGGAACAGATCGTCGGTGTCCACGCCGAACGGCCGCAGACCTATGCGCAGGCGCTCGCCTGGTTCGACGGGCAGCGGGAGGCGCTGGCCGAGGCGGTTCGGCTGGCGGACGGGCCGGTGGCCTGGCGGCTGGCGATCAGCATGCAGCAGTATCTGCAGGTCACCGGCCGTTTCAAGGATTGGGAGGACGTGATGCGGTCCGCGCTGCCGGCCACTCGCGAGAGCCGGGACCCGGTCGGCGAGGCACACCTGCTGCGCAGCCTGGCGGGTGCACGATGGTCACTCGGCGCCTCCGAGGAGGCGTTGGACCTGCTCTCCTCAGCCCTGAAGATCTTCGAGAAGCAGGGTATGCGCCAGGAACAGGCCCTGACGCACACCAACATCCACCGGATCCTCGAGACTCACCCGGCCCGGCTTATGACCAAGCCACCCGCATAACCGAACCTGCGCGCGGACCGCCCACGGGTCACCCGCCTGGTCGGGTTCCCGCACCACCCGAATAGCCGAGCCCGCGGGTCACCAGCGCAGCCGGGTTCCACGACCGTGACGCCCGCAAAACCAAGCCTGTGGGCGGCCGGGCTGACCGCGACCGCCCGTCAGGTGATCGGTCAGATCACGGGCCAGCTGCCCCAGTCGGGTTCCAGGACCGCGCCACTCGCGTAGTCGAAGGCGAACTGGTCGTCGCCCAGTGCTGATTGCGCCGTGGTTCGGGCTCGGGACAGTTCCACCGCGTCGTCGGGGTCGGGTACCTGGCCGGCGGCAGCGAACGCGCTGTCCGCGTAACCGACCATTCGCGCCGTCCGGGGGTGGTCCCCGTCGGCTGAGGCCATCGCGGCGTAGCCGATCGCCAGGTACGGCACGAACGATTGCCAACCCTCGGCGAACACCCGGGCCCGGCACTCGGTGAGCAACTCCCGGGCCCGGGTCAGGTCGCCCAGGTGCAGTTCGACGAAGGCCAGGTTGTACGACTCGGAGTTCACCTGCTCCGGCTGCCCCAGTTCCTCGTTGAGCGCGATGCTGGCCGAATACCGCTCGCGGGCCAACGTGTAGTCACCGGAGAGCCGGGCCACGGCGGCGAGCACATGCCGGGGCCGCTCCTCCAGCCGCCGGTCGCCGGACTTCACCGCGACGTCCAGCGCCGCCCGGGCCCGCTCGTCGGCCAGGACCAGGTCTCCGGCACGGAGGGCGACACGCGCCGTCGCATACAGCGCCTCCACCCGGCCGTCCGGCGGCCCCGCTGCCCGCTGCAGTTCCGCTTCGGCCAGCAGCATCACCCCGGCGTCATCGCCACGCCGGAAGGCACCACGGATCTCCTCCGCAAAATCCCGCGACAACCCGCCCCACTCCTCCCCCAAAGAATCCCGCAACAACTGGTAGAACGACTCATCCGCAGAGTCCGGCAACCGCTGATCGCCCGGCTCGTACGCGGACACCGGCAATGACCGGCCGTCCGGCTCGACACCGGAGACCGCCAACGACCGGCCGCCCGGACCGGGCGGACCGGGCGGACCGGGCGGACCGGGCGGACCGGGCGGACCGGGCGGACCGGGCGGACCGGGCGGACCGGGCGGACCGGGCGGACCGGGCGGACCGGGCGGTGGATCTCGCAGCAACCAGAGGACTGCCTCGGTGAAGCGGGCCGGCTCCTCGATGTGGCCGAAATGGCCGCTGTCCTCGAGGATCGTCAGCCGCGAGCCGGCGATGCCTTTGTGCAGCATCTCGGCCCAGACCGGACCGCACACGAAGTCGTGCCGGCCGGTGAGGACCACGGTCCGCGCGGCGATCGACGGCAGCTCGGACCGGTAGTCGATCTCGGTCGAGTCGAAGTCGGTCGGCCACGCGCGGATGCCGGCGCGCAGCGACGCGAACTCGGCCTGCCGGCCCCAGTAGTCGGCGAAGTAGACAGGCAGGACCGCCGCCATCCGAGCGCTCCGGCCCTCATGACTCCGGTCGGTGAACGGCTGCGCCATGGCGGCAGCCGTCTCGGCGGCCTCGGGAACGGCCGGGAAACGCCGTGGATGCGCCTCCGCCTGCACCGCACCGGCTTCCCAGAACGCCGCGTCGGTCACCGGTGTCGAGCTGTAGAGGACGAGCCCCGCGACCTTCCCGGGATACCGTATGGCGAACCGCTGGGCCACGACACCGCCGTGCGAGTGCCCGAGCAGATGCACCGGTGACACACCGAGATGCCGGACCAGACTCCGGAGCATCGCGACATAGGTGTCCACATACGTCGCGTCCTCGGGCAGCGGCCCGGACGCCCCGGTGCCGGCCGGCTCCACATAGACCATGGTGAAGTGGGCTTCGAGCTGTGGCGAGCGCAGGTAGGAGTGCTCGACGCCGGGTCCGCCGGAGTGCGCGATCATCACCGGCCCGGTCCCGGCGACGTGGTAGACCTGCCGGGTGCCGGCGGAGGTGTGACTGTGGGTGCCGGGGGTCAGGTCAGTCATGGCTGAACATGGCCCACGTCTCGACGTCACTGAAGCCGATCGACTCGTACAGCGGGCGGCCCTCGACCGACGGCATCAGATAGGCGATCTCGGCGCCGGCGGCGAAACCGTCGGCCAGCGCCCGGACCGTCATCGCCCGGCCCAGCCCTTCGCCACGCCGCGACGGGACGACGGTGACGTTGTACAGCCCGATCACGCCGTCGCCCTGCACGCCCAGCCCGGTCGCGGCCGAGCCCGCCAGGTATCCGGCGAAGCCCGGCGCGTCGAGCACCTCCCCGCCCATCACCAGGTCGAACACTTCGACGGGAGCCCCGAACCCGGCCGCCATCGTCGCGATGTAGACATCGGCGGCCTCCGCGCCGGCCCGCTCCACCCGGCCGGCACTCGCGCGGTCCACGGTCAGCACGGCATCCGCGGCGGGGCAGGCCATCACCGGCATCGCGTGACACTCGGTCAGCCCGTGCCGGGCCGCCACCGACGCCGCCACCCCGGCTGCGGCCTCGCGCACCACGATCGACCACGGCAGCCCTTGCCGGGCGACGGTGGCGGCCATCTCGTCCAGTGTGCTCAGGTCCGGGTCGGGAGCCAGCGCGTAGGCGACGTTCAGTGCGGGCGCCGCGGCCCCGATGACGACCGCACCGGTCGTACCCCGCTCGGTGTGCCAGCCCTTCAGGCTCGCGGCGGCCAGCCGGCGGATGGCATCGGCCCAGGATCTGGCGAGCCGGTCCGGGAGTGGTTCGAACGACATGGTGGAAACGCTAGTGGTGGGTTGTTGACGGGAACTTTACGGCGGGACGGCAGGTCGTTTCGTCAACTGAAACGGTCGTCGCGCATCTCCCGGACCAGGGCGGACACCACCGCTTTGAGGCTGCCGTCGCTGGCCGCGGCGGTCCGCAACTGACGCTGGTAACTGGCGCCGTGGGTGACGATGTCGCGCAGGCCCTCCAACTCGGCCGTGCAGTCCAGCGACTCGGCGATCGGCGCCAGCCGCCGCAGCAGGTCGTCGAGGTCCTTGGTGACGAGTTCTTCGTCGCCGACCGCGTTCTGGATGATGATCGCGTCCATCCCGTACCGCGCGGCGCGCCATTTGTTCTCCCGGACGAACCACGGCTGGAGCCTCGGTACGGCCCGGCCGGCGTCGAGTTCGGCGGAGAAGTACTCCACCAGGCACTGGGTCAGCGCGGCGAGGGAGCCGATCTCCCGCGCGGTGGGGATGCCGTCGAAGGTCCGCACCTCGATCGTGCCCCACACCGGTGACGGGCGGATGTCCCAGCGCAGTTCGTTCAGTTCCTCGATCACGCCGGTGTGCTGCAGGTCGGCGACCATCGCCTCGTACTGCGCCCAGTCGGTGAACTGCGGCGGCAGCCCGGCCGTCGGCAGCTGCTGGAACGTCAGGGCGCGGTTGGAGGCGTACCCGGTGGTCTCCCCCGCCCAGAACGGGCTGGACGCGCTGAGGGCCTGGAAGTGTGGCAGGTAGGTGAGCAGGCCGTCGATGATCGGCAGCACTTTGCGGTGGTCCTCGACGCCGACGTGGACGTGCACGCCCCAGATCATCATCTGCCGGCCCCACCAGCGGGTCCGGTCGATCAGGGTGTCGTAGCGCGGTTTGCCGGGGGTCACCTGCTGGCGGAACCACTGGCTGAACGGGTGGGTGCCGGACGACATCAGGTCGACGCCCCGTGGTTCGGCGATGGTGGCGACCCGCTCGGCGAGCCGGGTGAGGTCGGCGACCGCGTCCCGGACCCGGTGGTGCGGCGCGCTGACGATCTCGACGGTGTTGGTGAGCAGTTCCCCGGTCACGTGCGGGAAGGTGTCCGCCGGGCCGAGCTGTCGGAGCAGGTCGGGTGCGGCCGCGGTGAGTTCGCCGCTACGCCGGTCGACGCAGGCGACCTCCCACTCGATCCCTAGACCCGATCTGTTCGATGGGGCGAAGTCGATACCCATGCCCCCGAGTCTAGAAAGGCTATTTGATGATCACCGCGGCCGAGGTGCCCGACGAGGCCTTCCCGTAGGTGTCACCGGCGAAGGCGGCGGCGAACCGGAACTGGACTCCGCTCGCCGCCTCGATCAGGGTGAACTGTTCGGTGCCCGAGGCCAGGGTGAACTTCGAGGTCTGCACGGTCGTGACGCTCCGGCCGGCCACCGGCGCGGCGACGGTGAGGGTGGCGATCACGTCGGACTTGTCGTGGAAGTAGGCGCCTGGTACGGGCCGGTCCCGGCGGTGGCGTCGACGGAGCCGAGGCCGGGTGTGCCATTGGTGGGGCAGCCGAATCCGTAGAACAGGCGGGTGCCGGCGAACGCCAGGTGGACCGGGCACGGGCTGGTCGCCCAGCGCCCGGCCTCGGCCAGGGTGGTGGTGTCCAGCACGGCGACGGTGTTGCCGTCGGAGACGAAGAGTCTCCCGTTGGCGGCGGCCATCGCCGTGGGCGCGGTGAGCGTGGTGACCGCGGTCGGCACCGCTGAGGTGCCCGCTGAAGTGCCCGCTGAGGCCGGGGTGGACATCAGACTCGCCGCGATGACACCGATCAATGCTGCCGCCGTATACCTCATGGCCCGATCCTAGGCAAAAGCCGCATTCCGCATCCGTGCTTCGCCGGTATGATCGAGCGGGTGATCAACAGCGAGCGCTTCGTACTGTTCCCCGGGCGCCACCACCTGCTGACCCGCTTCCAGGCGGAGTACCTGAACCGGCTCGCCGCCACCGGCCGGACCACCATCGTGTGGGCCGTCACGTCGGCCAATCACGACAACACCCGGCGCAATCCGGTGCCGTACCACCGCCGGGAAGCCGCCATCGAGCGGTTCAGCCTGCTCAGCGGGTTGCGTTCGCTGGTCGTGCCGATCTTCGACGCCGCGCCCACCGACACGTTCGCCGAGGTCACGCTGAAGAGCATCGCGGTGGCCACCGGGATCGAGCTGACCCCGGCGGACACCGTGGTCGCCTGTTCGACACCCGAGGTGGCGAAACTGTACGAGCGGCTGGGCTTCCCGATCGCCCTGGTCGAGGCCGAGCCGTTGCTGCCGGTGACGCCGGAGCGGCCGTTCGACGTGCTGCTGCGCCTGGCCGCCGGGGACGTGTCGTGGCGCGAGCTGGCGCACCCGGCGACGATCGACGTCTTCGAGCGGTACCGCCTGGTCGACGCGGTCCGGACGGTGGTCAACGATCCGCTGGTCGGTGACGAGGGCGGTCTGACGGCGACCCGCGACTACCGGACGTACGTGGAGGCGTTCGCCGACGCCGCGGAGCGCAAGTGGGCGGCGGTCCGCCGGCACGTGCGGCCGGGCCGGATCGTGGACATCGGCTGCGGCGCCGGGTCGCTGCTGGAACTGGCCGACCGTGAGCCGGGCCTGCACGAGAGCGACCTGATCGGCGTCGAGGTGGCCCGGCACCTCTACCAGGAATGCCTGCACAAGAAGGCGCAGGGTGTCTTCCGCAACGCCAACGTCTACTTCTACCAGCGCAACGTCCTCGGCGGCGCGATCTTCACGGACCGTTCGGTGGACACCACCCTGACCTTCGCCCTGACCCATGAGATCTGGTCGTACGGCCGTCAGCGCGAGTCGTTGCTGCAGTTCGCCCGGCGCATCTTCGACCACACCGCACCGGGCGGAGTCTGGATCAACAGTGACGTGTGCGGCCCGGACGACCGCGGGCAGAAGGTGCTGCTCCGGCTGGCCACCGACGACGGCGACAATCCGGCCGGACCCCGGCGTGACCTCGACCCCGAGGAGGTCCGCGGATACGTGAGCGGCCTCTCGACCCGGGCCCGGCTGGACCAGTTCGCCGTCGACTTCGCCTTCCCGTTCGACTTCGAAGCGGTCGACGACCAGACGGTCCGCATCGAGCTGGGCCCGGCGATGGACTTCCTGACCCGCAAGGACTACGTGGACAACTGGCTGTCCGAGACGAAGGAACAGTTCTGCGGGCTGTCCTTCGCCGAGTGGGGCGAACTCCTCGCCGAGGCCGGTTTCGTCCTGGACCCGGCGTCCACCCCGATCCGCAACGACTGGATCATCGACAACCGGATCGCCCCGGTCGCGTCGCTGACCGACGAGCGGGCGCAGCCGCTCGACTGGCCGACCACCCACCTGTTCGTGGTCGCGAGGCGGCCGCACAACAGCTAGGACGCGGCTGGAACCGTCAGCGACGCGAAGACCGCCCGGTGGTCGGAATCGGTCACGCTGTGCACCGCGACGGCACGCACGCCGATCCGCTCGTCGACCAGCACGTGGTCGATGGTGACCAGGCCCTTGCCGCCGTTGAAAGCGGGCCAGCTCGGGACCAGGCCCTTGCCGACGGTGGCGGCGGCGTCCCGGTAACCGGTGTCGATCAGGTCCCGCAGCGGCGCGTGGTCGAGGGTGGCGTTGAAGTCGCCGAGCAGGATCTTCACCGGGCCGTCGCCACCGGCGGCCGGCTGCTCACGGAGGTCGGCACGCCAGCCGTCGTACATGTCCGGCCCGGCCGGGGCGAGCGGGTGCACCGACTCCAGGTAGACAGGGGCGGCGCCGTCGGGCTGGATCGTCGCGGTGGCCTGCTGGAATCCGCCGTCGTTGTCCCGGGTCGACTGGGACAGCATCGGATAGCGCGAGTAGAGACCCGAGCCACCGGCGTCGCGGGCGGCGGTGAGCTGCTGATGCGGCAGCAGGTCACCGATCCCGGCCGCTTTCAGTGAGGCCTCGCCGCGCGGGGTGAACTCCTGCACGGCGAGCACTGCCACGTCACCGTCGCGGACCAGCTGGACGATCTGGGCCGCGTCGGCCTCCCCGTACAACATGTTGATCGTCAGCACCCGCAACGCGATCCCCTCGGTGGGGCCTTTGTCCAGGTCCGGCAGCGCCCGCGGCAGCACGCAGACGGCCATCCCGACGGCGACCGCCCCGGCCACCGCGGCGGCCGCCCAGCGCCGGGCGGCCAGCGCGGCGAGCAACGGGACCAGGGTCCACGCCGCCACGAACGGGGTGCCCGCGAACAGCATGATCAGGGCGCCGCGCTCCAGCCCGAACACCCGGCCGGCCAGCCAGAGTGCGCCGGGGATCAGCAGCAGCCAGATGATGACGGACACCGCGACTCGGCGTCCGGCCGGAGACACCACGGGTGGAGCGGTCGGCGAGTCGGTGATCGTCACGCGGCAAAATTAGCCGCCGCACCCTGACAGCACGCTGTGACAGCGGCCGAAGTCACAGCGTGGGACGGTCAGGGACGGCCCGGCGCCCGGTACTGCCAGCCGGCGTCGCGCCAGACGTCCGGGTCGAGCACGTTGCGGCCGTCGACGATGTTGCGCCGGGCGACGACCGCGCCGAGCACCTCCGGGTCGAGCTCGGTGAACTCGGTCCATTCGGTGAGCAGCAGGACCACCGTCGCCCCGGTGGCCGCGTCGAGCGCGGACTCGGCGTAGTTCAGGGCGGGGTACTTCTTGCGGGCGTTGTCGAGTGCGGCCGGGTCGTAGACCGAGACCAGCCCGCCCTCCCGGTCGATCGCGGTGGCCACGTCGAGGGCCGGCGAGTCCCGGATGTCGTCGGAGTCCGGCTTGAACGCGGCGCCGAGCACCGCCACCCGGGCACCGTCGATCGAGCCGCCGAGCAGCTGCCGGGCCAGGGCGGCGACCCTGGTCCGGCGCCTGGTGTTGATCGCGTCGACCTCCTCGAGGAAGGCCAGCGCACGGCCGGCGCCCAGTTCGTCGGCGCGCGCCATGAACGCCCGGATGTCCTTGGGCAGGCAGCCGCCACCGAACCCGACGCCCGGGTGCAGGAAACGGCCGCCGATCCGGGTGTCGTACGACAGCGCCCGGGAGAGTTGGACCACGTCCCCGCCGGTGGCCTCGCAGACCTCGGCCATCGCGTTGATGAAGGAGATCTTGGTGGCCAGGAACGCGTTGGCGGCGACCTTGACCAGTTCGGCGGTGGTGAAGCCGACCGTCACGGTCGGGATGTCGCCGAGGGGCGAGTACACCTCCCGCAGGATCATCTCGGCGCGCCGGTTGCGGACCCCGAGCACGATGCGGTCCGGGCGCAGGGTGTCCTGCACGGCGAAGCCCTCGCGGAGGAACTCCGGGTTCCACGCCAGGTCGGTCCGCACCCCGGCCGGGGCGAGTTCGGCCAGCCGGTCGGCCAGTCGTTCCGCGGTGCCGACCGGGACCGTGGACTTCCCGACGACCAGGCAGTCCTTGACCAGGTGCGGTGCCAGGGCCTCGATCGCCGCGTCGAGCTGCGAGACGTCGGCCCGGTACTCCCCCGGCTTCTGCGGGGTGCCGAGGCACAGGAAGTGCACGTCACCGAACCCGGCGGCCTCGGCGTACGACGTGGTGAACCGCAGTCGCCCGCTGTCCAGCCCGCGGCGCAGCAGTTCACCCAGCCCGGCCTCGTAGATGGGTAGTTCACCCGCGTTGAGCTGGCGGACCTTGTCCTCGTCGATGTCCAGCCCGAGCACCTCGTAGCCCAGGTCGGCCATGCAGGCGGCGTGGGTGATGCCGAGGTAGCCGGTGCCGATGACAGTCATCCAATACCGCATGTGCTGACTCCACTTCTAGGGTGAGACGGCCCGCAGCCGCCGGATGGGTGCCACCAGCAGCAGGGCGATGGCGCAGCCGAGACTCATCACGGTCGCCAGCAGCAACAGCGGCCGGACGCCGAGCAGGTGGGTGGCCGGGCCGGAGATGACCTGGCCGAGGGGGACGGCCAGGATCGACCCGGCGATCTCGTACGCGGAGACGCGGTTGAGCCGGTCGGCCGGGATCTGGGTCTGGATCGTGGTGGCCCACTGCACGCCCCAGAACGCCCAGCCGAGCCCGCTCACCGCGTAGCCGAGCAGCAGCAGCGGGATCGACGGGGTCAGAGCCGCGGCCAGGGGCATCAGCGGGAAGAGGAACATCGCGATGCCACCGGCCAGCAACGGGCGCGTGGCCCGGATCCGGATCGCGACCAGGGCGCCGAGCACCGAGCCCGCGCCGAAGGCCGCCTCGGCGTACCCGAACGCGGCCTTACCGTGCTCACCGATGATCGACACCGCGCCGACCGGGGTGATCGGGCCCCAGACGAAGACGCCGAGCACCCACCAGATCAGGATGACCGCCCACAGCCAGGATCGGGAGCGGAAGTCGTCCCAGCCGAACCGCAGGTTCTCCAGCATCGAACCGGACCGGTCGACGGTGAACGCCGGCAGGCGCAGCGCGGCGAGGCAGATCCCGCTGATCACGAAGGTGGCGGCGTCGACGGTGAACGCCACCGCCGGTGTCGTGGTGGCGACCAGGACGCCGCCGATCGCCGGGCCGGCCATGGTGGCCAGTCCCTGGCTGACCCGGACCACCCCGTTGGCCTTCTGCACGTCGGTGGAGACCTGCGGCACCAGGCTGTTCAGGCCGGGCTGGAACATCGCTGTCGCGAGACCGCCGATCAGCGAGGTGCCGATCAGGAACCACAGTGGGGTGTCGCCGGCCCAGATCCAGGCGGCCAGGGCCAACTGGACCACCGCGCGGACCACGTCGGCGCCGATCATCTGGGGCCGGGGGTGGAAGCGGTCCGCGAACACCCCGCCGAACACGACGAAGAGCGCGAACGCTCCCATCCAGGCGCCGAGGGCGTAGCCGATGCCGCTCACGCCGTAGCCGAGGCCGAGCATAGCGACCGCCAGGGCGACCGGAACCATCGTGTCGCCCAGCACCGACATGATGCGGGCGGTGAAGTACAGGGTGAAGTTGCGGTTCCACAGGCGCACGGGCGGAGCGTCGGTCACAGCCATCTGGAAAGTTCCTTTGCTATTGGAGGGACAGCTCGACACCATAGGTGCTGATCCAGCTGTCCACTTGCAACACGGTCTCCAGCACGGCGCGGCTGACGCCGCCTTCCAGAGCCTTCACCCCGATTTCCCGTACGTCCTTCAGGAACCGTTGCGACAGCAGCGGGCCGATCGCGCTCGCCGGATCACCGGCCAGCGTCACCACCCGCTCGCGCAGCACCTGGTCGTAGATCCGGTCCCGCAGGTTCGGGTAGGGCAGCTTGACCCGGTTCGCCACCGGCTCCGGCAGCAGGTCCTTCATCGCCGCCCGCAGCAGGCTCTTCTCCCGGCCGTCGAAACTCTTCATCGCCCAGGGGATGTTGAAGGTGTAGTCGACCAGCCGGGGATCGGCGAACGGGATCCGCACGTCCAGCCCGGACGCCATGCCGAGCCGGTCGAGGCGATCGAACAGGACCCGCGAGTGCCGGGTGTGCGCCAGATAGGTGACCTCCCGGAACCGGGCCTCGGTCTTGTCGTCGAGGTGGTCGCCGGCCGCGATCTCGGCGAGCGCCGCCCGGTGACAGTCGTATTCATAACCGGCCAGGTCGAGCCCGGCGAGCAGCGCCGGATCGAAGACGACGTCGTTGCCGGCGAACCGCGGCCGGCCCTCGTGGACCCACGGGAACGTGTCGGTCATGACCAGTTCGGGCAGCCGCAGCCAGTTGTAGCCGCCGAACACGTCGTCGCCGAGTTCGCCGGAGAGCGCGGCGGGCGAGTGCTCGCGGGCGGTCCGGAACAGCAGGTGCAGCGACGCGTACTGGTCGCCCTTGTTGATCGGGATGTCGTAGGCGGCCAGCACCGACGCCCGCAGCTGCGGGTCGAGCAGCCGCCCGGTGTCCAGCGGCAGCTCACGGTGGTCGGTGCCGACGTGGTCGGCGAGCATTCTGGCGTAGAGGTGGTCGTCGTTGCCGGGCGCGCCCGAGTCGTGGGCCGGGTCGCGGTCGCTGACGGCCAGGGAGAGCAGCGGGCCGCGGCCCTGCCGGTTCGCCTCCTGAACGGCCAGGGCGGTCAGGCTGCTGGAGTCGAGCCCGCCGGAGAGCAGTGAACAGGGCAGCGCGTCGCCGGCGAGGCGTTCGGCGACGATGCTCTCCAGCATCTCCCGGACGGTGCCGATGGTGCGGTCCAGCGAGTCGGGGTGATCCCGGACCGCGAGACGCCAGTAGGGCTGCTCGTCCAGGCCGGCTCTGGTCACCCGTACGACATGACCGGGTTTGACCTCTCGCATGCCGCGGAAGATCGCGTGGCCCGGCACCCGGGCGACGGACAGGATGTCGCGGAGCCCGTCGGTGTCCAGGACGGCCCGGAAACCGGGATGCGCGAGGATGACCTTGGGCTCGGAGCCGAAGATCACCCCGTCCGGAGTGGGCGCGAAGAACAGCGGCTTGACGCCCATCTGGTCCCGGACCAGGAGCAACTCCTGACGGCGGACGTCCCAGACCGCGAAGGCGTAGGTGCCGCGCAGGTGACCGGCCAGGTCGGGCCCCCACTCCAGGTAGGCCCGCAGCACCAGCTCCCGGTCGCCGGCGCCGGACGCTCCGAGACGGGCCCGGATCTCGGCCCGGTTGTGGATCTGTCCGGCGAAGGTCACCACGGCGTGTGGTGACGGCTCACCGGCCGCGGCGGCCGGCTGTCCGCGATGGGCCAGCACCGCGTGCTCGAAGGACCAGACGGTGCCGGTGCCGGGGGCTCGCCGTGCCAGGGTGGTGGTCATGGCGTGCGCGACGTCCAGCTCCGGGGAAACGTCCCGAACGAAATCGACCCAGCCCGCAATGCCGGACATGAGACTCCTCTGAAAAGTCGTGGGGGTGGTGCCGGGGCGCCCGAGGACGCCCCGGCGGTGGGGTCAGATCCGGTGGTCGTTGGCGCCGTGGATGTCGCAGGCGTACCACTGGGCCAGGGCGCGCATGCCCTCGAAGATCGGCGCGGTCGGCCGCCACCGCAGCTCGGCGGTGATCAGGCCGGTCTCCAGAGCCCAGTGCTCGGCGGGCCCGTCGACGGTTTCCCAGGGCGTCTTGCGGGAGGCCTCGGCCAGCAGAGCGGCCAGTTCCTGTTCGCCGTACGTCGCCGAGGCCACGTTGAGCACCGGCCGGGCCGCCGGGGCGGACAGCACGGCGCCGATCGCGCCGGCCATGTCCCGGTAGTCCAGCACGTGGTGCACGCCGTCCGGGTTGAGCCGCAGCGGCTGGCGGGTCCATGCCAGGTGGACGAACTCCCGTGGGGTGGTGCCGTCCGGGGCGTACGGGCCGACCGGTGCGGCGAGCCGCAGGACCTGGACCGGGATCCCGCTGTCCCGGCAGCGTTGTTCGGCGAGCCACCACTGCCGGGCCACCGGATCGGCGGGTTCACCGGTGACCGACGACTCGGTGGCCGGTCCCGCCCCGAGACCCCGGTAGACCGCGGTGGAGGAGAGGTAGACGAGCCGGCCGGCCACCGCGAGCACGCCGTCCAGCAATGTCGCGTCCTCGGCGGGGCTGCCGAGGTGCACCACGGAAGCGGTGTCCCCGATGTCGGCCGGGGCGGCCACGTAGGACGCCCGGAACCCGAGATCGCCCAGCAGCGCGGCCAGTTGGCGGCCGGCGTCCCGGTCGGGGCCGGTGACGGCCACCCGTGGGCTCACCGCGGGTGCCGGGTCCTGACGTCCCTGGTGGAGCGCCTGCAGCGCCAGGTCACGGACCGGGTGTGACAGGGCGATCAGCTCGTCGACGGTGTACTCCTCGCACAGGCCGCCCGCCCCCAGGGTCTCCATCACCGCGGCGGCGACCGACGGGTCCGGCTCGGGTTCGTCGGCGGTGACGGCGCCGATAGCGAAGGCGGTCAGCCAGACCGCCCGGCTGATCCGGCCGGGCAGCTCGGTGGCCGCCGCCGCGTAACCGGCCAGGCAGCGGTCCAGCACGCCGATCCGGCTCAGGTAGCGATCGGTCTCGACGTAGTCCCAGTCCGCACCGTCCCGCACGGCGCAGCGGGCGTCGCCGTACTGGTAGAACGGCACCACGTCGAACCGGGCGGCGTCGTACGACTCCGGTTCGCCCGCCTTGCCGGTGTAGAGGGTGGCCTGCCGGTAGCCGTGGTAGCTGTTGCCGGCCAGGCTGGGCAGTTCGGTGTGCTGGACCGTGCTCGGGGTGCAGAACCGCACCGGGATGCCACGGGCGTTCAGGTAACGCTGCACGACCACGTCGTACGGCCAGCCGTCGCCGTGTTCCTCCTGGTAGGCGGCGTAACCGCGGGCGACCTCGGCAGGCAGCATCAGCGCCTGGCACGGCGTGTGCTCCTGCAGGGTGTACGCCCACTCCACGCCGGTCAGCGCGGCCAGCCGGGCCACCGCGCCGTTACGGGCCTCCCATCCGGCGTAGAACGAGATCGCCTCGCCCGGCGCCGCCGCGGCCGCCCGCTCGGCGTGGTCGAAGAATCCGTCGGCCAGCTCCACGTCGTCCTGGAGCACCAGGTGGTGGGTGGCGTCCGGCGGCACACACGACCAGGTCAGCGGGGCGGTGCGCAGGGCGGTCGGACGGCCGGACGGATCGGGGTCGGTGACGACCAGGATCCGGCCCGCCGGGTCGGCGTCGGCGATGAGCTGGGCTTCGGCGAGGCGCTTCGGGTGCGCCATCACCGCTCCGCTCAGGGTCACGGGCTGTCGTGATGTCACCGGTGCCTCAGTTCTCGGCGAAGTCGGCGTTGCGGACCTTGCGCTCGTTGTCCTCCAGGCCGTGGTCCATGCCCTGTTCCCGTTCGAGCGCGATCATCGAGGCCGGGCGGTAGTTGAGGATGTACGCCCGGCGCTGCAGCCCGGTGGTGTTGCCCCGCGAGTAGTGCAGTGTGGTGCCGGAGTGGGCGGCACCCTGACCGGGCGAGAGCGGCACCGCGGTCGCGCCGGGCTCGTCCTCGGAGCAGTCACATTCGATGTTGCTGCCGTCGCTGGTCGGGCGGTGGACTCGCAGCGGCTGCCGGTGCGAGTCCCGGACGTACCACATGCAGCCGTTGTCCGGCACGGCCTCGTCGAGGGCCACCCAGATGGAGACGGCGCGCTTGTCGGGCAGGTCGATCCAGTACGCCGCGTCCTGGTGCCAGGGCGTCGCGACACCGCTGTGCGGGGCCTTGTGGATCAGCATGTCGAAGTCGAGGATCGCGTCGTCGCCGATCAGCTCCTTGGCGATGGCCAGTCCCCGGACGTGCAGCGGCATCTCGATCAGCTGCTTGTACAGGTCGGACGGCCACATGATCTGCGTGATGTTCTCCCTTTCGGCGTCCTTGCGGGGCACGTGCGATCCCAGGTCGGAACGCTTGTCGCCACTCTCGATATCGCCACTGATGAAACGGTCGTAAATAGCGCGGTACGTTTCGACCTCATCCGGCGTGAGAATGGAGTCAATAACAGCGAAACCGTTCTGGTGGAATTCTTTGGACAGGTCGGTGCCGGCACTAACGGACATGACGGATCCCTTTCTCGAAACAGATGACTCACACGCCGCCGGCGGAACCCGGGCAGGCGGAATCGACCTGGGACACCGCGATGTGTCCAGGCGTATCAGCTGGTGGAAGGCCACTCGGCGATCAGACGCCGAGGGCGGGATGGGTTCCGGCTACGCCCGACGCGCAGCACCCTGGATGTGAAGCATTCCCTCTGACCCCCGTCAATGTTCTGCAACTTGCACGACCCTACCAACAGGTTTCTTAACAGAACAACCCCGTTACCCTCCGCAGTGGATGCACCGAGGGCCGGTAACCAGGAAACCCAAGGCCAAAGAGTGTGCGGATCGGCAAGTGATCCAGGTTACATTGTGGTTCTTGATTCAGCCTGCTGTGATCCTGGCGAAAACGGCCCGCCTCCCATTCGGGCCGGTGAATTCAGGAGGATCCGTCATGACGGTCGTGCGCGCACACCATCACCACAACCCCTATGACCATCTGTTCGGCGGCGACGAGTTCGACGAACTGCTGCGGGACCTCGGACAGCGGCGCGCGGCCAGCATCGAACACCACCACCGGGCCGGGACGTACCCGCGCGCCGCCATGGGGTTCGTCATCCTGGACCCGACCGCGGGCCCCTGGGTCCCGAACACCTCGGCGGTACTGGGTGCCATCACGATCGGGCCGGACAGCGAGCGTTTCCTGCCCAACGCCGCCGCCAAAGCCGGCGGCCACCGGCGGCTGGGCCGCAACTACGGCGAGGCGGTCCTGGTCGACCCGCATCTGTGCGGGCGGGCCGCGTTCCGGTACGGCCACTCCGCACAGGTCCGCGGAGTCATCGTCGGCGCCAGCTCACAGGCCCCCGACCAGGATCTCTACGAAGCGGGACAGCTGGCCGCCGACTTCGTCACCGCGATCGCCGCACGGCAGGCCGGCTGGGAGTCGAAGACCGGCGAGACCGACTGGCTGTCCGCCGACGACCGCCCCGACCGGGAATACCGCGACATGGTGTCCTTCTTCGATGCCGGAGCACCTGCCGATCGGCCATGATGCCCCCGGCCACCTCGCGGACCGTCGTTACTGGCGCTCCGCGCGATACCGTCACCTGACGTGAACGAAGCGCAACCGGCACGGCCTACGTTGCGGGCATGACGAACCCGCATGTGCTCTTCATCCACTGGACAGCAAGCCGATCCCGATCGGGCACTCGTTCGGCGGCATGATCGCCCAGAAGCTCCTCGGCCAGGACCTCGCCGCGGCGGCCGTCGCGATCGACGCCGCGCAGGTCAAGGGGGTGCTGCCGCTGCCGCTGCCCTCGCGGCGGGTCACCTTCCCGGTCGTCAAGAACCCGGCCAACCGCAACCGGTCGGTGTCGCTGACGGCCGAGCAGTTCCGGTACGCAGCACGGCCTCTGAGCAGTCCGACCAGGCCGCCGCCGGCGCGGCCACCGGCCGTTTCACCGAACCGGACGAGGCCCCGACCTGGTCCTGCTGCTGGCCAGCGACCGAGCCGGCACCGACAGTGGCCTGACCGCACTGTGTGGTGGGTTGGGGTTCGGATCGCACCCCAACCCACTACAGAAGTGGACCGTCAGTGGTGGTCGCTGGGCACCCGGGCCGTGCCGCGGGCCGGGTGCCGTGGGGTCGGGTAGTGGTTCGGGCTGCCGAGCCCGTCGAAGTCCGCGGCCACATGCCCGTCCACGTCGGCCTCGGCCGGGTCGACCCCGGCAGCCAGGGCCCGGCGGCGGGCCAGCACCCGGCGCACCACCAGGAAGATCACGAACGAGATCCCGAGGCCCAGCACGACCTTGCTGAGCGGGCTGAGGTAGCCCTCGACGCTCTCCCAGTTGTCGGCGAGCGTCCAGCCCGCGCCGATCAGCGCGGCGTTCCAGATGCCACTGCCGACCGTGGTGAACACGATGAACCGGATCAGCGGCATGCGGGCGACACCGGCCGGCAGCGAGATCAGGCTCCGCACGATCGGGATGCAGCGGGCCACCAGGACCAGCCAGCTGCCGTACTTCTCGAAGAGCGCGTAACCCCGCTCCACGTCCGCCCGGGTGGCGAGCACGAACCAGCGTTTCCCGGCGAGGGCGTGCAGCCGGTCGTAGCCGAGCAGGGCGCCGACGTAGTAGAGCACCAGCGCACCGGCGACCGCGCCGATGGTGGCGGTGATCCAGACGGCGATCAGGTTGAGATCACCGGCTCGCGCGTGGAATC
The DNA here is from genome assembly GCF_900104725.1 of Actinoplanes derwentensis. NCBI lineage: Bacteria > Bacillati > Actinomycetota > Actinomycetes > Micromonosporales > Micromonosporaceae > Actinoplanes > Actinoplanes derwentensis. Next base: position 3,149,715 of record NZ_LT629758.1, read on the forward strand.
CGGCGAGCGGCAGGATCAGCTCCGAGGGGATCGGCGGGATCACCGTCTCCAGGAAGAGCAGCAATCCCACGCCGACCGCGCCGAGGCCGTCAACCAGGCGAAAGACCCATTCGGTGATCAAGTCGGTGATACCACCCATGCAACAGTCGTCTCCCGCTCCGTGGCCGGCGGCCGTCGCCGGTCCCCTTCGCCGCCGAAGATACGTGCGCTACCTGCACACCTGCTGTGAGACGGTCACAGGATCCCGGTGGTGGCGAACGAGTAGGCCATCACGGCGCCGGTGACCGCCCAGACGATCACGATGTGCCCGGCGATGGTCAGAGCCGTACGGGCCGCGGTGGGCGCGGACGGCCCCCGCTGCGCGAAGTTGACGGCCGCGAACGGCGACACCGCCATCAGGACCGCGACGAGCACTGCGGGCGGCGCCCAGAGCACGTCGCTGTCGTCGCATTCACTGCCGAAGCACACGATCGTCGCCAGCGCGGTGAGCAGGAAGTACAGCACCGGCACCGTCACGGTGAGCAGGCCGGCGACGAGGACCGTGGTCGCCTTCCCGGAGCGCGGCAACCAGGACGAAGGGGTCGGGGTGGCGTAAATCGGTTCGGTGGACACGCTGTCGAACCGTACAGCAAGGTATGAATGTCTTTCATGTTTGGTTCGGTAAAGTTTCCGACCTAACGAGTCAGCGGCTCCCGGGGCAGCCGGACCACGAACGTGGTGCCGGGCCCGGCGGTGTCGGCCACGGCGATCGTGCCGTGATGCCGCTCGATGATCGTCCGGGTGATGACCAGGCCCAGCCCGGTTCCGGGGATCTTGGCGGCCACCGCCGTCGACGCCCGGTAGAAACGCCGGAACAGCCGGGACCGCTCCTCCGGCGGAATCCCGATGCCGGTGTCGGCCACCGCCCAGGTCACCCAGCCGGGCCGGTCCGCGTCCGGGCCCGCGGTGACCGTGATCGTGCCGCCCCGCGGGGTGTACTTGACCGCGTTGGCCAGCAGATTGTCGGCCACCTGCCGGAGCCGGTCCGGATCGCCGGTCACCGGCAGCCGGGCCGGCAGGTCGGTCCGCACGGTGAGGTCCTTGGCGCTGGCCGCGATCACGGCGGAGGTGATGCTCTCGTGCAGCAGTCCAGCCAGGTCCAGCTCAGCCGTCCGGATCTCCAGGCTGCCGGACTCCAGCCGGGCCAGGTCGAGCAGGTCGTCGGCCATCACACTGAGCCGTTTCGCGCTGGTCTCGATGATCCCTAGATGCCGGTGCCGTTCCGCGGCGGCGATGTCGTCGTCGAGCAGGGCGATTGTACCGAGAATGACGGCCAGCGGATTGCGCAGCTCATGTGTGACCAGGGTGAGGAACTCGTCCTTGGTCCGGGCCAGGTCGATGGCGAGTTCCTCGGCGCGGCGCCGCTCCAGGTACTGCCCGACATGCGCGGCCAGCCCGGAGAGCAGGCCGATCAGGGTGGTGTCGGACTTCTCGGCCCGGTCACCGAAGACACAGAGAGCGCCGAGCACTTGGGGCCCACTGCGGATCGGCACACCGACCGCGACCCGCAGGCCGACCCGGGCGGCGGCCTGACGGCGCGGCGACGAGGCATCGGCGGCCAGGTCCGGCACCCAGTGCGGGCGGCCGTCCCGGTAGACCGCGCCGGGCAGTCCGGAGTCCCGCGCCATCTCGGGCAGCGCGAACCCGGTCAGGTCCCGGCGGGCCCGGTTGTGGCGGGCGATGCAGATCAGCGCCGCCCGGTCGGGGTCGAACAACCACAGTTCGCAGACCGGCCATCCCATCCGCACGCCCAGTGCCTCGACCACCCGAACCGCCGCGTCGTCGCTGCTCGGCGCTTCCGCCAGGGCCCGCAGGACGGCTGCTTCGACCATGATGAACCGGCTGCCCCGCAGGGCTACCGACACGTCGTGGGCGAGCGCGTGCACGACCTCGCCGGTGATGGTCAGGATGGTCTCGACCGGCAGCTCGTGGCCGTCCCGGTGGATCGCGGTGAACTGTAGACGGCGTTCGAGGAACCGGCCCGGGTCACCGCCGGCGATACGCCGCAGCGCCTCCCGATAGCTGTCCCGGTGCCGGTTCGCAATGATCAGCCGGACGACGTCGGCGCCGATCGCCTGGTCCCGGGTCCAGCCGAAGGTCGCCTCGGCCGCCGGATTCCACTCCACCACCCGGCCGTCGCCGGTGACCGCCACGTACGCCTCGGAGATCACCGCGAGTACCGCCGCCGAGTGGTTCATCAGGGCTCGATCGTCAGGTTCCCGGCGTCGGCCGCCATGAGGACACGTTCCACCGGCTCAACCTAGGTGCCGATGACAGCGGTGTCCCGGAATTCCCGGTTCCTCACCCGTGTCGTGCAGATGGGCAGATGTGACGTGGGGACACGGCCAGCCGCTGGTGGCCGAGCTGTTGTCACTCGTACCGGCGGCAATGATCCTGGGTCGTGCCTTGACCGGCAAGCGCGGGCACTGGCCGTCCGCCACGACATCGAGTTGAATGACTGCATGCTGAATAGCCTCGTCTACCTGCTGACAGGCAGCCTTCTCGCCGCGGTCATCGGGCTTCCGGGCTGGTGGGTCGTGGACCGGAACACCGTCAGCGACGCGGACCTGCAACGGGAGTCGGCGCGGCTGGTGCAGGAGTACGTACCGAGCTGTGACGGCGAGACGATGCGCCCCGGAGACACCTGCCTCGCCTACGGCAAGGGCTCCGGCGGCCGGGCCGGGTCGTACGAGCGTCTGGTGGAGCAGCACACGAGCAGCGTCGCGCCGGCCGAACTGGCCAGGACTCACCGCAACTGGCGCTGGTTCGGCCAGGGACTCGAGGCACTGGCCGGAGCCGTACTGCTGATCGGGGTGCTCGTCGCTCTGGTCTCGCTGGTGAAGGAACTTCGGCTGCGCTCGGTTCTGCGCCGGGCCGCGGCGGGCCGGCGGGTTCTGGCCGCCGATCACGGCTGGACCTACACCGACGTGCACAAGACCCTGGCCAAGCAATCCGCGGCCGGGATCTTCGTCCGCGACGGGACAGCGACCGGAGTCGTCGACGGCGTCCGGGACGGCACACCGTTTCAGATGTACACCCATGTCACGAACCTGGCCTACACCGAGGCCAGAGCCGTCTACCGGGTGACACTGCCCGTCTCTCTCCCCCAGTTCAGCGGGTACCCCGGGCAGTCCAGAAGCATCAGTAGCGCCGAGGATCCGCTGGTCGGCCGCTGGCTCGTGAAGACGCTCGGTCCCGCGCTCACCGATTCCACGTTGCCGAAGTTCACCGTCGACGGAACGGATCTGGTCGCCGAGACCCGGGCCGGATCCGATCCGGAGGCCATGCTGACTGTCCTGGACCGCACTCTGGAACTGCGCCGCCGGTTGGTCGCCGCGGCGGAGAAGGCGCCACCGGTTCCGGCCAGCGGCGCTTCGGCCTGATCAGGACCCGGCTGTCCTTGATCACATCGAGTTGACCAGAAAATAAAGGTAGCCTTACCTTACCTCCGTGCGACCCTCACTCATCCGAAGACTCGGTGTCTTCGCCGGGACGGTGGCCGTCCTCGGCGTGGCCGTCGTCCTCAGCCTGATGGTGGGCCGGCAGGCGATCTCCCCAGTGGACGTCCTCCACGCGCTGATGCCCGGCGCGACCGGCGACAACGCTGACATCGTCCGTGGACTCCGGCTCGAACGAACCGTCATCGGCCTGGTCGCCGGTGCGGCCTTCGGCGGTGCCGGCGCCCTCATGCAGGCCCTCACCCGCAACCCGCTCGCCGATCCCGGCCTGCTCGGCGTCAACGCCGGAGCCGCCGCCGCGGTGGTGACCGGCTTCGCGGTCTTCGGTGTCACCGACGGTTTCGCACAGACCTGGCTCGGCCTGGCCGGCGCCGCCATCGCGTCGGTCGCCGTCTACCTGCTCGGCAGCGGCTCCCAGTCGGCGGCCACCCCGGCCCGGCTCGCCCTGGCCGGGGCCGCGCTGACCGCGGTGCTGTTCTCCTACATCACCGCACTGTCCATGCGTGACCAGGACAGCTATAACGAGATGCGGTTCTGGGTGGTCGGCTCGGTGGTCAACCGCGGCATGGACCGGCTGCTGCTCGCACTGCCGCTGATCCTGGCCGGCGTCGTGATCGCGTTGCTGGTGACCCGGTCGTTGAACGCGATCGCGTTCGGCGACGACACCTCGAAAGCCCTCGGCCTCGGTCTCGGCAAGGCCCGGATCGCCACCGCCGTCGCCATCACCCTGCTCTGCGGCGCCGCCACCTCGGTCGCCGGGCCGTTCGTCTTCGTCGGACTCGCCGTACCGCACGTGGCCCGGATCCTGGCCGGCGCCGACCAGCGCAAGGTGATCCCCCTGTCGATGCTGCTCGCGGCCGCGTTCCTGGTCCTCTGCGACACCCTCGGCCGGATCGTCTCCAGCGGCGCCGAGATCGAGGCCGGCGCGGTGACCGCCATCCTGGGAGCCCCCTTGTTCATCGCTCTCGTGCGCCGCCGCACCCTGACGGCCACCTCATGACCCTCTTGAAAGCGGGCCCCTTCTCGGTACGGGTTCGCCACCGCAGCCTGCTCGTCAGCGTCGTCCTGCTCGCGCTGCTGGCCGCGGCCCTGCTCGCGACCCTCGCGGCCGGGGTCAACGCGTTCCCGATCCCGCGCGTGATCGCCGCCGTCCTCGGTGACGGCACCCCCGCCGAGAACCTGATCATCGGCGAACTGCGCCTGCCCCGAGCCGTCGTCGCCGCCCTGGTCGGCATCGCGTTCGGAGTCTCCGGCGGCATCTTCCAGTCGATCACCCGCAACCCGCTCGGCAGCCCCGACGTCGTCGGCTTCAGCGTCGGCGCCTCCACCGGCGCCCTCGTTGTCCTGCTCGTCCTCAAAGGCAGCCTGGCCGCCACCTCACTCGGCGCCGTCGCCGGTGGCACGGTGACCGCCGCGCTCGTGTTCGCACTGTCCTCCCGGGGCGGCGTCGCCCCACTGCGGCTGGTCCTGGTCGGCATCGGCCTGGGCGCCGCCCTGAACGCCCTGAACTCGCTGCTGATCGTGCGCGCCCAGGTCTACGACGCGCAGAGCGCCTCGGCGTGGCTGGTCGGCAACCTGGTCGGCCGCGACTGGGACGAAGCCCGCCTGGTCGGCGGGGTCCTGATAGCCGGCTTCGTGCTGAGCCTGGTCCTGCACCGGCCGCTGTCGCTGAGCGAGTTCTCCGACGAACGGTCCGCCAGCTTCGGCCTGTCCACCGACCGGACCCGGCTGCTCGCCGTCGGCACCGGCGTCCTGCTCGCCTCGGGTGCCGTCGCCGTCGCCGGGCCGATCCAGTTCATCGCCCTCACCGCCCCCCAGGTCGCCCGCCGGCTGACCGGCGCGCCGGGCCCCAACCTCGTCGCCTCCGGACTGACCGGCGCGCTGCTCCTGGTACTCGCCGACCTGGCGGCCCGCGAGGCGTTCCAGCCGCGGCAGCTGCCGGTCGGCGTCCTCACCGGCCTCGTCGGAGGCCTGTATCTCGCGTGGCTACTGAGCCGCGAATGGCGAAAGGGCAGAGCATGACCTCGCGACTGCGGGCCGAACAGGTCACGCTCGGCTACGACGGCCGGGCGATCGTGCACGACCTGGACCTGACCGTGCCGGACGGGTCGTTCACCGCCATCGTCGGCGCCAACGGCAGCGGCAAGTCCACCCTGCTGCGCGGGCTCGCCCGGCTGATGAAACCGCAGGGCGGCGCGGTCATCCTGGACGGCAAGGCCATCCACGACCACCCGTCCAAGGAGGTCGCCCGCCGGCTCGGGCTGCTCCCCCAGTCCCAGTCCGCGCCGGAGGCGATCAGCGTCGCCGACCTGGTGGCCCGCGGCCGCTACCCGCACCAGTCACTGTTGCGCCAGTGGTCACCCGCCGACCAGACCGCGGTGACCGCCGCCCTGGAACTGACCGACACCTCCGGTCTCGCCACCCGAGGATTCCACGAACTGTCCGGCGGCCAGCGGCAACGGGTCTGGCTGGCGATGGCCCTCGCGCAGGAGACCGACATCCTGCTGCTCGACGAGCCGACCACCTACCTGGACATCGCCCACCAGATCGACGTGCTCGACCTGTGCGCCCGGCTCCGCCGCGAACGCGGCTCCACCCTGGTCGCGGTCCTGCACGACCTGAACCTCGCCGCCCGCTACGCCACCAACCTGGTGGCCATGAAGGACGGCCGGATCGTGGCCGAGGGCGACCCCACCACGATCATCACCCCCGAACTCATCGAAGAGGTCTTCGGGCTCGCCTGCCGCATCATCACCGACCCCGAGTCGAAGACGCCTCTGGTCATCCCGCGTCACACCCCTGAGAGGACCCCCACTTCATGATCAATAAAATTGCCGGTACGGCCATGGCGCTCGTCGCGTCACTCGCCCTGACCGCTTGCGGTGGTGGCACCGAGGCCGCCACCACCGACAGCGCCGCCTCCACCGCGCCCGCCGGCCCGTTCGAATACACCGACGCCCTCGGCAAGGCCATCAAGCTGGACAAGGCGCCGTCCGTCGTCGTCGCGCAGAGCAGCGTCGCCGCCGCACTGCTGGACGCCGGTTTCCAGGTCAAGGGCGCCTACGGCGAACTGAAGCCGGACGCCGCAGGCAAGCTCAGCTACCAGGCCGGTTCGCTGGACCTCAACAAGATCACGGTGGTCGGCAGCACCTACGGTGAGTTCGACACCGAGAAGTACGCGCTGATGAACCCGGAACTGCTCGTCGACTACACGTTCGACGCCAAGACCCTCTGGTACGTCCCGGCCGCCCAGTCCGAGAAGATCCTCGGCCTCGCGCCCGCCGCCGCCGTCCCCGGCAACTACGAGACCACCGACGAAGCCATCGAGACCTTCGTCGACCTGGCCGGCAAACTCGGCGCCGACACCGCCCGGACCGACCTGACCACCGCCAAGGCCGACTACACCACCGCCCTCACCGCCATCGGTGAAGCCGCCAAGGCGTCCGGTCTCAAGGTCGCCATCATGTCGCCGGGCACCGACAGCCTCTACGTCGCCGACCCCGCGTACCTGCCCGAGGGCAACACCCTGAAGAAGGCCGGCCTCGACGTGGTCAGCCCGGAGAACCCGAAGAAGGAGGTCTTCGCGCAGCTCAGCTGGGAGCAGGCCACCCAGTTCACCGACGCCGACGTGATCCTGGTGGACGCCCGCACCTACGACGCCGGCAAAGCCGACCTGGCGAAGGTCGCGACCTGGGCGAACCTGCCCGCTGTCAAGGCCGGTCAGGTCTACAACTGGTACGCGGCCGCGCCGTACTCCTACCAGTCGTACGCGAAGATCTACGCCGAGCTGGCCGCCCAGCTCAAGGCCGCGAAGAAGCTCTGACCCACGATGCAGTCCCGGTTCGTGGCGGTCGGTGACCGGCGCCTGCACGCACGCGTCGCCGGCGACGGTGCGGCCACCGTCGTGTTCGAAGCGGGACTCGGCATGTCCGGGGTGTACTGGGGCCTGGTCGCCCCGGTGATCGCGCAGCATGCCCGCACGGTCGTCTACGACCGTGCGGGCATCGCCGCCAGCGACGACGGCCCCCGCCCGCGCACCCTGGACCGGCTCGCCGACGACCTCGGCGCGCTCCTGGACTCTTTCTCCGGGCCTTTCGTGCTGGTCGGGCACAGTTACGGCGGCCCGATCGTGCGACTCGCCGCAAGCCGGCGACCCGACGTGCACGCTCTCGTGCTGGTCGACCCGTCCGACGAACGGTTCGACGAATTCTTCACCCCCGGCACCGCCCGGCGGATGGCCGTCGCCGGCCCGGTGACCAGGATCCTGGCCGCCACCGGTGTCTACCGGATGGCCGCCCGGATGGGCAGCGCCCTACCGGCGGACCAGTTCGCCCGGTTCCGCACCGAGAACTTCGGCCGTCGTGCGGCCCGTGCCCTGCACGACGAGGTACGGCACTTCATGCCCGGCCTGGCCGCACTGCGCTCCAGCCCACCCGACCTGGGCGACCGCCCGCTCACCATCGTCTCGACCGGCGCCACCGACGGCACCGCACCAGGCCTCCGCGCAGCCCACGCCGCCTCCGCGGCGGCCACCCCGAACGGCCGCCATGTGGTAGCCGAGGGATCCGGCCACAACGTCATGCTCGACCGCCCCGACCTGCTGATCACCGAAATCCTCGCCGCCCTGCCCGGCCCTCGCACCCCGTAAGCTTGCCGTTTAACCTTCGACCGTTCACCTCGGCTGGCTGCCCAGGTCAGCGGCCGGTGGCACCATCGATGAGTTCCCGCAGGATGTCGGCGTGCCCAGCGTGCCGAACGGTTTCACTCGTCATGTGGGCGATCACCCAGCGAAGCGTGCGCGTCTCGTCGTTCACCGGCTGCGCTGTGCGCACGTTGAGGTCGTCGGCTCCCCGGATGTGCGCGTCGCTTTCGACAATCGCGGCCCGGTAGCCGGCGATAACCTCCTCTGCGGATCGCTCAGGGGCGACCACCATGTCGGAGGTAACTTCGGCGTACCTCGAGTCGCCAGCCAGCGTGTACCCGAACCAGTACCGCTCGGCGTCGGTCAAGTGCTGAACCAGTCCCAACAAGGTCGTGTCTGACACGACCAGGCGGCGGCGAAGCTGTTCCTCGTCCAGTCCGTTGACCTTCTTCAGTACGCAGGATCGAGCGAAGGCCAGGAATGCCAGCGCCGTATCCGGCTCACCGCCGTCAATTAAGGGCACACGTTCGCGTTGTGACTCGAGCATGCGGCCGACCTTACATTCGGGCGGGCGCGCAGCCGCGTCTTGGCCAATCGATGCTCGTTGTCGTCGTCATGGCTGACCAAGCGAAAGTGAAGGATGTCCTGGCGGAGTTCCGCGACCGCAGCGCTCGTTCTGCCACACCTACGGGCGCGGCAAGGACGAACACCGCATGATCCCCGGCTGGCCGTACTCGATCGTCGACGCCTTGGAGACCGGCCGGACCTCCTGGACCGCGCTGCTCGACGCGGTTCGCCTGCCGCCCGGCGCGAACGTCACCACGATCACGTGCGCGCAGATCCGGCAGCTCGTCGACCGCCTCACCGGCGCCGGGCAGTGGAAGCTCGGTGACCGCGACATTCTCATCGTGCTCGACGCTGGCTACGAGGCGCCGCGCATAGCGTGGCTGCTGCGTGACCTGCCGGTGGAGATCCTCGGCCGGATGCGCTCCGACCGGGTGCTGCGCCGAGCGACCCCTCCACGGGCCTACAACCCCGACGGCGGGCGCCCGGCCAAGCACGGCGGGGAGTTCGTCTTCGGTGACCCCGCCACTTGGGATGTCGAGCAGGCGGTCACGCGCACCGACACCCGGCTCTACGGCCAGGTGAAGACGCAGGCGTGGGACCGGCTGCATCCGCGGCTGACGCGTCGGGCGGCCTGGGTCGACCATGACGGGGCGTTGCCGATCATCGCCGGCACGGTCATCCGGCTCACAGTCGACCACCCGCCCAGCCACGGTGAGCCGAAGCCGGTTTGGCTGTGGTGGTCCAAGGTCGACGCCACCGATGCTGATGTCGACCGGTGCTGGCAGGCATTTCTGCGCCGTTTCGACATCGAGCACACCTTCCGCCTGCTGAAACAGACGCTCGGCTGGACCGCCCCGCAGCTCCGCGAGCCCGCCGCCGCGGACCGCTGGACCTGGCTCATCCTGGCCGCGCATACTCAGCTGCGCTTGGCCCGGCCCCTCGCCCAGGACCTACGCCGACCATGGGAACGCCCGATGGCACCGGAGCGGCTCACGCCGGCCAGGGTGCGACGGGGGTTTCGGAACCTCCGAGCGACCAGCGGCTCACCAGCGCGTGCACCTAAACCCAGCCGCCCGGGCCCCGGACGCCCGCCAGGCTCCCGCAATCGGCAGTCCGCCGCTCGCCACGACGTAGGACTCATCCTGGTCACCGGCCAGGCACACCAACGACCGGCCCGCCACAAGAAGGGCACCAAGCCCTGCCGAACTGGTTAAACGACAAGGTAAGGCCTTGTTCCGGAACGATATTCGCCCGGAGGTACGCGCTGGTTCTGCGATCGGGCGCCGGGTCCACCGGAGCCGCGACGCTTCGGCCAGGGCGCGGTCGCCTCGTCGTGAGCGCCGCCGAACACCTGGACCAGCGCGCTGACCGCCACATCGGCGCGTGATTCGTCACCGGTCTCCGGCTGATACGCCTGGGCGGCCGCACGAACCAGATCGACGATCGGTCCGGTGACGCCCATCGCCCGAGCCAGCGTCTCCACCGGGTGTGCCGGGTGCGGCGGGTGCGGCGGGTCGTTGTTTCTCAGTGTCTCGGGTGGGATTTCGGCCAAGATGGCGATCTGGGTGGCGCGTCTTCGTTCGTGGGCCTCGCCGTTGGTGAAGCGGCCGACGGTGGCCCGCAGCCAGGCGATCCCGGATGTGGCGGGCAGCGCCGGGGTCACCACGAACGTGACGTCGTTGAGTACGGCTCGGGCGGTTTCCAGGTCGTCGATCAGGTGCATGTTCGGACCGTACGACCGCGATTGTTCGGTCTTCGCCGAACTTCCGTCGCCCTGACCTGGGACGGTCTGTTCGCCGAGGAGCGACAGGGCCGCCATCGGTACGTGCGGCTCGCCGATCCGGGAGTCGCACAGTTGATCGAGGATCTGGCGGGTGGGCTCGCCCCGCGCCCGGTCCGGTTCGAGGGTTGCGGGCGGCGGCCGCTTCGGAGGCGCTGCGCCGGGGCCGGACCTGCTACGACCATCTGGCCGGGCGGCTCGGGGTTCAGGTGACCGAGGCGATGACCGGCCGGGGACTACTCGATCGAGCGGGTGGTTTCGCGCTCACCTGCTGGGCCTGCGGGTGAAGCCGGTGGACGGCCTCACCCGCGACGGCACGGTCAGTCGGTGAGGACGGGCCAGGAGTAGGCCAGCAGCGCGAAAGCGGCACCGAGCAGGGCCAGGCTGATGCGGCCGGTGTTGACCGGCAGGGCGGCGATGACCAGCAGGATGATGGCGACGATGTAGAAGAGTCCCTGGATGGACATCTTGTGCTCCTCATGTGGGGGGTGGTGGGGCGGCGTCGCAGTACCCGCACCGCGCGGAGCGTTAAACCAGGGTGACGACCCGGCCCGGTAACGGTTCTGCACCGCCTCGTCCACCATGGCCGCGGCCACTGTCGCGCGGCTCACTCCGGCGGGGAACAGGCGCCGTGGGGCCTGGTCCACCGGGAGCACCTGCCACGAGGAGGACAGTGCGCCGGGGCGGGCGCCACCCGGCGGGTCACAGCGCGCCCTGCAGCACCGTCAGTGCGGCGGCGTGCACGCCGGGCGCGGCGGCCAGGTAGCCGCTGCTGGTGATCTCCCATGGCTTGCCGTCGAGATCGGTCACGGTCGCGCCGGCTTCGCGGGCCAGCAGGACCGGGCCGATGTGGGAGCGGACGTTCTCGAACTGCCAGTGGGCGTCCATCCGGCCGGCGGCGACCTGGGCGAGCTGGTGGCCGACCGGGACCGACGAGCGGACGTACAGAACGTTCTGCATCATCGTGGCGATCGAGTCGCCGAACCGCCGGGTCACCTCGGGCGAGTGGCCGGGGCGGGCCTGACCGGTTCCGGTCAGGGCGAGCGCGAGGTCGGTCTTGGCGGAGACCGTGATCGGTACGTCGTTCAGGAACGCTCCCCCGCCGTCGCTCGCGGTGTACATCTCGTCGAACAGCGGCGCGTAGAGCACCGCGAAGGCCGGGCGGCCGTCGCGGACCAGGCTGACGCCGATGTTCCAGTCGGGCATGCCGTGCACGTGGTTCATGTTGCCGCCGACCGGGTCGACGACCCAATGGTCACCGCCGGCGATGGGGCCGGTGGCGTGTTCGTCTTCTTCCCAGCCGGAGCCGGGCAGTGCGGCGAGCAGTCCGGGCTGGAGCAGGGCGGTGACGATGTCGTCGTTGGCGCGCACGGCGGCGTAGAGATCGCGGGGCCGGTTGCCGGGCGAGTAGCGCTCGAGCAGGAGAGCGCCCGCGGTGCGGACGAGGTCGGTAGAGGCGGAAAGAGCGGCAGCGGTGGAGGAGGTCATGGGAAAGAGCCTGATGGACCCGTACGGATAAGTCCAATGCACTGTCTTTAAGCTAAGATTTACCCCCATGCAATTGGATCTGAATCTGCTGACGGTTCTGGACGCTCTGCTGACCGAGGGCAGCGTGATGGGCGCGGCGGACCGGCTGCATCTGTCGTCACCGGCGGTGAGCCGTTCCCTCGGGCGGATCCGGCGGCTGACCGGCGACGACATCCTCGTGCGCACCGGCCGGACGATGACCCCGACGCCGTACGCGATCACGATCCGTGAACAGGTCAGCGCCCTGGTCCGGCAGTCGGAGGAGGTGCTGCGGCCGAGCCGGGACCTCGACCTGGCGACGTTGGAGCGCACCTTCACGCTGCAGTGCCACGATGCTCTGACCGCCGCTCTGGCGCCGGCTCTGCTGGCCGCGACGATCCACACCGCGCCGGGGGTACGCCTGAGGTTCCTCACCGAGGCCGCCGCCGACACCGACGATCTGCGGCACGGCCGGGTGGACCTGGAGATCGGCGCGTCGACGCCGGAGCAGCCGGAGTTCCGCGCCGAGACGATCGGGTACGACCGGCTCGTCGTGGTCGTGCGCCCTGGTCACCCGTACCAGAGCAATCTGGATCTCGGGGTCTTCGCGGCGCAGGCGCATGTGCTCGTCTCGCGCCGGGGCCGCCTGAGCGATCCGGTGGACGACCTGCTCTCGGCGCGCGGGTTGCGGCGGCGGGTGCTGGCGTCGGTCGGCAGCACCGCGAGCGCTTTGCGGATCGTCGCGGGCAGCGACGCGGTGGTGATCGCGGCGGAGTCGACGTGCCGCCCGTTGATCGAGGCGTTCGGGCTGCTCACCGTGCCTGCTCCGGTGGAGTTGCCGCCGTTGCCGGTGGTGACGGTGTGGCATCAGCGTTACGACAGCGAACCCGGTCACGCATGGCTGCGTGACCGGGTCCGGGAGGCGCTGGATCAGAGGTTCAGGGACCAGCTGTTGAGGTAACCGGTGTCGATCGACGCCGCGTCCTGCACCCGCAGTTTCCAGGCGCCGTCACCAGCCTCGGCGGACAGGTTGACGGCGTAGGTGGTGTCGATGTTGTCGGTGCTACCGCCGGTGCGGCTCTGCAGCGTGTAGACGCTGCCGTCCGGGGCGACCAGGGAGACGACCAGGTCACCGATGTACGTGTGGACGATGTGCACCTCGACGCTGCTGGTCGAGGAGGCGTTGCCGGCACAGCCGTTGATCACGATCGTGGACTCGACGGTGGTGTTGTCGGAGATCGCGACGTCGGTGGCGTTGCTGCCGGAGCAACCGGGCAGACCGTTGACGGTCAGTGCCACGTTTGCCTGGCGGATCGTCGCCGGCGAGGTGCCGATGACGGTGACGGTGGACTGGCCGCTGTCGGCTTCGGCCGAGGCGGTGAGCGTCAGCGTGGTCGTCTCGCCGGCGGTGACCGACGGGGAGGCGAACGCCGCGGTCACGCCGGACGGCAGGGCCGAGGTGGTCAGATTGATGGTCTGCGCTTCACCGTCGAGGCTCGCGGTGGTGACGGTGACGTCGGCCGTGGTGCCCGGGTCGAGGGTCACCGTGGTCGGCGAGACCGCGACGGAGAAGTCGTTGGCGACCGGGCATTCGAGGTCGCTGCCGGCCACGTTGACCGCGGTCCACGCCGCCTGGACCGCCTTGTACTCAGTCGAGCACAGACCGTACAGGTCGGTCGCGGCGGACAGGGTGTAGGCGCGGGAGGTGTTCGCCGGGGTGGTGGTGTTGACGTAGCGGGTGTTCGAGGTGAAGTACACGTCGAGCGCCCGGTACCAGATCTTCTCGGCCTTCTCGCGGCCGATGCCGACGACGCCGGGGGCGGTGCCGCAGATCGGGGAGGTGCCGTACGCGGTGGCGCCGGTGCCTTCGGCCAGGTTGAAGAAGAAGTGGTTGCCCGGACCGGACGAGTAGTGCACGTCGACGCTGTTGGTGCTGGTCGACCAGCAGCCGTGCGAGCGGGAGTCCAGGGTCGGGTTGTACATGTAGCGCAGCGGGGTGCCGTTGCCGTTGATGTCGATCTTCTCGCCGACGTCGTAGTCACCCGGGTCGCTGGCGGTGTTGGCGTAGAACTCGACCATCGAGCCGAAGATGTCGCTGGTGGACTCGTTGAGGCCACCGGACTCACCGGAGTAGGTCAGGCCGCCTGCGACCACGTTCTCGGTCACGCCGTGCGCCATCTCGTGCCCGGCCACGTCCAGGGAGACCAGCGGCTTCGCGTTGCCCGTGCCGTCGCCGTAGGTCATCTGGGCGCCGTCCCAGAACGCGTTGACGTACGCACTGCCGTAGTGCACCCGGGACGGCACGCCGCGCCCGTCGCCGAAGATGCCGTCGCGGCCGTGCACGTTCTTGAAGTAGTCGAACGTGGTCGACGCGCCGAACGCGGCGTCCACGGCGGCCGACTGCCGGCTGGTGTAGACGCCGGTGCCCCACACGTTGTCGTCGTCGGTGAACGTGGTGCAGGTGCTGGTGCCGTTGTTCATGTCGCAGGTACGGCCGTTGCCACGTACCGGGTCGATCAGGCTGTAGGTGGTGCCGGACAGCGTGGACTCGACGGCGACGGCGCCGGAGTAGATGCTGTTGCCGGTTCCGGTGATGTGGTTGATCTCGTCGTATTCACCGATCTGCTTGCCGGTGACGGCGTCGGTGATGACGTGGAAGCGGGAGGGGGTCTGCCCGTCGGCCGCCCAGCCGTGCAGCACGGTCTCCCAGGCCAGGATGCCGTAGCCGGTGCTCGCGTCGACGAACAGTTCGGGCTGGTCGCTCTCGGTCAGCTTGCCTTCGAAGCGGGCCTTCGCCGCTTTCAGCGCCTTGGCGCTGGTGACCTTCGGGGTGACCTTCAGGGCGAGTGGTTTGGCCAGGCCGAGTGACGTGCTCTCCAATGAGCCGTCGGCTTTGGTGTGCACGACGAAGTCGCCGCCGTAGACCCGCAGGCCCTGGTATTCACGGCTGTAGCGGACGTGGGCGTCGCCGTCGGCGTCGACCTTGGTGCGGTAGGCGGTGTAGGACTCGCCACCGGCGCCGGCGATGGCTGCCGGGCGGGCTTCGATCAGGTCGTCGGCACGGCTCACGGCCTGTGCGGGCGAGGGCGGAGCGGGTTTCGGCGCGGCCGAACTGCTCGCGGCGGTGGCCACGAGGGTGCTACCGACCAGCGCGGTGACGCCGGCCAGCGCGAGGGATTTCTTCACGCGGTTCCTCCCGAACCAGAGATTCACACATTGGAATGTGTATATGAATTATGACCCGAAGATAGTGACGATCTTATATATCTTCCGGGTCATACCAACAGGATCGGAATCGGCCACGGCCCGCTAGTGCCAGTGTTACGGTGAATGCGGGGAAAGGGGTGTTTTGCGACCTATATCCAGAAGGCAAGCGCTCCTGCTGGGACTCGGCTGCGCCGCCGGGACGATGACCGCGTGTGCGCAGGAGACCCCGGCGGCCGACACCACTGGCCGGACCCGGCTGCTCTACTGGCCGGGCGGGCTGAGCACCGGCATCCTGAACAAGGCGAAGAGCCAGTTCGACTCGCGCACCGAGATCGCGCCGGAACTGCTGCAGGGCGACTACCGGGAGCAGCTCGTCGCAATCCTCAACAGCGGTCAGGACCGGCCCGGCATCGTCGGCATCAAGGGCGAGGAGGTCGCCTCGCTGGTGCCCCGCGCCGACCTCTTCGTCGACCTGCACACCCTCGGCGTCGACGACCTGATGAGCGAGTACGTCCCGTGGAAGTGGCAGCAGGCCGCGTCACCGGACAATCGGCAGATCGGGTTCCCGATCGACATCGGGCCGACCGCCACGTTCTACCGCGCCGATCTGTTCGCCCGCGCCGGACTGCCCAGCGAACCGGCCGAGATGGCCACGGTGGTGCGCACCTGGGCCGACTACATCGCCAACGGTGTGAAGCTGGTGAAGGCGACACCGTCGGTGAAGCTGGTCCGCAACGGCAGCGAGCTGTACACCATCAAGCTCTGGCAGGGCACCCAGCGGTACATCGACGAGACCAACCACTACATCGGCGGCGAGCCGCACGTCCGGGCCGCCTGGGATCTGGCCGTCGACCTGATCGGTAAGGACCTGTCGGCCGGCATCCTCGGTGACGACGAGTCCGGCTGGGCCGAGGCGATGAAGAAGGGCACGGTCGCCACCGCCCTCGGCGCATCCTGGCTGGGTTACGACCTGACCAGTCTGGCCCCGGACACCAGCGGCAAATGGCGGGTCGCGGCCGGTCCGGCGATCGGCGCCAACTACGGTGGCTCGTTCCTGGCCATCCCCGAGGGCAGCGCCGACCCCGAGCTGTCCTTCGAGATCATCAAGTGGATCCTGGCGCCCGACAATCAGGCCGCCGCGTTCACCGACGCCGCACTGTTCCCGGCCGCGACCGCGGCGTTCGACATGCCGGCGCTGCAGGAACCGGACCCGTTCTTCGGCGGCCAGAAGACCATCGAGATCTTCGCCGAGTCGGCCCGCAAGGCGCACCGCGTCTACGAGGCGCCGGCCGACTCGAAGATCCACGAGGTGTTCGTGGATCAGCTCTCCGAGATCGAACTGGGGACTAAGGCGGCTACCCGGGCCTGGACCGACGCGGTCGCCGCGGGCCGTTCGATCGGCGAGTCACTGGGCGTCAACTAGAGGGAGTCACTGGGCGTCGACCAGAGGGAATCACTAGGCCTCAACGAGAGGGAATCACTGGGCCTCGACCAGAGGGCGGAGATGGTCCGGCAGGTTCGCCAGGATCGCGTCGGCCTGCGGCTTGAACCACGCCCGCCGGGCCTGATCGCTCGCCTGCCGGGCGACGATCTCCCCGACGTTGACGGTGTCCACCACGAGGCCCGGCACCGCCAGCCAGCCGGCCGGCAGTTCGTCGCCGTCCTTCGCGCACCGGGCCTGGATCGCCCCGGCCAGCAGACCCTGCAGGTACGGTTCGGTGGACACCAGCACCAGCGCGCCGGTCCCGGCCACCGACAGCGCCTTCGGATCGGTGCCGACCCCGCCGTCGATCCGGGTGGGATGGGTGTCGCGCAGTTCGGCCAGGCTGTGCGCGTCCGCGCCGCCCACCCCGATGAAGGCGAGCGCGTGCGGATTGGCCTCCTGCAGGGTCTTCCAGGCCTGCTTGTTCGCGGCCGGGTCCTGCTTGGTGTCGAACGGCCCGAGCACTGTCACGTCCGGCCGGAGCTTCTCGACGGCCGCCCGCACGCCACTGGCCCGCTGATCGAGGACGACCACACCGGGGTACGGCGAACCGATGATCACCAGACCCTCGGTCTGGGCCGGGATCCGGTGCGCCATCGCCTCGCCCAGCTGGGTGCCGATGGCGAGGTTGTCGTTGCCGATGAAGAGCGGCACCCGGGAACCCGGCGCCGGGATGGTGTGCAGCCCGACCAGCGAGGTGCCGGCCGCAGCGGCCTTGCCCAGCGAGTCGGCGAACAGTTCCGGGGCGAACGTGAACAACGAGATCGACCCGTGCTTGCCGTCCAGGAAGCCCCGGATCATCCGCATCTCGGCGGCGTTGTCGACGGTCTCCGGCCCGATGATCTTCTGCCCGACTCCGGGAACCCGGCGGACGCCCTCTCCGAAACCGGTGGCGAGTTCCCGTACGAAGTCGACCTGCCGGCCGGCCACCACCAGCACCGCCGGCGCCGGCTCCGACGGGGCCTCACCACTGCACGCGGCGAGCACGAACGCCGCGGCGAACGCGGCGGGACCAGCCCTCATCTGCACCCCCGGCTATCCATCGGCAGCGCCCGCCCCTGGCTGAGTCTCAACAACACGACAAGACCGCCGATAGGCTTTCGGGAGGTGCCATGCGGGACTGGTTACGACGGCGGGTGGTCGCCCGTAGCGCGGTGGCGGCCCTGACCGTGGGTCTCGCCCTGCTCGCCGCGATGGCCGTGGTCAGCAGCCGGTCCACCGCGCGGGCCGCCGACATCGCGGCCGGCACCCAGCAGACCAGCCAGCAGTGGAACGAGATCTACCTCAAGATCAGCATGGAGTACGAGCTGCTGGAGGACTATCTCGACTCCCCCGATCTGGGTGACCGGCAGCCGCTGTTGTCGTCGATCGGCTCGGCCGAGCCCAACCTGCGGTGGCTGCTGGCCAACGGCGGCGAGGACGACACCCGGCAGGTGATGGCCCTACAGAACGCGTACGGCGGCTACACCTACACGTTGCGCAACCTGATCGACGCGGCGGCCACCGCGGACCGCGACGGCACCCTGAAGTACGCCCGGCAGGCCGCCCTGAGCGCCTCCGGTCTGCGCCGGCAGGCGTCGGTGAACGTGGCCCGCAACAACCTCGCCATCGCGGTGGTGCTGCGTGACGCCAAGGAGCAGAACGCCCGCCAGCTGATCGCGGTCGAGGTGCTGTCGCTGGCCGACCTGCTGCTGGTGATCTTCTGCGGGCTGGTGCTGCTGGCGTACCAGAAACGCACCGAGCGTCAGGCCGCCGACAACGACTACCGTGCCTCCCACGACGGGCTCACCGGGCTGGCCAACCGGCGGCTGCTCGGCGAGCGGGTGTCGCGCGCCATCGCCGACGCCGACCGGGACGGCCCCGGAGTCGGGTTGCTGTTGCTGGACCTCAACCGGTTCAAAGAAGTCAACGACACCCTCGGCCACCACTCCGGCGACCTGCTGCTGATCGAGGTGGCCCGGCGCCTGAGCAACGGCAGCCGGGCCTCCGACCTGGTGGCCCGGCTGGGCGGCGACGAGTTCGCGATCCTGCTGGCCGGCGTCGAGGACATCACCGATGCGCACACGGTCGCCCAGCGTGTCCTCACCGAACTGTGCGGGCCCGCCCAAGTCGGCGACCTCTCCGTCGACATCAGCGGCAGCATCGGCTACTCGCACTACCCCTCGCTCAGCAGCAGCGCCGAGGAACTGCTGCAGCACGCCGACGTCGCGATGTACCACGCCAAACGCAACCGCCTCGGGCTCGCCGGATACGAGCCGGAGAACGACAACAACAGCTACGAACAGCTCACCCTGCTGACCGATCTGCGCTACGCGATCGACCGCGGCGAACTCGAACTGCACTACCAGCCCAAGGTCCGGCCCGCCGACCGCTCGGTGGCCGGGATGGAGGCGCTGGTCCGGTGGCGGCACCCGACCCGGGGACTGCTCGGCCCGCACGCGTTCGTGCCGGAGGCCGAACAGAGCGACCTGATGCTGTCACTGACCGAGGCGGTGCTCGACATGGCCCTGCGGCAGCAGCGCGAATGGCGCGACACCGGCCGGCACATCCCGGTCGCGGTCAACATCGGCGCCGCCTGCCTGCGGGACGCAGGCTTCCCGGCCCGGGTCGAGGAACTGCTCCGCCGGTACGGCGCGGTCGCCGGCCACCTCACCATGGAGATCACCGAAACATTCCTGATCATCGACCCGGAAGCCGCGGCCGCCGCCCTCACGCTGCTGCGTGACCGGGGCGTCCGGGTCTCCATCGACGACTTCGGGGTGGGCTATTCGTCGATGAGTTATCTGCAGTCGATGCCGCTGGACGAGCTGAAGATCGACCGCAAGTTCACCGCCGAGATCCTCACCACCGAACGGGGCCGGGCCATCGCCACCGCGATCGTCGATCTGGCCCACGCCCTCGACCTGACCGTGGTGGCCGAGGGCATCGAGGACGAGAACACCCTCACCGTCGTCGGCGAGATGGGCTGCGAACAGGCCCAGGGCTACTTCATGTGCCGCCCGCTGCACCCGGACTCCATCCCCGCCTGGCTGGACAGCTGGAGCGTTCCCGCCCTCAACTGACCACCTCAGGACAGCAGGCCGCCGTACGGGCCGGACAGGATCGCGTTCTTCTGCGCCTGACTGAAGTGGGTGTTCGGGTAGTCGTAGAACGACCCGGACATCGGGGTGCCGTCGGTCGACGTGGAGTCGGGAAGGCCGAAGGCGTGGCCCAGTTCGTGCACCATCCCGCCGTACCAGCGGTTCATCGGGCCGTTGATCCCGGCCGCGCCGTCCGCGTCGTGGCCGCTGAGCACCACCCAGCCGGGGCTGGCACCGCCGCCGGACTGATTGGTCTCCTCCGCGCTGATCTCGCCGACGACCAGCCAGCGGCTGTCCGGGTTGGCGATCCCGAAGCGGCGCATCAACTCCTGATGCATGTTGCCGACGACGCACCAGTAGTGGTCGCTGCCGGAACAGTTGGTGGTGATGTACCAGTTCCGGTCGTGCTCGCCGGTGACCACCTCGACGACGGTGCTGTTGAGGGTGAAGGTCTTGCCGAGTTCCTGCCGGTAGTAGCGCTGGGCCTCGCGCATGACGGCCGCGATGCCGTCGGGGTAACGCTGGTCGAAGGCGACATCGGTCGGCTTGAGCCAGAAGACCCGGACCGTCTTGAGGGCCGGCGACGACGACGGAACGGGCGTCGAACTGCTCGACGGGCTGGTCGACGGGCTGCCGGAGGGGACCACTCCGCCGGTGCAGGCGACACCGTTCAGGGTGAAGGCCGTCGGTACCGGGTTGGTGCCGGTGAACGATCCGTTGAAGCCGAACGAGGTGCTGCCCCCGGTCCCGAGCACGCCGTTGTAGCTGACATTGACAGCGGTCACCGCCGTGCCGCTCTGGGTCACGGTCGAATTCCATGCCTGAGCTACGGCTAGCCCGGAAGCGAAAGTCCAGCGCAACGACCAGCCGTTGATCGGGTCGCCGAGATTCGTGATCGCCACGTTCGCCCCGAACCCGCCCTGCCACTGTGAACTGATCGTGTAATTCACCTGACAACCGGCCGCCGCCGCGCTGGCAACCGGCGCGAGCACGGCCGCCGTGACAGCCAGGACACCGGTGGCGGCGACCGCCAGCAGGCTGCGGATCCGTCGAGTTCCCATCGTCGCCCTCCAGCGGCAAGAGATTGAGTGATATCAATCAACATGCGCGCCGAAAACGTTTTCGGCAAGACCTCCGCGAACTCTCCCGAGCCTTCAGGCCCCCGGCGCCGGGGCGACACTCCTACGCGGCCACCGCACTGGACGAACCCGGCGCCGGTTCGGCCGGCCATTCGCTTCAGTGAAGTTTGTTGACGATTTTGTATCGATCGTCGAGAATCCCTGCGAGAGCGCTCTCTTCGCCCATCCCCAGTGGCCACCGCCACGTCCCGGCACCCCCGGACGTGTGATGGCCCGTGCGCGAAAGGCCCCCGCATGCCCCGAACCCTCGCCGCCGCACTCGCCGTCGGCGCGGCGGCACTCGCCACCGCAACCATGAACCCGGTCGCCGGTCACGCGGCCCCGAAACCAGCACCGCAAGCCGCGCCCGCCGACCTCGGGCTGGCACCGGGCATGATGGCGGCGCTGCGCCGCGACCTCGGACTCGACGACGCCCAGATCCACCGCCGGCTCGCCACCGAGGCAGCGGCGCCGGCCGTCGAGCAGCGGCTGCGCGCACAACTCGGCGACCGCTTCGGCGGGGCCTGGATCGCCGCCGGCGCGACCCGGCTCACCGTGGCCGTGACCAGGGCGAAAGACGCGGCGAGAGTACGCGCGGAGGGCGCCGTCCCGACGATCGTGGCACGCGGTGAGCGCTCCCTCGACACCGCCCGGGCCACCCTGGACCGCAACGGTGCGGCGGCACCGGGCACCGTACGTGGCTGGTTCGTCGATCCGGCCGCCAACAGTGTCGTCGTCACGGTGCAGCCGGGTGCCGAGGCCGACGCCCGCCGGTTCGCCGCCGCCAGCGGGGCCGGTGCGGTCACGATCCGGACCGCCGCCGCACGGCCGGAGCCGATGTACGACACCCGCGGCGGCGACCAGTACGTCATCAACGGCAACACGCTCTGCTCGGTCGGTTTCGCGGTCGCGGGTGGTTTCGTCACCGCCGGGCACTGTGGCGGCACCGGCAGCCCGACGCTGGGCTTCAACAACGTGGCGCAGGGTACGTTCGCCGGCTCCAGCTTCCCCGGCAACGACTACGCCTGGGTCCGTACCAACGCGAACTGGGTCTCGCAGCCCTGGGTGAACAACTACTCCGGCGGCAACGTCCTGGTGTCGGGTTCGCAGGAGGCCGCGATCGGCAGCTCGATCTGCCGGTCCGGGCGCACCACCGGCTGGCGCTGCGGCACGCTGCTCGGCAGGAACGAGACGATCAACTACGCGCAGGGTTCGGTCTCCGGGCTGTCGCGCAGCAACGCGTGCGCGCAGCCGGGTGACTCGGGTGGCTCGTGGATCTCCGGCAACCAGGCGCAGGGTGTCACGTCCGGCGGCACCGGCGACTGCACCTCCGGCGGCACGATGTGGTTCCAGCCGGTCAACGAGATCCTTCAGGTGTACGGCCTGTCGCTGACCACGTCCGGTGGCAATGCGGGTTCCGCCCTGATCAGCAACTGGAACAACAAGTGTCTCGACGTCCCGAACGGCGACTTCTCCGACGGCGTACCGACGCAGATGTGGAACTGCAACGGCTCGGCGGCACAGCGCTGGGAGGCGACCGGCGGCACCCTGCGGACCGGGAACAACAAGTGCCTGGATGTGGCGTGGGGGTCGACGGCGAACGGCGCGGTCATCCAGATCGCCACCTGCAGCGGGAACGCGGCCCAGCAGTGGGTGCTCAGCGCCGCCGGTGACCTGGTGAACCCGCAAGCAAACAAGTGTGTGGACATCTCGGAGTGGAAC
This sequence comes from Actinoplanes derwentensis, assembly GCF_900104725.1. Taxonomy (NCBI): domain Bacteria; kingdom Bacillati; phylum Actinomycetota; class Actinomycetes; order Micromonosporales; family Micromonosporaceae; genus Actinoplanes; species Actinoplanes derwentensis. The sequence goes on from NZ_LT629758.1 coordinate 3,172,317, forward strand.
GGCAACGACGGCGCCCGGCTCCAGCTGTGGGAGTGCGCCGGCACGCTGAACCAGAAGTGGCGGCGTGGCTGACCGTCAGAGGACGCAGCGGTTCCGGCCGGAGTTCTTGGCTTCGTAAAGCAGCCGGTCCGCGGCGGCGAGGACCATCGTCTGGGTGTCCGCCGGCCCTGACTGAAGCGCACCGATGCTGACGGTGACGGGCAGGTTGCCGGTGAGCTGCGACCACGGATGGTCCTGGACCGACTGCCGGAACCGTTCCAGGGCCGGTGCCGCTTCGGCGGTGCCGGCCCCGGTCAGGACCAGCAGGAACTCCTCACCGCCGAGTCGCGCGGCGAACCCGCCGGAGCGGGCCGCCTGAGTGAGCAGGCCGGCGACGACGGTGAGGACCCGGTCGCCGATCTCGTGCGAGCACAGGTCGTTGACCCGTTTGAAGTGATCCAGATCGACCAGCGCGACCACGATCGGACCGCCGGCGGACAGCAGGACCGGCAGGTGCTCGTCGACGTACCGCCGGTTCGGCAGCCCGGTCAGCGGGTCCCGGCGGGCCTGTTCCCGGAAACGTTCGGCCTCCCGGCGGGCCTCGGCGGTCTCGAACACGGCGTGCCGGGCCCGCGCCTGCGCGTCCCGCTGCTGGGAATGCAGCTCCCGTTCGGCCGCGTGGAACCGTTTGTGCACGATGAACGCCCGCGCGTGATCACCGCGGGCCGCGTGGAGTTCGGCCTGCTCCTCCAGCGCCCGGACCCGGACTCCGGCGAGTTCCCGCTCCTCACAGATCGTGGCGCAGCGGTCCAGCGCGTCCTGTGCGGCACTCTGGTCCCCGAGGTGCCGCTGCGCGATGGCCAGGGTCAGCAGGAACTCGGCCAGACCGTCGGCGTCGTCCGGTCCGGCACTGGCGTAGGCGTCGACGTTACCGACGGCGATCCGGGCCGCCTCCGGGTACCGGCCGCGCGCGATCTGGATCATGGCCATCGTGTCGAGCGCGTCCGGGGACAGGTCCCCGCCGGTCGCCTCGGTCACCGTCCGCAGCCGCTGGATCGCCTCCCAGGCCTGCTCACTGTTACCGGCCAGGTGTTCGGCGTACGCCAGGTTGTTCAGCACCACCAGGCGCAACTCGACGTCGGCGGCCCCGATCGCGACCTGTTCGGCGTGCCCGTACCGGGTGCGGGCGGCGTCCGGCGACCCACCCTCGGCGAGCACGTCGGCCAGCCGCAGCAGGATCACCCCGCGCGCCCGGGGCGACGTGTCGTCGTCGACGGCCTCCACCGCCCGGACCGCGTGTTCCAGACCGGCGGCGATGTCACCGAGGTTGCCGTGGATGATCGACAGCTGCTGGTGGCTGCGAGCCAGGAGCGGGCGGTGCTCCCGTTCCCGCGCCCACGCGTTCACCTCCGAACAGATGCCGGCCGCCACCGCCAGTTCCCCGGACCGGCGGCGCATGTTGGCCTCCAGCAGGCGCGCCCAGAGATACAGCGGGTGATCGGCGCGGGCCCGGGCCTCGGCGGCCAGTGCGACGGCGCGAGCCAGCACGTGGGAGCCGTCGGTGCCGAACCGGAACTCCAGCGACTGGATCTCCGCGGCGATCTCCGGCACCGAACGGGCGGCGACAGCCGGCTGCGTGGCCGACGGGATCGAGCCGGTACCCAGTGAACCGCTCACTGGCCCATTATCGGCAGCGCGAGCGGATTGCCAAGACTTCCGGAGCTCAGAGTGGCAGTGAGACCCGTTGCGGGACTGTTCGCGGGCACGGGGGACGTGTCATCGCGTAATACGACGCGGACGCCACCAGCAGGCCGGCACCCCAGAGTGTGTAGCCGCCCATCTCCAGCAGCAACGGGAGGAAGGCGCCGCCGAAGCTGCCCCGGATCCAGGCGGTCATCCCGGCGATACCGAAGTAGGCGGTCAGGCTCGTTCCGACGAACAGGCCGGTGCCGAGAACCAGCCACCGCGGCACGGCCCGGCCCCGCACCGGCCACACCCAGGCGGGCCACAGCCGGCCCCAGCGGTGTGCCAGAGCCAGCGGCAACAGGGTGCCGGCCAGGGTCATCAGCACCATGAAGACCGTCAGCGCGGTCCACGAGATGTCACTCGCCGCGGACGGCCACCGCCCGGCCAGCGTGTCGGCCAGCCACACGCTCATCCGGGCCACGAATCCGGCGACGGCCAGGTAGGCGCCCGCGAAAGCCCATCCGGGTGCCCGCGCCTCCCGGCTCTCCGGGGATCTGCCGTGGACCCGCCCGCACGCTTCGCAGGGACGCGCGGCCCGCCGACGCTCGGCTGCGGCGACGAGCAGGCAGAGGAGTCCACCGCCGACTCCGGCGCCGGTCGCCAGCAGACTGGCGACCATGCCGGGCCCGGCGCCCTCGAAGAGCAGCGCGACCACGATCACCGGGAACAGGAACGAGTACACCCACAGGGCGGCGCCCGCGACGGCGGTGAAGGCCGCGAGCACGTAGCGAACCTTGTCGTGCACCGCACGGCCGGCGACGACCGCTGCGACGGAGCACCCGGCCAAGGCCAGGACGCCGAGCGCCACCGGAACCCAGCCGCCGGGGAAATACGATTCCTGGCCGTTGAAGAAACGCGGGGTGCCGTGGATCGCCCACCAGGTGGACCAGGACGTATCCGGTCTGGCAGGCGGGCGCGGCGAACCGGGCCCGGACATCGCTGCTCATGAATTGATCGACCATGGTCGCAGTCTCCGAGACACGGCTTGGACGACGCTGAGGAACACTCAGGTCCGGGTGTGGGCGAAGACCTCGAACGCGGCCACGATCAGCAGGAGGGCGCCGAACTGGACGTACCAGTGATCCAGTGCCGGTTCGGTGTTGCCCAGCAACCGCAGGACTACGCCGGCCACGATCGCCACCACCCAGCCGGCCACCTCGTACCGCCGCCGGGTCTGCCTTTTGTCTGTCTCTTCGATCGTCGTCATGGGAAGCAGTCTGGCCGCCGGGCAGCGCCCGCGGATCCCTCCACGGCCGGACCCCGGTCTATATCGCTGGTTGGACAGCCGGGGCCGGGCCGTGCACCCGGTTGCGGCCGGCGTGTTTGGCGGCGTAGAGCCGTTCGTCGGCGCGGGCGAGGACCACCCCCGGGTCGGCGGACTCGTCGCCCATGGCCAGGCCGATGCTGACGGTGACCGTGATGCCCGGCGCGACGGAGTCCCAGTCGTAGGCCGCCACCTGCGCGCGCAGGCGCTGCGCGGTGACGGTGGCGTCCGGCAGATCCGAGTTCGACAGCAGGACCGCGAATTCCTCGCCGCCGAACCGCACCACCGTGTCCTGACTGCGACAGGCGGTGCGCAGCAGGCCGGCGAGAAGTCGCAGCACCTGGTCGCCGACCATGTGCGAATGGTCGTCGTTCACCCGTTTGAAGTGGTCCACGTCGACCAGGAGGATCCCCCGGCCGGACAACCCTTCGGCCATCAGTTCGTCCAGGTGCCGGCGGTTGGCCAGGCCGGTCAGCGGGTCCTCGAGGCTCTGCCGGAGCAGTTCCCGGTTGGCGTGCTGCAACGCCGTGACGCGCGCCCGTTCCTCCTCGGCGGCGGCCTTGGCGCGCGTGGTGTCCATGCGGACGACCGCGATGTGCCCGCTGCGCTGGGCCGCCTCGGACGCGACGGCTTTGGAGAGCGAGTGATAGATCTTGTACGTGTCCAGCGCGCCCCGCAGGTCACCGTGCCGTTCGTAGGCGTCGGCCAGGTGCATCGCCGCGGTCATCTCACTGGCTTTGCTCTCCGCCACTTCCAGTGCCGCGCGCAGGTGACCGATGGCCTCCTCGTCACGGCCGCCGGCCAGACAGATGGTGCCGTGGGTGGCGAAGTAGTGGGTGAGGATCGACGGGGTGTCCCGGGCCGGCTCGATCCGCCACTCGCTGAGCATCTCCAGGGCCTCGTCCGCACGGCCGCAGAAGGCCAGGCTCTCGGCCAGGTTGCCGATCGCCGTCACCTCGTGCCGGCGGTGGCCGGTGCGGCGGGCGACGCTGAGCGCCTCCCGTGACTGGCTCTGGGCGATGGCGCTGAGGGCCAGGGCGGCGGGTTCGTCACCGGCTTTGCGGGCGTTCTCGGCCAGGCACATGTTGGCGCAGGCCATGGTGTCGATCATGGCGCCGTTGGTGTTGTCGTCGCCGAGCAGCCGGGCCATCTCGGCGGCCCGCTCGCAGAACTCGAAACAGTGGTCGAACTGTTCCAGGTAGTAGTACACCACTCCGGCGATGGCGGTGGCCGCCGTCAGCGCGGTCAGATCGCCGCTGGCCTCGGCCACCTCCAGCGCGGTCATGATCTCCGCCGTCGCGCTCACCGGGTCGGAGGTGATCAGCAGGATCCGGGCGACCGTGGCGTGCACGACCGCCTCGCTGGCCGTGTCGCCGATCGCCCAGCAGACTTCGAACGCCTCCGCGGCCAGGGCCAGCGCCTCGACCAGCTCGTCGAGCACCTGATGGCACTTGACCGCCAAGGTCAGCGCCTGCGCCCGGAGCGCGGGCACACCGCTGCCGGCGACCGCCAGTGCCAGGTCTCGTGCCGCCACAGTCTCCGAGCGATCGAAGTGCACGACGGCACGCGCCAGCAGATCAGCCGGGCTTGCGCTGTCCATCAATCGCTTCGCACCCCCAGAATTGTGGCTGTCGCCCCCCACCGTCGGCCGGGCCGGGCGAAACTTGAGAACTCCGTCAGCGGCGGGCGGCACGACGGCGGTCGGTCTGGCGGTGGATCTTCGCCTCGGTGCCGCAGTCCTCCATCCGGCACCAGCGGCGCGAGTTGTTCTTACTGGTGTCCAGGAACAGGCCGTCGCAGCCGAGGGTGGAGGCGCATGTCTTCACCCGGCCGGCCGGGCCCGCGGTGAGGAGTTCGATCGCGGCCAGTGCGGCCGGCCACCAGACCCGGTCCAGGTCGCCGTCTGGCAGTGCCCAGCCGAATCGGTCGCCGTGGGCTTCCAGCCGGGCGGCGGCCATCGCGGACGCGTACGCCCGCTGGATCTCCGCCAGGTCCCCGGACGGCGGCGGCTCCCCACCGGACAGCGCGGCGAAGACGCGGTTGATCGCCTCGCGCACCGCGATCCCGGCTCGATAGGACGCTTGCGCGGCAGAGGGCTGTGCCTCGGCGCGGGCGGTCAGGCTGCGGGCGATCCCGGGGTCGACCCATTGGGCGTACGCCGCCCAGGTCGCCAGATCGGCATAGTCGTGCAGGTGCTCCTCGTGCACGGGCTCACCCCGGGCGTCGACGGTGTTGGCGAAGTCGAGGCACGGGTGGGCTCCGTAGAGCGGGGGGAAATCCGGCATTGCTTCCACCAAAGTAAGTTTAGGGGGTAGGCTTCCAGTTAAACCATCTTAACCAGCATCATGCGAGAGGACGTCTCCATGTTCGATCTGATCCTGCCGATGCTGCGCGAATCCGCCACCTGTATCAGTCACTCCGCTCTCCCCGACGCCCCCATCATCGCCGACCCGACGCCCGGCCCGGTCCGCCGCCACACCGCCCGCCTGCTGCGCGACGCCGCCGCCCGTCTCGACCACACCCCGGCCGCCCACTTCGGACTAGGATGCGAATCCAGCACGTGAACGGGGGAAGCGGATGCGGATCGAACGAGCCAGAACGGCGTACGAGCAAGCCGTCTATCGCGGTGACGTCAGCGGCCTGACCGACGCCGGGCGGGGCCTGGACGCGCTGGAGGCGGACACCGCGCTGGCTCGCGGGCGGATCCTGCACGCCCGGTTCCTGGCCGAACGGGCCGACGGCGAGGCCACTGTCGAGGATCCGGGCGAGATGCCGTTGTTCGAGCGTGCGGCCGAGCTGTACCAGGCGCTGGGCGACGTGCGCGGTGAGGGCGAGGCCGCGTTCTGGATCGGCTGTGTGCATCAGGTCATCCGGCGCGACGACAGAACCGCCGTTCCGCATCTGGAGCACTCCCGCAGCCTGGCCGCACAGTCCGGTGACCAGCACACCGAGGCCGAGGCGCTGCGGCACCTCGGCATCTCGGCGCACATGGCCGATCGCCTGGACGAGGCCCGCGAGCACCTGGAGGAGTCGACCCGGCTGCGCCGCGAGATCGGTGCGCTGCCGGGAGTGGCCGCCAACATGGTCGGGCTGGCCTACATCGCCGTCGGCCAGGACCGCCATGCCGACGCCGCCGCGATCCTGGACGAGGCCGGCGCCATCGCCCGGTTCCAGCAGGCCCACGCCATCGTGCGGCAGATCGAAGAGGCGAGGACAGCGATCCGGGCCCGGCCATGATCGGCAGGTCCGGACCGGTCACGCGGGGTGGGTCTCCGGCTCGGCGGGGATGCTGCGGTCGAGGGTCCAGCGGAGCTGGAAGGTCAGGGCCACCGCCATCAGGGCCGCCGGGATCACGGTGAAGCCGAGCAGCAGGGCCGTGCGGGCGGATGCCGTCTGGGTCACGGTCTGGCCTTCGGTGGTGGCGGCGAAACCGCCGAGTGCCAGGGCCGCCGAGTAGACGTACGGGCCGATGGCGGTGCCGGTGGCCTCGGTCGCCGTCCACACACCGGTGTAGGAGCCGGCTCGTGCGGACGCCGCCGCCACCGCGTCGGGGACCATCGAGAACGCGAACAACTGCAGGCCGGCGAAGGCGATCCCGAGGAAGACCGTGACGATGACGGCCGGGGCCACCCCGTACCTGGAGAGGGGCGCCAGCGAGCCGGCCACGAAGACCGCCTGGGAGATCAGCAGCCCGCGCTGTTTGCCGATGCGACGCGACACCGCCAGCCAGACCGGGCCGGCGATGACGGCCGGGCCGAGGAACGCACCCATGAAGACCGCGGTCAGCGCCGGGTCGCCGAAGACGTGTTCGGTGTAGAACGGCAGCGCGGCCAGGAACAGGTGGGTCGTCGTGCCGGTGAACAGGTACGACAGCACGAGTGCCCGGAAGTCCCGGTCCCGCCAGGCGATCCGGACGTCGGCGAGGGTGGAGTGGGTGTCCGCGTCGGGTGTGCGGATGCCCACCTCGCGGGTGAGCCGCCGGACCCCGGTGACGGCGACCAGTCCGGACACCACCATCGCCCCGGACAGCAGTAGTGCCATCCGGGTGTAGTCGCCGCGCCCACCGGCCGCCACCAGCGCGGGCGCGGCGACTCCCGCGCCGAGCAGTCCGAGGGTCAGGAACAACATCCGGAACATGAAGACCCGGGTGCGTTCGTGATAGCCGACCCGCAGATCGGACGGCGTGGTCAGGTAGGGCACCTGGAAGCAGGCGAAGAGCAGGTTCCCGGCGATGAACCAGCCGCCGACCCACAGCGCCGCGGAGGCTCCGGACAGACCGGCGGGGACGGTGAACATCCCGGTCATGGCGACCGCGAGCAGCAGGCCGAACCGCAGCAGGCCGAGCCGGTGCCCGGTACGGCGGGCGGCGGCGTCGGAACGGCTGCCGAGGTAGGGGTGCACGATCACGTCGATGATCTTCGGCAGCAGCAGGGTCAGGCCGGCCAGCAGCGGCGGGACACCGAGCGTGTGGGTGAGGAAGTAGAGCAGCAGGAGGCCGGGGACGGTGACCCAGACACCCATCCCGACGGATCCGGTGGCGTACGCGACCAGGTCGCCGCGCCGCACCGTCACGAGTTCCTGCTGACGACCCCGGCCGCCAGCGAGGAGTCGTGGAACGCTCCGGACCGGACCCGGCCGGCCAGGGTCCGGGCGACGATCCGATCGGTGAGTGCGGGCAAATGCCGGGCCAGGAAGAACTCGACGGCACCGCGCCGGGTGGTGGCCAGGTCACGGTACGGACGGTGGCTCAGGGCGGCCCGGAGCACCGTGTCGACCACACCGTCCAGCGGCTCGTACCGGCTCAGGCCCTCCAGCGAGAGCCCGGCCGCCGCGGTGGAGGCGTGGATCGGGCTGCGCACCGCGGAGGGGTACACGCAGGTCACGCCGACATGAGTGCCGATCTCCAGGCGCAGTGCGTCGGCGTACGCCACCAATGCTCTTTTCGAGGCGCCGTAGCCGGCCGCCAGTGGCAACTGCATGACCGCCATCCGGGAGCTGAGCATCACGATCCGGCCGCGGGAGGCGACCAGCGGGCCGACGCAGGCGGCGGTGACACGCCAGGTGCCGAGCAGGTTGATGTCGAGCTGGCGGCGGACCTCGTCGCCGGGTGGCAGTTCGGCGGGTGCCGGGCCGCCGACTCCGGCGTTGTTGACCAGCAGGTCGAGGCCGCCGAGCAGGTCGGTGGCCTCGGTGACGGCCGCGGGCACGGCGGTGTCGTCGGTGATGTCACAGGGCAGCACTTCGACCGGGTCGTTGACGCGGGGTGCCACGTCGAGACCGACGACGCGGGCGCCGAGCCGGTCGAACCGGGTGCAGACGGCCCGGCCGAACGTCCCGGACGCGCCGGTGACCAGGACTCGCATACCGCGGGGGTCACGGCGGGTGTTCATCTCGGGGCTCCTCGGGCGATCTCGGCTAGACACTGATCGAAGCTAGATACTGATCGAAGTCGATGCGCAGGTGCGGGCGGCCGTGTTCGCCCCACCGGTCGACGGCGGCGCGCAGTGCCCGGTCGGCGTCGCGTTTCCGATCGGCGGCGGACGGAAGATCAACGGCCTTGCTGAGGTAGGCCGCGGCAAGCTTGCCCTGTGCCTCGACCACCGGAAAAGCTGATCCGGTGGACTGCATCAGGCCGACGAACGCCAGCGTCGGGTCGTCCAGGTGGAAGACCCGCCGGTAAAGTGGCAGCCGTTCCGGGTCGGGCCCGAGCCAGCGCTCGGACAGGAACGGGATGTGCACCCGATAGCCGGTGGCCCACACGATCAGGTCGACGCTCTCGCTGTCACCGTCGGTGAACACCACCCGGTCGCGGTCCAGGCGTTCGAGACCCGGCCGGGGCAGCACCTCACCGTGCGTGAGCCGGTGCAGGATGGTGTCACTGACCGTCGGGTGGTTCTGCAGCAGCCCACCGGCGGGCGCGGGCAGCCCATAGCGTTGCGGAGTGCCGACCGCCAGCCGCAGCATGGTCTCGGCGATCCGCTGCCGCAGCCGCCAGGGCAGGCCGGCGAGTGCGGCAGCGGTCGCGTCGGCCGGGCGCCCGAACAGGTACTTCGGCACGATGTGCACGCCGTGCCGGGCGGAGAGCAGGACCGGACCGCGGGCGGTGTACGAGGCGTCCACGGCGATGTCCATGGCGGAGTTGCCCATCCCCACCACCAGCACCCGCCGGTCCCGGAAGACATCGGCGGTCCGGTAGTCGTGGGCGTGCATCTGCACCCCGTCGAACGTCCCCGGACAGCTGGGCTGCCGCGGATACCAGTTGTGACCGTTGGCGACGATCACCGCGTCGTGACGTTCGCCGTCGACCGTCCACCCGGCTTCGTCCCGTTCCACCCGGTCGACGCGGTGACCGAACCGGATGTGCTGGAGCAGCCCGAACTTGTCCGCGTAGTCGGCCAGATAACCGGCGACCCGTTCGGCCGACGGATAGTCCGGCCAGTCCGCGGGCATCGGGAAGTCGGCGAACTCGGTGCGCCCCTTGCTGGTGTTCAGATGCAGCGAGGCGTAGGTGTCGGTCCACAGCCCACCGGGCCGGTCGCCGCGTTCGTAGCCGACCGCCTCGCAGCCGGCGTCGAGCAGCGCCTTGACCGTGGCCAGCCCGGCGGCACCCGCGCCGATCACGGCGACACGCATCGACGTTCTCCCACCGAGGTTGTAGTGATTGCCAAACCGTAGGGCCCGGCAGCCGGGCTGCCCATGGTGTGGCGTACGCCGTTGGGCCCGGAGGTTGTGGGCCACCACAACGGGCGGCAGCATGTCGGTCATGACTGCTGACGGCTGGACCGCCGTGGTCGACCTCATCGAACGGGTGATGGTCGACGAGGATCTGCTGCCGTCGGTGGTCTCCGGGGTCCGCGCGAACGTGCGGGAGGTCGCGGTGCTGCCGCCGTCGGACATCGCCGGGCACACCAGAGCGCTGCTCACCGCGGCGACCCGGGCCCTGGCGGCCCGGCGTGGTCCGACCGAGGCCGAGTTGTCGTTCGTGGCGGAACTGGGTGTCACCCGGGCCCGGCAGGGCGTCCCGATCGAGGCGGTGCTCGGCGCCATCCACGTGGCCGAGCGGGCGATCTGGGCGCGGGCCCGGGAGGTGGCCCGCGCCGAAGGGGTGGACGCGGACCGGCTGCTGGACGCGCGGGAACTGTACGACGACTGGGCCGACGCGGTCCGGTCCCGGCTGATCACCGCGCACCGCACCACGAAGGCGACCGCCGATCCCCGGCCCCGGGACGCGGCGATCCTGCGCCGACTGATGCAGGGCGGGTCGTCGGCGGCGCTCGCCGTCGCCGAGGCGGGCCTGCCGGCCAACGGCCGGCTGTGGGTGCTGGTCGCCCGGCCGGGTTTCGACGAGCGGTACCCGCTGTGCGCGATCGTCGACGACCTGTTCGTCGCGGTCTCCGCCCGGATGCCCACGGCCCGCGCGACCGCCGGGCTCGCCGGTCCCGCGGAACCCGACCAGCTGGCCCCGGCCCGGAACCTGGCCCTGGCCGCCCTGACCACCGCCGAGTCGACCGGCCGGACCGGGATCGTGCACATCGCCGACGTGGCCTGGCAGGCGGCTCTCACCGACCGGACGGACCTGGCCGGGGCACTGCTGGACCGGCATCAGCGGGCCCGCGCCACCCTCGGGCCGAACGCCGAACCGGTGGCCCGGGCCGTCCTGGCCTGGCTGGACAGCGACCGGGACGTCACCGCCGCCGGGGCGAGCCTGTTCGTGCACCCGAACACGGTGCGCAACCGGGTCCGGCGGTTCGCCGAGGTGACCGGCGTCGACCCGGCCGGCCCGAACGCCTGGTGGCTGTGCCGGACCTGGCTACGGGAGGCCACATGACCGCCGCCGGGCGACGTCATCGCGCGGATCTCGTCGTCGCCGGTGTCGCCGTGGTCATCTTCCTGATCATCGCCGTCACCGTCCCGTACCGCCGGTGTTCGAACGCGGTGCCGTGCGATCCCGAACCGGTGGCGTCGTTCGCGATCAGCCTGCTCCCGGCAGTGGTGGTGATGACGTTCATCCACCGCTGGGCGGCCGCGGTCACGGCTGTGCTGTGCGCGATCGCGTGGCCGATCGCCAACCACGTCGACGACTCCGAGATGGGCTGGCGGGCGCTGCTGCCGATCGCCCTCGCGGTGACGGCGGTCGCGGTGGCCCGGCAACGCGACGACAGGCCGAGACGGCCGCGGGCCGGCACGCTGGTCGCCGGTTCTCTGCTGCTGATCGGGACGCTCGCCGGGATCGCCGCGACGTTGCAACGGCAACAGCAGGTCACCGCGCAGGAGGCCGCCTCCACCTCGCTCACCGCGGTGGCCCGCGCACACCTCGACGACTCCACCCTGACCGTCGAACTGCCGGACGGCACCCGGTGGAACGTGAAGGTGCTGTCCGCCAGCGACTACCCGATCGGCACACCGGTGGAGTTGCTCGTCGACGACGACGGGCTACGGCAGCTGCGCAGCGAACCCTACGACATCTCCTTCTCCCTGCTGCTGCCCTTGGTCATCGGGGCCGGCGCCGGGGTGGCGCTGATAGCTCGGGCCGCCCCACACCGCCGGCTCCCCCGGTGATTCCAGCCGATCGCACGGCACGGAGAGGCGTCAGGGGCGGCGCAGGCGCAGGGCTACGAAGCTCGGGCGATCGGTGAGCCGCTCGTAGCGTTCCGGGTTCACGGCCCGGAGCGCCTCGACGGCCTTCGGCTCGACCAGCCGCTCCAGCACGAACCCGGCGGCCAGCACCTCGGTCATCAGGGATTCCAGGGTCATCCGCTGGAAGCGCATGCTGATCCCGTCGGCCATCGGCATCTCGACCCAGCTCTCATCGAAGTACGACCCGCCGAAGTATCGCCAGTCCGACACCGGATGTGTCGTCGACAGCACGAACCATCCGCCGGGCCGCAACACCCGGCGCACCTCGCCGAGGAACCGGGCCCGGTCGGTCAGGTGATGCAGCACCAGCGCGCAGACGACGCCGTCGAACGAGGCGTCGGCAGCGAACTCCAGCGGGGTGTCCAGGTCGTGCTGCCGGACTTCCGCACGCTCGCCGAGCAGCGCGCGGGCGTGCCCGGCCAGCGTCGCGCTGCCGTCCACCGCCACCACTTCGGCGCCTCGGCCGACCAACTCGGCCGCATGGTGCCCGGCGCCGCAACCGGCGTCCAGGATCCGGAGAGCGGCGACATCACCGGCGAGCGCCAGCACGGCCGGCCGGTCCGTGTAGGCGTTGTGCGGACCCTCGGCGGCGTGCGCCGCGAACACGTCGCCGGCTTGGTCGTGGTACGCGTGGGCAGCGGGCATCCGGACAGCCTGCCCGGACGGTGGCACGGCCCGCAACCCGGGCGAGTCAGCCTGAGGCAGGTGCCCGTCTCAGCGCCCGAGGCGTCTGATCATTATCGGCCGCCACGGCGACTCCCCCGGCTAGACATCGAACACTGGCGATATGACCTGAACGCGTTCTATGCCAATGGATTCCGGCGCGAAACGATGAGGTTCCCCTCGTACCGGGAGCGCCATCATGAACGGACTTTCGCGACGGACCCTTCTGGCCGGTGGCGCCGCCGCCGCGGCCTCCACACTCCTCGGGGCCGGCCGGGCCGCGGCGGCACTGAACTCCGGCGATCACGTACCGGCCCTCGTCATCGGCAGCGGCTACGGCGGCGCGGTGGCCGCACTGCGGCTCACCCGGGCCGGGGTGCAGACGCACATCGTCGAGATGGGCATGGACTGGACCGGCCAGACCTACAGCAGCATGCTGGAACCCGACGGGCGCTCCTACTGGCTGCGCACCCAGACCGTCCAGCCGGTCTCCTCGATCCTCGGCATCCCGGCCGACCGGACGATCACCAAGTACACCGGCGTGCTCGACCCGGAGACCTTCGCCGGGATCCGGGTCTACCAGGGCCGTGGGTACGGCGGTGGTTCGCTGGTCAACGGCGGGATGGCGGTGACACCGCGGCGGGACTACTTCGCCGAGGTCCTGCCGTCGGTGGACGTCGCCGCCATGTACGCCACCTACTTCCCGCGGGCCAACGCGGCCCTCGGTGTCAACCACGTCGACCAGGCCTGGTTCGAGACCGCCGACTGCTATCGGTACGCCCGGGTCGGCCGCGACCAGGCGAACGCGTCCGGTTATGCCACCACGTTCGTACCGAACGTCTACGACTTCGACTACATGAAGAAGGAGCAGGCCGGCACGGTCACCCGGTCCGCGCTGGCCAGCGAGGTCATCTACGGCAACAACCACGGCAAACGCTCCCTGGACAAGACCTATCTCGCCGCGGCCGCCGCCACCGGGCGGCTGCACGTCACCACCCTGCACACGGTGACCGCCGTGGCGCCCGCGGCCACCGGCGGCTACTCGGTGACGATGAACCAGATCGACACCACCGGCGCCACCGTCACGGTCAAAACGGTCACCGCCGACCGGGTGTTCTTCGCCGCCGGCAGCGTCGGCACCAGCAAACTGCTCGTCGCCATGCGCGCCCAGGGCAGACTGCCCGGCCTCAGCTCCACCGTCGGGCAGGGCTGGGGCACCAACGGCAACGTGATGGTCGGCCGCGCCAACCACGTCTGGGTGCCGACCGGTGGCCTCCAGTCCGGCATGCCGGCGATGGGCATCGACAACTGGGCCGACCCGGCCGGGCCGGTGTTCGCCGAGATCGCCCCGTTCCCGGCCGGCACCGAACTCTGGATCAGCCTCTACCTGGCGATCACCAAAAACCCCAACCGGGCCCGATTCTCGTACGACAGCAGCACCGGCTCTGTCGGCCTGAACTGGACCGCCGCCCAGAACGCGCCGTCGGCGGCCGCCGCCAAACGCGTCTTCGACACCATCAACGCGGCCCAGGGCACCGTCTACCGCACCGACCTGTTCGGCTCGAACAAGGTGTGGGGCGACGAACTGACTTACCATCCGCTCGGCGGCTGCGTGCTGGGTCAGGCCACCGACGGTTACGGCCGCCTCAACGGCTACCCCGGCCTGTACGTGGTGGACGGCTCCCTGATCCCCGGCAGCATCGGCGTCAACCCGTTCGTCACGATCACCGCCCTGGCCGAACGCAACATCGAGAAGATCATCGCCACCGACCTGGCGTGAGCACCCCGGCCAGGCGGCCGGTCCCTCACGGGGCCGGCCGGGTCGCGAGGCTTGAGCGGCGCAAGAGGTGGGCATCAGGCTGGGAGTCACCGGAATCGATCCGGTGCCGGAGGGGAGCTGGCCCGGATCTCAGAGCGTCAGTACGACAGTGGAGATGCTGCGGGCCGGGACGTCGACGGTGACCTGGCTGCCGTTGACGCTTGTCGTCTGGGCGGCCGCGTTCGCGGTTCGCGAGGTGAGGTAATGCTCGGCCCGGGTGAGGTTCTGCGGCGCCTGGAGAACCGCGCCACCGACGGCGCTGGACGACCGGTTGAGCAGCACCAGCGTGATCTTCCCGCCACCCTGATAGGCGGTTACCTCCAGCGGCGACGCCTTGTTGCTCTTGGTCAGGGCGATCCGCTGGTAACCGGGGCGGACGTACTTCGAGAACTGGGCGAACGCGTACCCGCGTTTGAGCGGAGCCCCGGCGGTGGTGCCGTAGACGGACTCGCCGTCTCCGATGAACGAGTAGTAGCGCTTGCCGTACCACCAGATGTAGGCGCTCCAGTTGGACTCCATCGACTTGTGCACGGTGCGCATGATGTCGTCGAGGGTCTCGTTCCAGACCGTCTGGTTGGCCGGGTCGCCCCAGATGTTGGAGCCGCTGCCGTCGGCCGCGTGCAGGTTCCATTCGGTCATCCACACCGGCTTGCCGTGCTGGGCGGCGAGGGAGTACGGGCCGAGCCGCCCGGAGGCCTCGGTGCCGTAGAGGTGACCGCCGATGTAGCCGATGTTGCCGCGGGCGGTCGTGTCGTTGAGGGCCGGGTCGGTGTAGCCGTAGTTCAGGTTCACCGCCTCGGCGACCATCAGCTTGGTGTTCTGCACCTTGGCGCCCTGATCACGGACGAAGTCCCGCAGTTCGGTGCCGCTCCAGTCCATCGAGTCGTAGTCGGGGTGCCAGTCCGGCTCGTTCTGGACCGAGGTGACGTCGACGGGCACACCCTGGCCACGCATGTACTGGACGTAGCTGTTGAGGTGACCGGCGTAGTCGTCGTAGTAGTCGGTCTTGAGTTTGCCGCCGTTGATCCGGCTGTTGTTGGTCTTCCACGCCGCCGGTGCGGTCCACGGCGAGGCGAGGATCTTGACCCCGGAGCCGTACGACTTCGCCGTCTTCAGGGCGTTGACCTGGGTTCCCCACTCGCCGGAGACCGGGGAGACACCGGTCCGCACGATCGACAGACCGAGCTGGCCGGCCCCGAGTCCCACCAGTGTCTGCGTCTCGGCCGTCGACCAGGCGCTGCCCCAGATCGACACCGCGGCCCCGAACCCGTCGACCGTCTGGTACTTGGTCGCGGTGTTCACCGTGATGTCCGCCGCCGCCGAGGGCCCGGTACTGGGAGTGGTGCTGGGAGAACCGCTGGGACTCGGTGTGGTGCCGCCGGTGCAGGCCACCCCGTTGACGGCGAAATTCACCGGCGCCGGGTTGCTGCCGGTCCACGAGCCGTTGAAGCCGAACGAGGCGGTTCCGCCGGTCGCGATCGCGGCGTTGTACTCGACGTTCCTGGCGGTGACCGCGGTCCCGGTCTGGGGCACCGTCGCGTTCCACGCCTGCGTGACGGTCTGCCCCGCGCCGTAGGACCAGGTCAGGTTCCAGCCGGTGAGCGGGTCACCGAGGTTGGTGATCGTCACGTCGGCGCCGAAGCCGCCCTGCCACTGCGACGACACGGTGTATTTCACCGCGCAACCGGCGGCCGCGGCACCGGCCGGCAAGGCCACGGCGACGGCCGCCGCGGCCACGGCGACGGTGCCGGCCGAGATGAGTCTTCTCATGAGATCGCTCCTGGTGTGGTGACAGCGAACCGGTTGACGGCGACGGCTCCACCGAGGGCCCGGGTGGTGGCTAACAGGACTGTGCTGAGCACGGGGCGACTCCCCGGGAGCGTTCCGGCGGCCCCGGCCGCAAACCGGGCCGGGGCCGCCGAACCGGTGTGGACTCAGCCGGCCGTGCAGGTCGGCGTCGCGGTGGGTCCGGTGCCGGTGCCCTGGAAACCGAACTCGGTGAAACCGCCGGCCGCGATCTGGCCGTTGTAGCTGACGTTGCGGAACGTCACCTGGCCGCTGGTGCCGGAGTTGGTGGCGTTCCAGGTGCTGGTCACCGCACCGCCGGACGGCACGGTCACCGCCACGGACCAGTTGCTGACGGCGCTCGATCCGGCGCTGACCCGGACGGTCGCGGTGTATCCGCCGTTCCACGAGTTCAGGGTCACCTGGGCGGCGCAGCCACCGGGTACCGGCGGGTTCGAGGTGGACGGCGAGGGTGACGGCGAACCCGGTGTGGTCGGGCCGCCCGCGTTCAGGGCGTTCAGCACCGACGTGTAAGCGGCCTTCTTGTTGCCGCTGTTGTCGAACAGCAGCGGATTCTCCCCGGTCCGCCAGGAGTCCGAGTCGCGCACACCCCAGACCGTGATGCCGGTGCACCGGGCCACGGCCAGGCAGGCCCGGGTCACCGCGGCGAAGATGTTCGCCTGGTTGCCGCCCTGCGCCACGTCCAGTTCGGTGATCTGCACGTCCACGCCGAGGTCGGCGAATCGCTGGATGTTCTGCTGATAGGTGGAGTCCAGCGTGGTACCCAGGTGCGACTGGAGGCCGACACAGTCGATCGGCACTCCCCGGGACTTGAAGTCGCGGACCATGTTGTAGATGCCCGTCGACTTCGCGTTGACGCCGTCGGTGTTGTAGTCGTTGTAGCAGAGTTTGGCCCCGGGGTCGGCGGCCCGGGCGGCGCGGAACGCGGCTTCGATCCAGTCGTTGCCGGTGCGCTGCAGGTTGGAGTCGCGCCGGCCACCGCTGCCGCCGTCGGCGAACGCCTCGTTCACCACGTCCCAGGCATAGATCTTGCCGCGGAAATGCGTCGCCACTTGCGTCACGTGGTTGATCGCGGCGTTGCGCAAGGCGGATCCGGACATTCCCTGCGCCCAGGACGGCTGCTGCTGGTGCCAGAGCAGGGCGTGCCCGCGTACGGACATGCCCTGGCTCTGGGCGTGGCTGACCAGGCGGTCACCGTTGGTGTAGTTGAACCGGCCCTGCTGGGGTTCGGTGGCGTCCCATTTCATGTCGTTCTCGGCGACCAGCGAGTTGAACTCACGGTTGACGATCGTCATGTAGGCGGTGTCGGAGAACCGGTTGGCGCCGGTCGCGACGCCGAAGTAGCGGCCGGTCTGTGCGGCCGAGGCGCCGAGGGTGGTGGCCGCCTCGGCGGAGCCGACCACGGCGATGCTGGCCGCGGCCACGACGCTCGCGACGGCTGTCGCGAGCAGCGCTCTTCTGGGGATGGGCATGATGAGCGGACCTTTCGGGGGAGGGAATGTCAACGGCGCAGGGTCAGGAGCCCCGGCCGGTACGGCAGCAGGCCGTAATCACCACCGGAGCTCGGGGAACGGCCCTGGTAGAGAAGCTGCAGGTTGCAGGGGTCGACGGTCATGGTCTGATCCGCGCTGACCCGGATCAGCTCGCCGTGGCTGATGTCGTTGGTCCAGGTGGCACCACTGTTGGCCTTGCCCGCGAACGGGTTGCTCTCGGTGGCCGCCTGCGGGGTCCACGTACCGCCGAGGCTGCTCGCGGTGAACGACCGGAAGTAGCGTCCCTGCCCGCCGATCGCCTCGACGATCATCAGGTACTGGTTCTGACCGGCCACCTTGTAGACCTGCACGGCCTCGAACAGGTTGTTGGTGGTGTCACTCATGACCACCGTCGACGTGCTGCCGAAGTTGCCCGGGAAGTTCCCGATCGGCATGCTCGCCCGGTAGATCTTGCCGTTGTCCCCGGCGAAGAACAGGTACATGTTCTGACCGTCCCCGATCACCGCCTGGTCGATCGGACCGGTGCCGGAACCGGTGATACTGCCGGAGAACAGTGTCTGCGGTGCCGACCACCCGTTCGGATTCGTCGGATCGCTGGAGGTCCGGTAGGAGAACGCCGGACCGCCCCATTGGTAGGCGAGTACCCAGATGTTCTTCGGCGCGAAGTAGAACAGTGACGGTGCCACCGTTCCGGACGACATCGCGTTCTGGCTGGCCGAGGCCATCTCGGACCAGTTGGTGAACAGGCCGAAGTTCATCGACCCCCAGGACGTCCCGGTGTCGTGGGTGGTGGCATAGACCAACTGCCGGCCGTTGTACGGGACGGTCGTGAAGTCCTTCAGCGAAACCCAGCCCGACCGGGGTGTGGCCAGCGAACCCGTCGACGTCCAACGGTAGGACGACGGCAGGGCGCAGCCGCCGGGCGGCGTGGACGGGCTGGTCGACGGGGAAGGCGAGGCCGGGGGTGGGGGTGAGGAGGACGGGGGTGTGGTGCCGCCGGTACAGGCGACCCCGTTGAGGTTGAAGGCGGCCGGGGCCGGGTTGCCGCCGGTCCACGAGCCGTTGAAGCCGAACGAGGCGGTCCCGTTGGTCGCGATCGCGGCGTTGTACTCGACGTTCTTCGCGGTCACGGCCGATCCGCTCTGGGTCAGTGTGGTGTTCCAGGCCTGGGTCACCTGCTGACCTGCGGGGTAGGACCAGGTCAGGGTCCAGCCGTTGACGGGATCACCGAGATTCGTGACCGTCACGCTGGCGCCGAAGCCGCCCTGCCACTGTGACGACACCGCGTAGTTCACCGAACAGCCCGCCGCCGCGGAAGCCGGTGCCGCCATCACGACCGCCGCGGATCCGAGCAGCACCGCGCTGCCCAGCGCGGCGCCGATCCTGGCTCCTTTTAATTTGCGCATGATCTTCTCCGGGGATTGGGTATGGCGACGGATTCGACCGCGGGGAACGATCGTTTCGCCGGTGTTAACAGCCGCCTTTTCGCATGCTACGGGAGCGCTCCCAGTCGCTCAATGAATCGTCCGGCGACTAAATCGACCCGGGCCGCGTAACAGTTTCTCGCCGACGTTTTCCGCCCGCTGAACGGCAGTCAGGCGCGGGTGACGCCGCCGGCGTCGGCGGCTGTGGACGCCACGAGCCGCCCAGCGGACGGCTGGGCGGCTCGCGGTCGTGCCGGGGTCAGCGCTGCAGGGTCAGCACACCCGGGCGGTACGGCAGCAGGCCATAGTCACCACCGGAGCTGGGGGAACGGCCCTGGTAGAGCAGCTGCAGGTTGCAGGGGTCGACGGTCATGGTCTGGTCGGCGTTGCTGCGGATAAGTTCGCCGTGGCTGATGTCGTTGGTCCAGGTGGCGCCACTGTTGGCCTTGCCCGCGAACGGGTTGCTCTCGGTGGCCGCCTGCGGGGTCCACGTACCGGCAAGGTTTGTCGCAGTGAAGGAACGGAAGTAGCGGCCGTTGCCACCGATCGCCTCGACGATCATCAGATACTGGTTCTGACCGGCCACCTTGTAGACCTGCACCGCCTCGAACAGATTGTTGGTGCTGTCGCTCATGATCGTGGTGTAGGACGAGCCGAAGTTGCCCGGGAAGTTCCCGATCGGCATGCTCGCCCGGTAGATCCTGCCGTTGTCCCCGGCGAAGAACAGGTACATGTTCTGGCCGTCCCCGATGATCGCCTGGTCGATCGGGCCGGTGCCGGAGCCGGTGATGCTGCCGGTGAACAGTGTCTGCGGCGCCGACCAGCTGTTGACGTTGGTGGGGTCGGTCGACGTGCGGTAGGAGAACGCCGGGCCGCCCCACTGGTAGGTCAGCACCCAGACGTTCTTCGGCGCGAAGTAGAACAGCGACGGTGCGACCGCGGCGAACGGCATCGCGTTCTGACTCGCCGAGCCCATCTCGGACCAGTTGGTGAACAGGCCGAAGTTCATCGAACCCCACGAGGTCCCGGTGTCGTGGGTGGTGGCATAGACCAACTGCCGGCCGTTGTACGGGGCGTGGGTGAAGTCCTTGAGCGAGACCCACCCGGACCTGGGGTTGGCCAGTGAACCGCTCGACGACCAGCGGTAGTTGGACGGGAGGGTGCAGGCGCCCGGTGTGGTCGGCGTGGTGCCGTCGACTCGCGCGAGCTGCCACTGCTGGTTGGCGCCGTTCCAGTCGGCGTACTGCACGACGTTGGCGCCGTCGGCCGTCGATCCGCCCTGCACCTCGACGGCTCTGCCGCTGTTGCGGTTGATCAGCTGGATGTAGCCGTCGATGTCCTGAATGGCGAACTGCTGACTGGTCGCGTTGCTGTCGGCCCACTGGACGATGGCGCCACCGTCGGCAGTCGAGCGGTTCTGCACGTCGAGGACCTTGCCGGAATGCTTCGACCGGAGCCGGTAGTAGCCGTCGCCCGAATCGGTGAACTGCCACTGCTGCTGGGCCTGGTCGTTACGGGTCCACTGGGTGATGCGGGCACCGTCGCCGGTGGCCAGGTTGTAGACGTCGAGGGCCCGGCTGCTGTTGCGGTTGACCAGCACGTACCAGGCATTGGTGTCGATCGTCGCGGCAGCGGCCGGGGAAGCGGTGAGCACCGCCGTGACGCCGGCGACGACCACGGTGAACACCGCGATCAGAGCCGCGAAACGGCGAGAGAGGGGAATGGGGAACGGCATGGGTGCTCCTTGCTCGTGGGGATACCCGCAGGTCGGGGAAAACCGCGGTGTTAGCGATAACAGAACGGCACCGACAAGACCGGATATTGCCAGAGTATTTCCGGCCCATCAAGTGTCAGAAGTCGATTTATATTCTGATTTCAGAACCAATTAATTACAGGACGAGCGGCCGTACGCCACCACATCGAAATCCACCGTCACCCACAATTATGGGCGTGTATTAAACGTTTACCGCCGGTAACATCGTGCTCGTCGAAGGGGAGGCGTGAGTTGTCGGCAGGGGGTGGCGAGTCCGTGAGCCACGCACGTCTGGGAGACCACGGCCGGCACGACGGCGTAACAGAAAGCAGCGCCGAACTGACGGATCTGGTGGTCGCGGCCCGGCACGGCGACCGGGCCGCCGCAGCGAGACTGATGGCCGGGCACCTGCCGATGCTCTACCGGATCGTGGGGCGGGCACTCGACGGTCACGCCGATGTCGACGACGTCGTTCAGGAGACGGTGCTGCGGGCCCACCGGGACCTGCCGTCCCTGCGGGCGCCGGAGAGTTTCCGATCGTGGCTGGTCGCCATCGCGATGCGCCAGATCAGCAGCCGCCTGCGATCGTGGCAGCAGGACCGGGACCGGACCTCGACACTGGAGGACGCCGCCCGGATCCCCGACCCGGACGCCGAGTTCGCCGACGTCACCCTGCTGCGGCTGGGCCTGTCGGCACAGCGGCGGCAGGTCTCCCGGGCGGCCGGCTGGCTCGACCCCGACGATCAGGAACTGGCCGCACTGTGGTGGCAGGAGCTGACCGGCGGCCGGACCCGGGCCGAGCTGGCGGCGGCACTCGGCATCGGCGCGGCCCACGCCCGCGTCCGGATCCAGCGCATGCGCAACCAGCTCGAACTCTGCCGCCGCCTGGTGGCCGCCCTGGAGGCCGAGCCGCCGTGCCCAGAGCTGGAAGCCCTCACCGACGGCTGGAACGGCCTGCCCTCACCCCGATGGCGCAAACGGTTCGCCCGGCACCTGCGCGGCTGCGACCGTTGCGGGCCGGCGCGCCCGGTACTCGTACCGCTGGAACGTCTTCTGCTCGTTGGGTCGTCGGCCTTGCCGCCCCCGCCGGACGTCGCCGCACCGGTGTCCGCGGGCTGGCTCGCCGGGGCGAAGGTGGCGGCCGTCGTCACGGTCGGCGCGGTGATCTCCGCCGGGGTGCTGACGGCACAGCCGGACGTCTCCGTCGGCGAGCCGGTCGCCGCGGCCTCCGCCGGGAGCCGGGTGGTGATCCGTTCGGCGGCCCGCCCGGACGCCGTCGTCGACCTCGACGGCGACCGGCTCGCGGTGATGACCGGCACCCGCGGTGTCACGCTGACGATGGTCCCCGGCTTCACCGACCCGCGGTGCTACTCGCTGCGGTCCGCGGACGGGCGGTACGTCCGGCACGCCTCGTTCCGGATCGTGCTGGCCGGTGAGGAGGACAGCCGGCTGTTCCACGAGGACGCCACCTTCTGCATCGTGCCGGGCGCGGCTCCCGGCACAATCCGGCTGGCCTCGGCGAACTATCCGGACCGGTTCGTGCACGCACCGGACCGCCAGTTGCTCCTCGACCCCGGCGAGCCCGCCGCCGAATACCTCGAGGACTCCACGTTCACTCTGCTCACCGCATGATCGGAACCCGTCGACGGGCGCGGCGGGGCCGCTCCGTCGTGACTGTCGGGTTGCCGACAGAGGGCTGTGGTGAACATCGGTGGAGGGCTGCCGACAGAGAGGTCAAGGTCCGTTTCGCAGAGAGGTTCGTCATGACAAGCAGTCGTACAAGGCCCGGCCTGATGACGCTGCGTACCACCGTGATTCTCACCATCTCGCTCGTCGCCGGCAGCGTGGTGGGTGGTTTGACGTACGTGTCCGGCGAGAACGTCCCGAAGTCGCTGCTCGCCGGCCTGGCCACGGTGCCCGCCGGTGTCGCGTTCCTGCACTCGATCATCCAGGCCGGCGCGGCGCGCGGCGGTGAGGGTGAGGCCTAGGTTCGGCGGTGGATCAGGCCGGCGGCGACCGGTTCGACGGTGACCGGCAGGATGGGTGGATGGCGGAACAACCGATGGCCGTGTTCGACGTGGACGGGGTGGTCGCTGATGTGCGGCACCGGCTGCGGCATGTCGCGCGGCGGCCGAAGAACTGGATCGCGTTCTTCGCGGCCGCCGACCGGGATCCGGCGCTGGCCGACGGCGTCGAGCTGGTCCGGAAGTATGCGGCCGATCATCGGGTCGTCTGGCTGACCGGGCGGCCGGAGCGGCTGCGGCCGGTCACCGAGCGATGGTTCGCCGAGCAGGGGCTGCCGGCCGGGCGGCTGTTGATGCGGCCCGACCACGATCGGCGGCCGGCGCGGGACTACAAGCTCGGGCAGCTGCGCGGCCTGTCGAAGGACGGGATCGTCGCGGTGGTGGTCGATGACGATCCGGCGGTGGTGAAGCGGCTGACGGCGGAGGGCTTCCCGGTGCGGCTGGCCGACTGGGTGGGATATGAGGATTCGCTGCGCCGGGCCCAGGAGCGCGACGGGCGTACCTGATCGGCCTCAATGTCGTGCGACGCGGTCCCGGCCGCCGTTCTTGGCGTCGTAGAGAGCGGTGTCGGCGGCTTTCAGCAGGAACTCGGGCAGGGCGTCCGGCCGGGGCACCTCCGCGGCGACCCCGATACTGACGGTGACCCGGCCGGAAAGTGACCCGGAGTGTTCGATGTCGAGGGCGGCGACCGTGAAGCGGACCCGTTCAGCGGCGACCACCGCCGCGTCCAGATCGGTGTCGGCCATGACGATGCAGAACTCCTCGCCACCGTAGCGGGCGGCGATGTCGGTCGAGCGGATGTTCGCGCCGATCGTCGCGGCCACCCGGCGCAGGCATTCGTCACCGGCTTGATGGCCGTACTCGTCGTTGTATCTCTTGAAATGGTCGACGTCGAGCATCGCGATCGCCAGCGGCAGCCCGGACCGCAGGCGCCGCCGCCATTCGGTCTCCAGAGAATCCTCGAGGTGCCGGCGGTTGAACAGGCCGGTGAGGGCGTCGGTGACGGTGAGGACCTCGAGCTGATGGTTGGCGTGTTCCAGGGCTTCGGTACGTTCGGCGACCTTGCGTTCCAGTGAGGCGTACAGCAGCGCGTTGTCGATGGCCACGGTCAACTGCCCGGCGATGAGCTGGACGGCTTCCAGGCGGCTGACCGTGAACGCGCCCCGGGCCAGGCTGTTCTCCAGGACCAGCATCGCCCGCTGGGTGCCGTGACTGATGATCGGCACGATCAGCAATGAGCTGCGCTGATGGGTGTCGACGTAGCGTTCCCTGGTGCACAGTTCGTGGCTGGTCACGTCGTCGATGGTCAGGGGTTCGCCGGTGCGCTGGGCGTACCGGACGGCGGCCAGCGGGAGCAGCCCGCGGGCGCCTGCTTCGGCGAGGGAGATCGGCACCCCGCCGGGGTCGGGCAGCAGCCAGTCGCCGGTGGTCTCGTCGGGGACGGCCATCAGCACCCGGTCGGCGCCGGCCAGCGCGCCGAGGACGTCACCGACCCGCTCCCGCAGCCGCGTCAGATCGGTCTCACCACTGAGAGCCTGCCCGGCTCGTACGACCGCCAGCAGGTCCAGTGAGTCCGCGCGCGATGACGAGGCCGTCGCCGTACGGTCCACGTCGGCGACGGCCGGCCAGTCGGCGGCCAACCGGGCGGCGACGCCGGTGGCGCCCCACCGGGTCAGGGTCCGCCAGCATTCGGCGCGCAGGTGGAGAGCGAGCAGCGGAGCGCCGTGGGCGGTGTGGAACTCGGCGGCCCGGCCGGCGATGACCGCCCGGTGCCAGGGGCGTTCCACCTGGTTGACCGCTTCCCGGGCCGCGTCGTATCCCGCGATGGCCGCCGCGAGGTCACCGACGGCCCAGGCCCGCTCCGCGTCGAGCAGATGCGCCAGATGAAGGGTGTTCTCCGGGATCTGAGCCGCCCGTGCCGACATCCAGGCCCGCTGACGGTCGAGTTCGGCGAGCAAGCCGGGTGAGGGGGAGTCTGATCTCCGGAGCCGTTCGGCGCAATCGATGCCGAGCAGCAGCCCGGACAGCACTTTGACGTAGTTGACCTCGGCGTAGTCCTCCACTTTCCGGGCCCCGGCGATGGCGTCGGCGACGAGTGCCAGGTCACCGGTGATCAGGCCGAGGACACCGCGGACGATTTGGTGGAAGCCGACCGCGGTGGGGTTGGGTGCCATCTCCGTCAGGTACGTCGTGTGCCGGAAACTGCTGTCGTCCAGGCCGGATTCCGTCTGTCCGCAGAGGGCGCGCACGATCTGCCGGTACGGCAGCAGCATGGTGGCGATGTGGTCGTTACCGGTCCGGGAGGCGAAGCTGATCGCGTCGTCGATCACCGTGCGGAAACCCTCGATGGTGGGGGTGCAGTCCAGCGCGTTCGGCGCGGTGACGTAGAAGGTGAAGGCCGCGTTGAGCTGCTCTCCGGCCCGGATCAGCCCTTCCCGGGCCAGCCTGGCCTGCCGCAGGCTCTGTTCGAGGGGCTGTACCCAATGGCCGCAGGTCAAGGCGAACAGGAATCGGCACTGTGAGGTGTCGGGTTCCCAGCCGCGGTCCTCGCTGACCGCCAGCACCCGCCCGAGCGCCTGGTTGGCGGCCGCGTGGTCGTCGCGCATCGGGATGATGACGAAGCCGATGTGGGCGAGCGGGCCGACCAGTGCCGCGCTCGGCCCGTGCGCGGCCCACATCCCGGCGGCCCGCCCGACCATCCAGGCCATCACCGGAATCTGCCCGGAGAAGAAAGCGGGAGGGATGGTCCGGTTGAAGATCCGGGCCTGGGCTCGCAGCAGCGGATCGGTGGGTTCGGGCCGGCGCATCTCCTCCTCCACGGTGCTGCCGGCGAGCCATCGGTACAGGCCGTCGATGCCGTCGTCGATCTCGGCGTCGAGCCGTTCGGGTGTGGGCAGGCCGAGTCCGAGCCCGCGCAATGCCGTGAGGCCGAGCGTGACGGCGTCGTGCGGGCGCAGCCGGATGGTGAGGCTGGCGATCTGCAGGCACACCGAGTCGGCGTTGGCCAGCGGTTCGGGCCGGTGCCGCGACAACCACGCGAAGGCATCGTCGGCCTCGTCCAGGCGGCCGAGGGTGTAGAGCACGGCGTGGTGTTCGGCGACCAGATCGGCGAGGGTCTCGGTGTCGGTGGCATCCACCAAGGACTGGGCCGCGCGCAGGTACCGTTCTCGCAGCACCTGGTTGCTGGAGAGCCGGGCCCCGCCGGCCGCTTCCCAATACAACAGGGCGACCCGGGCCCGTTCGGCGCCGTCCTCGAATGCGGCGTCCGCGGCCAGGTACTGCTCGGCGGCGAGTCCGGCCAGGCCGGGCTCCGCCAGAAGCCGCCGGGCGACCGGCAGGTGCAGGGCGGCGGCTCCGCGGGCGAAGGCGGCCTGCTGGATCCGGTCGTGCCGGAAGCGCAGGGTCTCGTCCTCCCGGCTCATCACGAGCAGGCCGTCCTCCAGGGCCGGTTGCAGGTCCGCCTCGACGTCGGTGCCGGGCCGGGCCGCGGCGGCCACGAGGACCCGCAGGCCGACCTCGCCGCCGAGACAGGCCATGATCGTCAGGAGTTCGCCGGTCGTTGCGGGCAGCCGGTCGATGCGGGCGGTGAGCACGTCCAGCACGTCGCCGTCGCGGACGTGACCGCGCAGTTCCGCCGGGTCCCAGTGCCAGCCGTGTTCGTCGCAGAGCAGGATGCCGTCGGTGCGCAGAGCGTTGATCAGTTCGACCGTGTCGAACGGGTTGCCGTGCGCCCGCGTGTCGATCTCCACGGCGAGGCGCTGCGCCTGCTGCGGCTCCAGCCGCAGGATGTCGCCGACGAGCACACACTGGTCGACCGGCCGCAAGTTCTCCAGCCGCAGTTGCCGCGGTGCCAGGGTGGAGTTCTCCCAGCGGGAGAACATCGCCGCCAGCGGGTGGGTCTGGTCGACCTCGGCCTGCCGGTAGGCGCCCACCAACAGGACTCCGCGCAGCCCGGCGTCCAGGAGCAGGGCGTCGATCAGATCGATGGTCGGCGCACCGGCCCATTGCAGGTCGTCGACGACGATGACGACCGGCTGGGCCGGGTGCGCGACGACCCGCAACAGTTCCAGGGCGGTCTGGACAAGGCGGGGCTGGGTCTTGGCCGGGTCGGCGAGGGAGTGTTCCGGCTCCACGTCGAGCAGTGCCTGGAACTGCGGCAACTGGGCGGCGAGGATGCCGGCGTTGACGCCGAGGGCGCGCAGCAGGTCCGCGCGGACGGTGCTGAGCGTCTGTTCGGGTTCGGCGAGCAGGAACCGGGCGATCCCGCCGAGGGCCTGCCACATCGCGTCGGCTCCGGTGTCGCGGCGGTACTGGTCGAACTTCCCGCTGACCAGCCAGCCGCCGCCGACGGTCGCCACCGTACGCAGTTCGTCGATCAGGGCGGTCTTGCCGACCCCGGGCGCGCCGCTGACCAGCACACCGCGGGCCCGGCCGACGAGGCATTCGTCGAACGCCGTGTGCAGGGCCGCGATCTCGGTCTCCCGGCCGACCAGCCGGGACGGCGGGGCGATCCGCTGCGGGAAGTCCCGCTCGCCCAAAGGAAAGGCGGAGAGGTCACCGTCGCGGATGCGGCGCAGGTCGTGCAATACACCGTCGGCGCTCTGGTACCGCTGGTCGGGTTCCTTGGCGAGCAGCCGCATGACGACGTCGGCGAGCACCGCAGGGACCGCGGGTTCGACCTGGTCCGGGCGGGCCGGGACGCGGGCCAGGTGGTCGTGCAGGAGTTCGAGCGGGTCCCGGTCCGCCGAGCCGAACGGTGGCCGGCCGGTGAGCAGCTCGTACATCGTGGTGCCGAGGCCGTAGAGGTCGGCGCGCTGGTCGACCAGCCGCCCGGTCCGGCCGGTCTGTTCCGGCGCCAGGTAGGGCAGGGTGCCGGCGATCTCGTTCTCGTGGACGAAGCCCGGCTGTTCCTGGGCGAATGTGCTGGCGATGTCGAAATCGATCAGGACGGGACGGCCGGACCGGTCGATCAGGATGTTGTCCGGGTTGATGTCCTTGTGGACGACTCCGCGCCGGTGCACCTCGGCGACGATCTCGATGAGCTGGGTCATCAGGGTGATCGCCGGTTCGACGGCGAGCGGCATCGGCCGGGCCCGGAGGGTGACGCCGCCGACGTCCACCATCGCGACGGTGTCCACGCCGACCGGTTCGTCGGTCGTCTGGGACACCCCGGCCACGCCGGCGAGGCGTTCCAGTAGTGCCTTCTCCTGGGCCGCCCGGCGGGCCGCGCCCGGACCGGAGAGCACCTTGCGGATCGTGGTGGTCCGGTCGTCGTTCCACCGGCGTTGCACCGAGGTACGTGCCGTCCGGTACAGCTCGTCGGTGGTCGCTGCCTGCACAGCAGGAGCGTAACCAGGCCGGACCGGCCACGCGGGTGTTCCCGGAGGTAACCGTGATCGGCCCGGCCGCTGTCATTCGCGCCCGCCGATCGCGTCGACCGGAGCGGGCCGCATCGCGAACCGGGTGGCCATCGTGATGGCGCCCCAGGACAGCGCGACGGTGAGCGCCACGATCGCGATCAACCCGAGGATCGAGATGCTGGGTACGGCTGACCTGGTCAGTCCGAGGCTGATGCCGACCAGTGGCGGAATCGTCGCCAGCAGCCCGAACAGCAGTGCCGCGAAGACCACCAGCCGGGCCTCGCCGTTCATCATCGCGCGGACCTGGTCCCGGCTGGCACCGATGAGCTGGAGCATCGCGAACTCGCGGACCCGCGCCGCCGTCGACATCACCAGGGTGTTCACCACCGCGATGGCGATGTAGCCCAGCAGCACGGTCTGGAACAGCAGGTTGAGCGCCCAGTCCCCGGAATTGCCGGACCCGGGCGCGGTCAGGAACGCCTCCCGGTCGCCGACCTCGACCGTGGGATAGCCCTTGACCACTTCCCGCAGCGCCCCGGCCAGGTCCTCCGAGTCGGTGCCGGCCGCGGCTCTGATCAGCACCGCGGTGTCGACCCGGGCGGTGGTGTGCGCGACCACGACGTCGTTGGGCAGAGTGACGTCCCCGAAACCCAGCCCGTTCTCGTAGAGTGCCACCACCCGGGGCCGGGTCACCGTCCCGTCGCCGAGCCGGAGTTCGACGGCCTCGCCCAGCCGGGCCCGCACGGTCTCCGCGGCGACCCGGCTGAGCGCTACCGTCTCGCCCTGCAGTTGCGCGGTGTCGCCGTCGAGCACTCCCAGGTCCATGGTCTCGGACAGCCGGTCCGGGGCGACGCCCTGGGCGTCGAAGACCTGGGTCGCGGTGCTGTCCTCGGACGGGAACGTCACCAGCACCCGCATCCGCGCGACCGGCGTCACCACGGTCACTCCGGGCACGCCCCGCACCGCGTCCACGATCTGCGGGGACACTCCGGCTCCGGACGACGCGGTCAGGACGTGGTCGGCCCGCAGTCCGGCGGCCAGCTGATCGTCGGCCGCCGCCAGTCCGGTGGACGCGCCGAAGACCTGGACCGCGGCCAGGGTCACCCCCATCGCCAGCGGTGTGGTGGCCGTGCTGAGCCGTCGCGAGCCGGCTCGTGAGTTGGCCTGGGCCAGGAAGCCGTGGGCCGTGGAACTCCGGTTCAGGAACGGGCCGGCCAGCCGGATGACCACGGTGAGCAGCACCGGGCCGAGGCATCCGACGGCCACGACGAACAGCAGCACCGCGCTGCCGGCGGTGTCGGCGGCCGAGTCGCCGGGCGACGCCACCTCGCCGAGGGTCAGCAGCAGTCCGAGCGGGATGAGCAGGACGCCGATGGCCAGTCGGACCCGGCCGAGCTTCTTCGGTTCGACGGTGGCGTCGCCGAGTGCCTCCACCGGGCTGACCTTCGCCACCCGGCGGGCCACCAGCCAGCCGCCGAGGCGGGCGCTGAGCATGCACAGCACCAGGGAGATGAGCAGCGGCCACAGCCCCACCTCCATCTCGAAGTCGGCGGGCATCGCGCCGGCGAGGATGAAGACACCGCGCATCAGGAACGCGAGGGCGATGCCGGGGATCGCGCCGACCAGCACCCCGGCCAGCGCCACCAGGGTCATCTCGGCGCCGATCATCCCGTGGATCTGTGCGGGTGTGGCACCGATGGCGCGCAGCAGGGCCAGTTCGCGGCGGCGCTGCTGCACCGACAGGGCGAGGGTGCTGGCCACCACGAACACCACGAACAGCACCATGGTGCCGCCGAACGACGCCGCCGTCTCGACGACCAGGCTGCGGGCGTCACCGACGTCCAGGAACTCGACGTCGCCGCGTTCCGCGCCGGTGTGCGGGACCAGGCCGGGTACCGCGGCCTTGATGCGCCCGGCCAGTTCCACCGGGTCGGCACCGGCGGCGGCGAGCACACCGATGGCGTCCACCCGGTCCGGGCGGCCGGACAGCGCGACGGCCTGCTCGTCGCTGAGGAACACCGCGGACTGCCGGTCCAGCCCACCGCCCGGCGCGGTGGCGATGCCGACCACGCGGTACGCCGCGGGCAGGGAACCGGCCACCAGCTGCACGGTCGCGTCGAGCGGCACGCCGGCACGCTCGGCGAGGCCCGCGTCGAGGACGACCTCGCCCGGTCCGGCCGGTGCCCGGCCCTCCCGCAGCGGGAACGGCCCGAGCACCGTGGCGGACCAGCCGTGCCCGAGCAGCGGGAAGCCGTCCGGGCCGGTCACCGTGTCACCGTCCGGGGTCACCATGCTGACCTCGACGTCGACGTCCGGGACGGCGGCCTGGACACCGGGCACGGCGGCGACCGCGGCCACCCGGTCGGCGGGCAGCGTGACCCGCTCGCTGTACCGGACCTCGGCGGACTCGTCCAGCCAGAAGGACTGTTCGGCGCTGAGGACGACGGCCGCGCCGGAGTAGCGCTCCGGCGTGACACCGGTGCCGAGCCCGGACAGCAGCAGGATCCCGCAAGCGGTGATGACCGCCGAACCGGCGGCGATCGCGACGAAGGAACCGGCGAAGCCGCCCCATCGTCCCTTGATCGTGCTCCATGCCAGGGTCAGGTCCTTGATCGACGGGATCACCAGGCGGACCAGCCGCCGCAGACGGCGGATCACCACTCGCCCAGGTGGGTCATCCGCGCCGCGACCTGCTCCGGGGTGGGTTTCGGCAGCTCACCGGCGAGGCGGCCGTCGGCCAGGAAGACCACCGAGTCGGCGAACGACGCGGCGACCGGGTCGTGGGTGACCATCAGCACCGTCTGTCCCATCGTGTCGACGATGTGCCTCAGCAGTTCCAGAACCTGCTTGCTGGACCGGGAGTCCAGCGCACCGGTCGGTTCGTCGGCGACCACCACGTCGGGGTGGGTGATCAGGGCCCGGGCGACGGCGACCCGCTGCTGCTGACCGCCGGACAACTCGCTGGGCCGCCGTTTGAGATGGTCACCGAGCCCGACCGCGGTGAGCACCTCATGCAGGAAGGCCCGGTCGGTCTTACGGTCGGCCAGGCGCAGCGGCAGCGTGACATTCTCCTCGACGGTCAGCGCGCTCAGCAGGTTGTAGGCCTGGAAGATGAAGCCGATCCGCTGGCGCCGGACCTCGGTGAGCTCGACCTCGGTGAGGCCGGAGAGCTCGATGTCGCCGAGTGAGACCGAGCCCGAGGTCGGCCGGTCCAGACCCGCCGCACAGTTGAGGAAGGTGCTCTTGCCGGAGCCGGACGGTCCCATCACCGCGGTGAAGGTGCCCCGCCGCAGTGCGATGCTGACACCGTCCAATGCGCGCACCGCACTGCCGTTCGGATCGTACACTTTGGACACTTCGGTCAACCGGATCGCGTGGGTCACGAACCATTGTCCATCGATGGGTGACTCGGTGTGACCCGCCCCACCACGGAGTGGCGTCTCTGTTCGCTGGCAGTGAACGCCGGAAGATCGGTGGAGGGTCCGTAGTTGAGCGAGGAGTACTCAACTTCCCGGAGGTAACCAGTGACCAGCAAGCGTCTCCCCGTGCTGTTCCTCGATGACATCGTCCTGCTTCCGGGCATGGTCGTTCCCGTCGTTCTCGACGAGGCCGCCCAGGCCGCCGTCGACGCGGCCCAGTCCGCGGCCGGCGGCGAGCTGCTGATCGCCCCGCGCCTGGAGGGCAGGTACGCCTCGTACGGCGTGGTGGCCGCCCTGGAGCAGGTCGGCAAGATCCGTGGCGGCTCCCCCGCGGCCGTCCTGCGCACCGGCACCCGCGCCCGCATCGGCAGCGGCGTGACCGGACCCGGCGCGGCGCTGTGGGTCGAGGCCGAGCCGGTGGAAACCCAGAAGACCACCGATCAGGTACGCGAACTCGCCGCCGAATACAAGCAACTGGTCGTGACGGTACTGCAGCGGCGTGAGGCGTGGCAGGTCATCGACTCGGTCAGCGCCATCGACGACCCCAGCGACCTGGCCGACACCGCCGGCTGGGCGCCCTACCTGTCCAGCGACCGCAAACGGGAGCTGCTGGAGACCCCGGACGTCGAGACCCGGCTGCGGCAGCTGATCGACTGGACCCGGGACTTCCTGGCCGAGTCCGAGGTCAACGAGACGATCGAGAAGGACGTCCGGGAGAACGTCGAGAAGCGCAACCGCGAGTACCTGCTGCGTGAGCAGTTGAAGGCGATCCGCAAGGAACTCGGCGAGGGCGAGGACGGCGGCACCGACGACTACCGCACCCGGGTCGAGGCCGCCGATCTGCCGGAGGCCGTCCGCGAGGCGGCGCTGCGGGAGGTCGGCAAACTGGAGCGGGCCGGTGACCAGAACCCGGAGGCCGGCTGGATCCGCACCTGGCTGGACACCGTCCTGGACCTGCCGTGGGGTGTGCGCACCACCGACAACACCGACCTGGTCGCGGCCCGCGCGGTGCTGGACGCCGACCACCACGGTCTGGACGAGGTGAAGGAACGCATCGTCGAGTACCTGGGTGTCCGGGCCCGCCGCGAGTCGCGGGGACTGGAGACGGTCGGCGGGCGCGGCTCCGGCGCGGTGGTGCTGCTGGCCGGCCCGCCCGGAGTCGGCAAGACCTCGCTCGGTGAGTCGGTCGCTCGTACGCTGGGCCGTGAGTTCGTCCGGGTCGCCCTCGGCGGAGTGCGCGACGAGGCGGAGATCCGGGGCCACCGGCGCACCTATGTGGGAGCGCTGCCCGGACGGATCGTCCGCGCGATCCGCGAGTCCGGTTCGATGAACCCGGTGGTGCTGCTCGACGAGGTGGACAAGGTCGGCAGCGACTACCGCGGCGACCCGGCGGCGGCCCTGCTGGAGGTCCTGGACCCGGCGCAGAACCACACGTTCCGCGACCACTACCTGGACATCGACCTGGACCTGTCGGACGTGCTGTTCATCGCGACCGCGAACGTCCTGGACACGATCCCGCAGGCGCTGTTCGACCGGATGGAACTGATAGCGATCGACGGTTACACCGAGAACGACAAGGTGGCCATCGCCCGGGACTTCCTGATCCCCCGGCAGCTGGAGCGGGCCGCGCTGACCACCGGCGAGGTGACCGTCACCGAAGAGGCGCTGCGGGAGATCGCCGCGAACTACACCCGAGAGGCGGGGGTACGGTCGTTCGAGCGCCTGTTGGCCAAGGCGTTCCGGAAGGTCTCGCTGCGGGAACTGCCGGCCACCGTCGACACCGTCGATCTCAAGGACCTGATCGGGCGGCCGAGGTTCACTCCCGAGTCCGGCGAACGTACCGCGGTCCCCGGCGTGGCGACCGGTCTCGCGGTGACCGGGATGGGTGGTGACGTGCTCTACATCGAGGCGTCGCTGCTGCCCGGCAACTCCGGTGGGCTGTCGGTCACCGGTCAGCTCGGCGACGTGATGAAGGAGTCGGCGCAGATCGCCCTCTCCTACGTGCGGGCCCACGCCGGCGAACTCGGCATCTCGCCGGAGCAGCTGGACCACCCGATCCACCTGCACGTGCCGGCCGGGGCGGTGCCCAAGGACGGCCCGTCGGCGGGCGTCACGATGACGACCGCGCTGGTGTCGCTGCTGCTGGGCCGCAACGTGCGGGCCGAGGTGGGGATGACCGGCGAGGTGTCGCTGACCGGCCGGGTGCTGCCGATCGGCGGGGTGAAGCAGAAGCTGCTGGCCGCTCAGCGGGCCGGCCTGACCGAGGTCTACCTGCCGGAACGCAACGAGCCCGACCTGGACGAGGTGCCCGCCGACGTATTGAAGGCGCTGACCGTGCACATCGTCTCCGACGTCCGGGAGATCCTGGAGACCGCCCTGGATCCGGTGTCCGCGCTGGCCACGGCCTGATCACACCGCCTGATCACGCAGCCGGGACACCCGCCGCCACGGGTGTCCCGGCTCGATCATGACGCCAGAGCGGCTGACACGAACGGCTGCAGCTTTCCGGCCAGGACCCGGTGACCGTAGTCGTTGGGGTGGGTGCCGTCGCCGCTCATGGTCGCGCCGTCCCACCAGCCGGTCGAGTCGACATAGGTGACCTTGGTGTCGCCGGCGGCCTGGCGGTCGAGTACGGACTGCCGGGTCTCGGCGGCCCAGGAACCCTTGAAGATCCGTAGCGCCAGGATGCGGGCGTTCGGGTTCTTCTCGCGGACGATGCGGAGCAGGTTCGTGTACCCCGTACGGAAATCGGCGCTGTTGACTCCATGGCCTGAGTCGTTGGTGCCGATGTTGACGACGACCACCGCCGGTTGGTAGCGGCCGAAGTTCCAGTCGGCGGCCCCGTCCTGGAAGCCGGTCTTGGTGTACCGGTTCTCCAGTCCGTAACAGCGGATGCCGCGGGTGCTCTGGGCGGCGGTCAGTTCGCGCAGGCAGGCGCCGCTGAGCGCGATCTGGGTGTGCGAGACGCCCAGGTTCTCGCCGATGATCCACGGGTAGGCGCTGAGTGCCATGTTGGTCGCGGTGTAACCGGCGGTGATCGAGTCGCCGACGAACTCGACGCCCTTGGCGGGTTTGGGCAGCTTGTAGGTGTTCGCGCCGGCGTCGAGGGTCAGCCCTTGGAACACAGCGTCACCGGTGTAGCTGCCTGCCACGATCCGGTAGGAGACGAGCAGAGAGTGCTGACCTACGGCCAGCCGTACGGGAGTGAGGTTAACCGTTCCGCTGACGTTGGTGGCCTTGGTGTACGCACCGCCGTCGATGCTGTACCAGAAGTCGATCGTGCCACGCTGTTTGAGCGCGACACTGGTCCCGGTGAACCCGACCCGCAGGTAGGCACCGGCCCACTGCGGGACGTAGGCGCCACTCCACCGTCCCTCGTACTCGATGTTGGTGTCGGTGGGTTCGCCCGCGGCCAGCGCGGGCGCCGGAACCGCCAGCACGCCCAGAGTGAGCAGCACCGCGGTCAGCATGGTCCGGAGTCGCATGACTGCTCCTAGAGGAGGTAGGCGGACAGGGCGATCTTCTGGGTGCGCAGCGCCGTGGCGACGAGCCGGGCGATCTGCTGGGCGCCGTACGCCTCGAAGTGGGTGTGGTCGGCGCAGAAGTACTGGCCGACGAGCCCGGCGTTGTAGTCGCCGTTGTTGGGGCAGAGCTTGACCGCGTTGTAGTGGTTGACGCTGAGTGTCTGCAGGTCGATCAGCGCCGAGCCGGTGGCGGAGGCAGCGGCCTGGGTCTGGGTGACGAAGCCCCGGTTCTTGACCGCGACACTGCCCGAGCAGGTGATCGCGGCGACCGCGGTGAGCAGCACCGGAGTCGCGCCCTTGGCCTTGGCGGTGTTCGCCATGTAGGTCATCAGCGACTGGTAGCGGGCGGTGCCGACGTGCCGGGGGCAGGTGGTGGAGCCGTCGTTGATGCCGAACTGGATGAACAGGTAGTCACCGGCCTTGATGCCGTTGAGCACCTGCTGCCACCGCGCCGAGTAGGCCGTCGAGCTGAGGACGCACTCGCCGTCCGCGCCGATGGTGGAGGTGACGTTGCCCTCGTACAGCCAGGTCTGGATGCTGCGGCCACCGATGGCCAGGTTGTTGACCGTGACGTCGCTGTTGAACAGCGGGTCGAACTGGGCGCCCCAGCCGACCGGGCAGGTGGTGCTGGGGTTGGCCATCGTCGAGTCGCCGGCGAGCCAGACGGTGGTGGCCGCCGCGGCCTCGGCGGCAGCCGCGGGTTTGACACCGCAGCCGGGCAGGGCGGCGACGGCCGGGGCGGCGAGCAGTAGGGGCACGGCCAGAGCGGTCGCGAGGAGCAGGCGAAGCATGCGCATGGGCCCTCCAGGGGGATTCACGGCCGCTTCGCTCCGGGCAAAGGGGGATGGAACGTTTCACGGCCGCCTGTTACCGCGAGATTAAGCATCGATGAACATCGAAGTCAAGGAGGCCTTCCGCGCCACCGGACGGCGACGACCGTAAGGTTGCAGGGTTGGCTGCGGTTTTGTAGAGAGTGGGATTCGTGAGTCAGAGCGTGCTGGCCTCGTCCGGAGGAGTCGGCCTCGAGGCGGCCCGGCGGCGGACGTTTGCGGTGATCTCGCACCCCGACGCCGGCAAGTCGACAATGACCGAGGCGCTGGCCCTGCACGCGCGGGTGATCGGCCAGGCCGGCGCGGTGCACGGCAAGGGCGACCGTAAGGGTGTGGTGTCCGACTGGATGGCCATGGAGCAGCAACGTGGCATCTCGGTCACGTCGGCCGCGCTCCAGTTCTCCTTCGGCGACACCGTGGTCAACCTCCTGGACACCCCCGGCCACGCCGACTTCTCCGAGGACACCTACCGGGTGCTGACCGCGGTCGACAGCGCGGTCATGCTGCTGGACGCCGCCAAGGGTCTGGAACCGCAGACGCTGAAGCTGTTCGAGGTGTGCCGCCAGCGCAGCATCCCGGTGATCACCTTCATCAACAAGTGGGACCGCCCCGGCCACGACGCGCTCGCCCTGATGGACGAGATCGAACAGCGGATCGGGTTGAAGCCCACCCCGCTGACCTGGCCGGTCGGCATCGCCGGGCACTTCAAAGGCGTCGTCGACCGCCGCACCGGGCAGTTCACCCGGATGCAGCGCTCCCCCGGCGGCGCCGACCTGGCGATCGAGGAGGAGATGACCGACGCGGAGGCCGCCGAGCGGTTCGGCGACGAGTGGACCACCGCGAACGAAGAGCTCGAACTGCTGACGATGACCGGCGCGGACCACGACCAGGAGGCGTTCCTGGCCGCCACCAGCACCCCGGTGCTGTTCGGCGCGGCGGTCGCCAACCTCGGTGTCCGGCAACTGCTCGACATCCTGGTGGAGCTGGCCCCGCCGGCCGGCGCCCGCCCGACCGCCGCCGGTGGCGAGCAGCCGGTCGACGCCGGGTTCTCCGGGTTCGTCTTCAAGATCCAGGCGAACATGAACCGGGCCCACCGCGACCAGGTCGCCTTCATGCGGATCTGCTCCGGCCGGTTCGAGCGCGGCATGATCGTCACGCACGCCACCACCGGCAAGCCCTTCACCACCAAGTACGCCCAGCAGATCTTCGGACAGGGCCGCGACACCATCGACGAGGCGTTCCCCGGCGACGTGGTCGGCCTGGTCAACGCGACCGCCCTCGGCATCGGCGACACGCTGTACGCCGACAAGAAGGTCCAGTACCCGCCGCTGCCGTCGTTCCCGCCCGAGCACTTCGCGGTGGTGCGCACCGACGACACCGGGGCCTTCAAACGGTTCCGCCGCGGCATCGAACAGCTCGACGGCGAGGGTGTCGTCCAGGTGCTGCGCTCCGACCAGCGCGGCGACGGCACACCCGTCTTCGCAGCGGTCGGCCCGATGCAGTTCGAGGTGGCCACCTACCGCCTGGAAGCCGAGTTCGGGGTGAAGGTGAAGCTGGAGTTCCTGCCGTACGAGATCGCCGCCGTCACCGACGCGGCCGGCAAGGAGATCCTGCGCACCGAGTCGAACGTCGAGGTGATGACCCGGGTCCGCGACGGCGCCCTGCTCGCGGTCTTCCCGCACCGCTGGCGGTTGCGCACCGTCGCCGGACGCCACCCCGACCTACACCTGGACGCCCCGATCGACATCACCGCGGCGTAGGAACCCCAGCGGTGCCCGGGGCTCGCGCTCAGGGCACCGCCGTGGTCAGTGACCAGCGTTACCAAATCGGCGCGGCCGGAAGAACCCCGGCGCGGGACAACTTGTCGAAGTCGTGGCTCACTCTCGTACCGAAACCCCGCCTCTCTCCCCCGGGGAGCTGCTGCCGCTCGGCCGCCGCTTCCGGATCGTGCTCGTTCTCGGGTTGCTGACCGCGCTCGGCCCGCTCACCATCGACATGTACCTGCCGTCGCTCCCGGCGATCACCGGCGACCTGCAGACCACCGCCGCCGCGGTGCAGCTCACCCTGACCGGCACCCTGGTCGGCCTGGCGTTCGGCCAGCTGCTGGTCGGGCCGTTGTCCGACGCGTTCGGCCGCCGGTGGCCACTGCTCGGCGGCATCGCGGTGCACGTACTCGCCTCGGTGTTCTGTGTCATCGCCCCGAACGTCGCGGTCCTCGGCGCGCTCCGGGTGCTGCAGGGCCTGGGTGCCGCGGCGGCGGCCGTCGTCGCGATGGCGATGGTGCGTGACCTGTTCTCCGACAACGCCGCGGCCCGGCTCTTCTCCCGGCTGATGCTGGTCGTCGGGGTGGCCCCGATCCTCGCGCCGACCATCGGCGGCCTGGTGCTGAACTGGACGTCCTGGCGGGGCGTGTTCGTGGTGCTGACCGTCGTCGCGGTCACCATCATGGGTGTGTCCGCGCTGACGCTGCCGGAGACCCTGCCGGTCGAGCGGCGCCGCAGCGGTGGCGTGCTGGGCACCGCCCGGGACTACGGGCGGCTGCTCACCGACCGGGTGTACGTGGGCCTGATCCTGGTGGCCGGCCTGGCGATGGCGGCGCTGTTCGCGTACGTCAGCGGGTCGTCGTACGTGTTCCAGGACGAGTACGGCATGACCGAGCAGCAGTTCGCGCTGATCTTCGCGGGCGGCGCGGTCGGCCTGATCGGTGCCACCCAGTTCAACGTGCGCCTGCTGCGCCGCTGGAAGCCCCAGCAGATCATGACCGGTGCGCTGGTGGCCGGCCTCGGGTTCGGCCTGGTGCTGCTGGTGCTGGCCGCGACCGGCATCGGTGGCCTGGTCGGCGTCCTGATCCCGCTGTGGCTGGTGCTGGCCATGGTCGGTCTGGTCATGCCGAACGCCCCGGCGCTGGCGCTGTCGCGCCACGGTGAGGCCGCCGGTACCGCCGCCGCCCTGCTCGGCGCGGTCCAGAACGGTGTCGGCGCGCTCGCCGCCCCGCTGGTCGGCCTGTTCGGTGTCGGTTCGGTCGCGATGGCCGCCGTCGTCTTCGGCAGCATGGTGTCCGCGCTGCTGGTCTGCTTCCTGGTGGTCCGCCCGCACCGGCTGGTCACCCACGAGTCGGTGAAGGTGGTGGCCGTCGCGCACTAGCCACCTCGCGTTCAGGTGACCGACATCTCAAAGACGAGGTCGCCGGGTGGTATTCGAGCAGTTCACCGGCCACATGAGGCGAAGTGACGGGGAAAACAAAAGCCGCCGTCCGCGTTTCCGGACGGCGGCTTGTTCACTTCGGTGACATAGCGTCGCCAACCGATGCACAGCGACGTTCTGAACCTTCTCGATGCCCATCTCGCCGAACTGCAGGCACTCCGCGACGACCTCGGCTCGGCCCGCCAGGTCCGTCCGGGCGCCCGCCACGACACCGCGACCGCGACCCTGGAGTCCACCCAGACCTTCGCGTCCTTGTTGACCCGGGTCCTCACCGAACAGTATTGACCCGGGTCACTTCAATGACCGGCGGCCGTTCACCACTCCCAGCACGATCGCGGCCACCAGGGCGATCGCCCCGAGGATCAGCAGCCACTTGACGGCTTTCAGGAACAGGCCCAGCAGGACCAGGATCACCGCGAAGACCACCAGAGTGGCCACCAGGGAACGCATGTCTTTCTCCTTCGGCAGGGTGGCCGGTGGATTCCCCGGACCGGGTCCGCTCAACCCCAGGTGACCGGGAGTTCGGCGTAACCACGCAGGACCAGGCGGTCCCGCAGCACCGGCTCGCCGGCCGGCGCCAGGTGCGGCAGCATGGTCAGCAGCAGCGGGAACGCGACCTGCGCCTCCAACCGGGCCAGCGGCGCGCCGAGACAGTAGTGGGCGCCGCCGCCGAACGACACCGGCTGGATGTTCGGGCGGTCCGGGTCGAAGCGGTGCGGGTCGGGGTACCGGTCCGGGTCGCGGTTGGCCGAGCCGAGCAGCAGCATCAGGTCGGTGCCGGTCGGCAGTTCGAGACCGTCGCCCAGGTCGAGCACCTGGCCGGTGGTGCGGGTGGCCATCTGGACCGGGGAGTCGTACCGCAGGGTCTCCTCGACGAAGGCCACCGCCTGCTCAGGGTCGGCGCGCAGACGGTCCGCGTGGGCGGGGTGGTCGAGCAGGAGCTTGGTACCCGTACCCAAGAGGTTGGTCGTGGTCTCGAATCCGGCGACCAGGAGCAGCACCAGGTTGGCCAGCAGCTCGGCCCCGGTGAGACCGGAATCGGCGGACGCAAGGTCGCTGGTCAGATCCTCCCGCGGTGACTTCTGGCGCTCGGCGATCAGGCCGGTGAAGTAGTCCTCCAGCTCACGCCCGGCGAGGTCGGCCCGCTCCATCTCCTCTTCGGTGCTGATCGGTTCCAGCACCACGGTCAGGTCGGCGGCGTGCCTCCGGAACCAAGTCCGGTCGGCGTCCGGGACGCCCAGCAGCGCGCAGATCACCGCGATCGGCAGTGGATAGGCGAAAGTGGTCACGAAGTCGGCGCGCTCCGGCATCTGTTCGATCAGCTCGGTGGCCTGCTCGGTGATCACGTCCCGCAGCCCGGCGACCCGGCGGGCGGTGAAGGTGGCGGCGGCCGCGCGCCGGATCCGGGTGTGGTCGGGCGGGTTGGTCATCAGCATCGACTCGACGATCGAGGCGACCCCACGGTTGTCGCGCCAGTCCGGCCAGAAGGTGTCGTAGTCGGCGGCGTCGGACACCCGCAGCCCCGGATCGCGCAGCAGCCGGCTGGTCAGCGCGTGCGTGGTGACGAACCACCGTCCGTCGAGCGCCGGAAAAGCCGGGGCGGTGGAGCGAAGGACGTCATAGGCGGGGTACGGGTCCCGGCGTCCCTCGGCCGAGAACAGTGACGTCAGCGCGGTCTCGAAATCCATCAACACTCCTCAGTCCCGGGTTCCATCATGCCCGGTACCCGCCACGTCGAATGGTGATCGGACTGCGTACTGTGTGCCGGATGAAAAGCCCCCTTCGCCCTGGTGACCCGCAGTCGCTGGGTGGCTACGAGCTGTTGGCGCGGCTCGGCGAAGGCGGCATGGGGGCGGTGTTCCTCGGCCGTCGCGGCAACGGCCCTCTGGTCGCTATCAAGATCATTAAGCCGGAGTACGCCCACGAGGAGGAGTTCCGGGGCCGCTTCCGCAGTGAGGTCAAACGGGCCCGGCAGGTACCGCCGTTCTGCACCGCCGCGGTGCTCGACGCCGACCCCGAGCACGAGACGCCGTACCTGGTCGTCGAGTACGTCGACGGCCCGAGCCTCGACGAGGTGGTGGCTAAAGAGGGCCCGCTCACCCACGGCCAGTTGCAGAGCGTCGCGGTCGGGGTGGCCACCGCGCTGACCGCCATCCACGGCGCCGGGGTGATCCACCGCGACCTCAAGCCCCGCAACGTGCTGTTCGCGCTCGGCTCGCCGAAGGTGATCGACTTCGGGATCGCCCGGGCCCTCGAGGTGACCAGCCAGCACACTCATCCCGACCAGATGGTGGGGACGGTCGCCTACATGGCGCCGGAACGCTTCGACGGCATCCACCGGGACATCACCCCGGCCGCCGACGTGTTCGCCTGGGGTGCCGTCATCGCGTACGCGGGCACCGGCCGCACCCCGTTCCGGGCCGACTCACCGGTCGCCACCGCGGCCCGCATCCTCACCCAGCCTCCGGAGCTGACCGGCCTGACCGGCACTCTCGCCGACCTGGTGGCGCTCGCGCTGTCCAAGGACCCCGAGGACCGGCCGACCGCGCACGAGCTGCTCAACCTGCTGCTCGCCCAGAACACCGACCCGAACATGATCAGCCAGCCGCCGGCTCTGGACCCGCGGCTGCGGCAGGCGGCGGAGGCGGCGCAGCTCTCCGGCCGGCACGTCTCCGGCAGCGGCCCCCGGCTGGGCCGGCCGGTTCCGGCACCGAAACCGAAGAACCGAGGCCGCCTGCGTACAGTCATCGCGGTCACCGTCGCGACCACACTGCTGGCGACCGCCGCCGGGCTGTACAGCCGCCGGACCGACGGAGCAGCGGCCCCGGACGCGAGGAGCGCCGCCGACCCGGCCACGGTGGCGCAGGCCGTCATGCCGGTGCCCGGCGCGGTGCGGGGCCCGTGGGTGGTGGACGCCCTGGACCGGCGGGGTCAGTGGAACAGCGAACCGTCCGAGTTCTACACCGGCAGCTGCACGTTCAAGAACGGCATGCTGATCAAGACGGACAGTTACGTGATGATCTGCGGCGGCCCGGCCCAGAGTTTCGCCGGTGACCAGTCGATCTCCGCCAGTGTCACCGTCGGCACTGAACTGTCCTGCGCGGAGGTGCAGTTCCGGGCCGTGCGGGACAGCTCGTAC
The DNA here is from genome assembly GCF_900104725.1 of Actinoplanes derwentensis. NCBI lineage: Bacteria > Bacillati > Actinomycetota > Actinomycetes > Micromonosporales > Micromonosporaceae > Actinoplanes > Actinoplanes derwentensis. The sequence goes on from NZ_LT629758.1 coordinate 3,214,401, forward strand.
TGGCTCGATCTGTGCCCGCAGCTGATCCGGATCCGGCACGAGGGCGCGGTCCGGACCGAGACGCTGAACTCGCTGAATACGAAGGTCTTCGCTCCGGGCCAGCGCCGGAAGATGGTGCTGAGTCTGCGTGGCGACGTCGCGTCGGTCACGGTCGACGGCGCCGCCGTCCTCGACGCGACACTCACCGATCCGAGTCTGCTGGCCGGCACGGTGGCTTTCGGGGTCGGCCCGATCGACCGCTCGAAGAGCCAGCAAGCCGATGTCAGCGCGGTCATGGCCGATGCCGAGATCCGGCCGATCGAGGACGTCGCCCCGTCCCCGTCCGGTTCGGTGCCACCGTTCACCGACGTCCGCACGGGCAACACCACGTCGATCGTCTTGGTGCACGGGTATTACCCGAAGTCCCGTTCGCTCGTGGTGGAGCCGGTGCTGTTCATGAGCGGCGAGGAGTACTGCAAGCTGTTCTCGCTGAAACCGTCGGACGACGCCCCGTGCGAGCGGGAGTGGGTGACCGAGGACAGCAGCATGACGGTGACCCTGCCGGTGTCCACCAAGGTGAAGCTGACCAGCACGTTCGAAGATCCGGAACGCTGCCTGACCCACCCGGCGATCGTCGGCGACTGCAAGATCTCCGCCACCCTGATGGCCGAGCGGCTCAACGAGGGCCGGCTGGTCGAGCTGGCCACCGTCGACGGCGTCGTGACGTCGGTGGCCGAGGTCTTCATTCCCTGATCAGGATCTCCACGTAGCCGTCGGTGCCGTGCACCCGGATTCGGTCGCCGTCGGCGATCCGGCGGGTGGCGCCGTCCACTCCGACGACGGCGGGCAGGCCGTACTCGCGGGCGATCACCGCGCCGTGTGTCATCTGCCCGCCCACTTCGGTGACCAGGCCCGCGACGGTCACCAGGGCGGGTGTCCAGCTGGGGTCGGTGAAGGGCGTCACCAGGATGTCGCCGGGGGCGAAGTCGGCGTCGGCCATGTCCCGGACCACCCGGGCCCGGCCCTCGACGGTGCCCGCCGAGACCGCGAGACCGATCAGGGCTCCGGCCGGTACGTCGTCGCGACGGTACGAGCCGTTGACCGTCTCGCCGTCGGAGGTCAGCACCCGGGGCGTGCTGAGGGTCTGGAACCACCGGAACTCGTCCTTACGGCTGCGGATCAGCTGCTCGTCGACCTTGCCCACCCGTACGGCGTCGTGGAATTCCTGGAACGTCAGGTAGAAGACGTCCTCCCGGTCCGCCAGCGGGAGCCGGGAGGCCTCCGCCAGCAGCGCGTTCTTGTAGTGCCGGTAGCGGCTCACGATCGCGTATTTCGGGTACTCGCGGTAGCCGATGAAAGTGCGCAGCCGGTCGATCATCTGTTTCGTCTCGGCCGCTTTGGACTCGCCGTCGGGCAGGGCACGCAGGCGTACCAGGATCTCCTCCGCTTTCGCCGCCGCGGTCCGTTCGCCGCGTTCGAATCGGCGTCGGGCCTCGCCCGGCGGGAGATTGCGGACGTTGTCCAGAATGACCGGCAACAGGGTGCCGGGGCGTTCGATCCATCGGGGCCGGGTGATGTCGATCTCGGCGACGCAGCGCATGCCGTAACGGTCGAGATAGGTCCCGATCGCGTCGCGAACCTCGGCCGGCAGGTGGTCCAGGAAATCGTCACCGGCCGTTTCCAGGAAGTCCGCCACTCCGGGGTGCCGGCGGATGACGTCGGCGACGTCGAGCAGTTCCAGGCCCATCTCGGAGGTGATGTTGCCGGGAGCCGACAGGGTGAGGGTGTCGGCGGCGTTCTTCTCCCCCAGCCATTCCGCCAGCCGGTCGTTGAGCCACCAGGTGGCTCCCATTCCCGCCATGATCGCCTGGATGCTCAGCGGGTCGGCGAGCATCCGTTTGTGCTCCTGGAACGCTTCCAGCAGGAAGTCGAACAGGGCCGTTCCGGACCGGCCGGCGATGGCCCGGCGCAGGGCTTCGACGGATTGCTCGCTGCGGGCGATCAGTTCCGCGACGATTCCCGGTTCCGGATCGGGGACCGGGGCCGTCGCCGGGCGGGCCGTCGCCGGTGCTGGCGGGCCGAAGTCGCCGCGTTCCAGAACGGTCTCCAGCGCGTCCCGGATCACCGGATCGCCCTTCCCCATCACGTCGAGCAGCCCGGCCCGGATCGCCGGGTCGGCCAGCCGGGCGGCGACGTCGACGAACAGGCGCCCACCGGCCTGGTGCATCGGGGCCATCGCGGTGAGCTGCCACATCGAGTAGCCGAGCGGCTTCATGGCGTCGGTCATCATCTGCTGGTGGCCGACCGAGACGTACACGTGCCGGTTCTGGTCGCCGGCCACCGGAACCGGGAAGAGCGTGGTGATCGGCCGGCTCTGCACAATCGAGAACTCGTCCCCGGCCAGGCACCATTCGATGTCCTGCGGGCTGCCGAAATGCGCTTCGATCCGCCGTCCGAGTGCCGCCAGCCGCAGCACCTGTTCCTCGGTCAGCAGAGAACTCGTGCCGTCGACCCGGCCGTCGCGAATCGTGTAGGAGTCCGGGTCGGCCAGTCCGGAGACCAGCGCCTCACCGAGCCCGGGAACGGCTTCCACCGCGGTGACCGTGCGATTCCCGGTCACCGGATCGGCGGTGAAGAGCACACCACTGACCTCGGGCACGACCATTTCCTGTACGACGACAGCCATCCGAACCGTGCGGTGATCGATGCCGTGATGATCGCGGTAGGCCACCGCCCGGTCGGTGAACAGCGAGTCCCAGCACCTCTCGACGTGCTGCATCACCGCGTCCGCGCCGACGACGTTCAGGTAGGAGTCCTGCTGTCCGGCGAACGAGGCGGTCGGCAGGTCCTCGGCGGTGGCACTGGAGCGGACCGCATAGGCGCCCGTGCCGACCGCTGCGGTGATCGCCACGACGAGTGCGGCGGAAAGCTCGGTCGCCGCGGTGGTCACCACGAATCCGGGCGGCACCCGCACCCCGTCGATACGTGACAGCTCCCCCAGGTTCGCGCCTTTCCCACCGGCGATCGTGCTCTGGTTCCGGTCGAGGTCACGCAGGTTCACCACGAGCTGAGTCATCACGGATCCCGGTTCTTCGGCGGCTGATACGTCGAGCCTCCCATCCTGGCCGCCGGGAATACCCTCCGGCCACCTCAAGGTTGGTCCGGACGTGCACAAGAAGATCGGCTTCCTCTCTTTCGGCCACTGGCGTGACGTGGCCGGTTCCCAGACGCGCAGCGCGTCCGACGCGCTGCTGCAGACGATCGAGTTGGCGGTGGCGGCCGAAGAGCTGGGCATCGACAGCGCCAACGTGCGCGTGCATCACTTCGAACGCCAACTGGCCGCCCCGTTCCCGCTGCTGGCGGCGATCGGGGCCCGGACCAGCCGGATCGAGATGGGTACCGGCGTGGTCGACATGCGGTACGAGAACCCGCTCTACATGGCCGAGGAGGCCGCCGCCACCGACCTGATCAGCGGTGGCCGCCTGCAGTTGGGCGTGAGCCGGGGATCCCCGGAGACCGCGCTGCGCGGCGCCGAGTCGTTCGGCTACGTCCCCGCCGACGGCGAGACCGTCGCCGATCACGCCCGGCAGAAGATCGAGATCTTCCTGGCCGCCATCGACGGCAAGCCGGTGGCTCGCACCGATCCGGCCCGCACCGGCGGCGTCAGCGGCGGCCTGGCGATCCAGCCGCAGGCTCCCGGCCTGCGGCAGCGCATCTGGTGGGGAGCCGGCACCCGGGTGACCGCCGAGTGGGCCGGCCGGATCGGCATGAACCTGCAGAGTTCGACGCTGCTGACCGAGGACACCGGTGTCCCGTTCGACCAGTTGCAGGCCGAACAGATCGCGTTGTACCGGCAGGCCTTCAAGGACGCCGGCCACGCGTGGGAGCCCCGGGTCTCGGTGTCGCGCAGCGTGCTGCCGATCACCGAGGAGATCGACCGGATCTACTTCGGCCGGGAGGGTGACCAGGACCAGGTGGGCCTCCTCGAGGGTGTCCGCTCCCGGTTCGGCCGCACCTACTCCGGTGACCCGGACCGGATCGCCGACGAGCTGGCCGCCGACGAGGCCGTGCTGGCCGCCGACACCGTGCTCCTGACGGTGCCGAACCAGCTGGGGGTGCAGTACAACACCCGCCTGCTGGAGACCATCGCCAAGCACGTGGCCCCGGCGATCGGCTGGTCTCCGGCGGTCACCCCGCGGTGATCGCTCGAGCCTTCTCGGCGAGTTCGGCCCACAGACTCGGAGCGGCGCCGATGGTCAGCTCCGGGGTGTAGTCGGCGGCCCGGCCACCGAGCGTGACACCGGCCTCGCGGGCGATCAGGGCCCCGGCGGCGATGTCCCACAGGTTCGTGTCGAGGGCGAGGCCGCCGTCGAGACGGCCGGACGCCTGGTAGACGAGGTTCAGCGCGGCCGGGACCCGGCGGATGTCACCGCACAGCGGAAGCAGTTCGCGCAGCACCGTGCCGACCCGGGTCTTGGTCCGGACGTTGGGCTGGAAACTGATGCCGATCAGGGCTTCGGCCAGCGGCGGGCCACTGGACGCGGCGATCGGCTGCCCGTTGAGGAAGGCGCCGCCACCGTCGACGGCGGTGAAGGTCTCGCCGGCGGCCGGGTCGTGGACGACCGCCATCCGGGGCTGGTCGCCGTGGTAGAGCGCGATGCACACCGACCAGGGCCCGGTGCGGCTGATGTAGTTGCGGGTGCCGTCGAGCGGGTCGATGATCCAGGACCAGCCGCTCGTACCGCCGCGTCCGTTTCCCTCCTCGGCCTGCATCTCGTCATCCGGCCAGGCCGCGTGGATGCCGTCGACGATGAGGCGTTCGCTGGCGATGTCGACGTCGGAGACGACGTCGTTGGCGTGCGCTTTGGGTGCGCCCATCTTCAGGGTGTCGCGGCGTTCGAGCTGGAGGCAGCCGGCGCGGATCGCGAGTTCGGCGGCGAGGTCCCGGGCGGCGAGAAGGTCACGAGTCACCACCGGCACGCTATCTCACTACAACGTGCCAACCTTCGGGTACGAACAGTGAGGATCTCGCGCGCCGGAACACGGTGACGCCATGAAGACATCGACTGCAGTCATCGCCGCCGCCGCCGCCGCGGGTATCGCCGTCCTGGTGCCGGCCGGCGCCTCCGCGGCCCCGCAACGGTGCGTCTCCGCCAAGCCCACCCCGGACTTCTACGCCGCCGGGCGGATCTCCACCACCCCGGTCACCGACACCAACCGGCGGTGCACCACGATCGCGGTCTCCGGCATCCGCGACGCCGCCGACCCGTCCGACACCTGCCAGACGTTCCTGGTGGCGCTGACCAACCCAGGGGCGGACCCCACGTACACCGAGCCGGTCCCGGCTTGCGCCGGAGGCCGCACCGTACTCGCGACCGGCATACCGGCGGGCACCGAGTTCCGGGTCATCTATCAGGTCGACTACATCGACCCGGCGCCGCAGGTGGTCCGCTTCAACGTCTGGTACTGACCGGCCGGCCCGGCGCCACGGGGGCGCCGGGCCTTGTTCGGTTCAAGCCCAGCAGGGTGTCACCGGCAGCTGGCGCGGGCCGGTGCCGAGCGCGAACAGGTCGACGGTGTCGGCCAGCGCACTCATGCCCGCGTCGGTGAGGTGCAGGCTGTCGCTGTGGGCGTAGTCGGCCCGCAGCCGGGTGCGGTCGGCCGGATCGCAGACCTTCGCGTCGAAGTCGAAGTACCCGTCGAAGGCGTTCCCGGCCCGGATCCAGTCGTTGACCTGCTGCCGGACCGCCTCTCGCGCCGGATTGTGCGCGGCGAACCCGCCGAACGGCAGGATCGTCGCGCCGTAGACCGTCACCCCGCGTTGGTGTGCCAGATCGGCGAGCCGCTGATAGCCCTCCTGCAACTGCGCCGCCGTGGCGTCACCGGTGATGTCGTTGACACCTTCGAACACGATGACCGACCGGACATTCTCGTGACTGAGCGCGTCGTGCTCGAAACGGTTCAGGGCGCTGAGCCCGCCGCCCGTGGACCCGGTGCTGTCCCGGAGCACCCTGTTGCTCGCGATGCCCGCGTTGACCACGGTGCGTTTCGCCCCGCCGCGGACCGCGTCGAGACGGCGGGCCAGGTAGTCCGGGTACCGCCGGTTCGTCAGCGGCGTCGACGAGTAACCGTCGGTGAGCGAGTCACCGAACGCCACGATCGTGCCACCGGCGACCGGGCCGAGCAGGTCCAGGCCGCTGAGGTAGTACCAGGAACCGCGCCGGCCCGGGAAGTCGGCGCTGGAGTCGTCGTCGGCGTGGTCACCGGGCACCGACACGTAGGTGTTCATGAGCGCGTGCCGGTGCGCCGTCACCACGCCCGGGTTCTCCCGCACGTAGACGCTGATCAGCAGGTTCTGTCCGGCCGTCACGGTCATGACGGCCGGGTCGCTGAACCGTTCCGCACCGGCCGGAACGGTGACCGTGTCCGCGCCGCCGAACGTCAGCCGATGATGACTGCCCGTCTTCGCCACCCCGCCGAGGCTCTGCTCGGCGAGATCGACGTGCCCGACGACGAGCGGCGCGGTGCCGTAGAGGTTCGACACCCGGACCCGCGGTGCGGAGCCCCCGGCGGAGGCGTAGACGACGTGACGGATCGTCACGTCCGAGACGACCCCGGCGTCGGCGGGCATGGCTTCCACGGCCGGTGCCCAGACACCGGCCCGGCTGGGGATGCCGACCTCGTCGACGGCGGCCACCGCGGGCAGCGGCAAGGCGGCACCGGCAGCGAGTGTGATGAGTGTGATGAAAGCGATGGGTGCGCGCATGCTCAACTGCTGTGGATCGAGACGAAGCCGAGGCTCTGGCCGGAGGACCCGAAGACCTCCATCTTGCGCACGACCGCGCCCACCGCCGTGGCGGCCACACTGTTGCCGATGCCGAGCCCGCCGACGGCGATCACCTTGCCGGTGGTCTTCAGCGAGGCCTGCGCGCTGATCAGGCCGGCGCCGGAACGCTGGATGACAGTGGTGTCGACCGGGGCGGAGTACGGGATGGCCGCGTCCACGGTGTTCCAGCCGATGGTGACGTCCAGCGCCCGCGCGGCCGGCTCCTTCTCGGTGTTGTCCTTGACGAGGATCGCTTCCCGCGCCGGATTGGCCTGCCGGATCTGGTTGCCGGTGACCGTCACCTTGCTGCTCTTGGTGTTGATCGCGATACCGGTCGCGTTGACGGTGGCCTTGCTGTTGACGACCCGGTTGCCGACGACGGTCGCCTCGGTCGTACCGATCAGGTTGATGTTGGCGTTCACCGAGTCGATCACCACGTTGCCGGTGATCGTGATGCCGGACGCCTGGGCGCCCAGGGACAGGCCGTCGATCTCGATGCCGTGAAGCTGGGCGCCGATGGTGGTGTTGCCGGAGACCACGACGTTGGTGGCCGATTGGACCCAGATCGCGGACTGACCGATCTCGGTCAGCGTGTTGTCGGCGATCACGGTGCGGTCGCCGCCCTGCCAGACGCAGATGCCGTCGAAATAGTCCGAGTCGCTGCCGAAGCCCGGGTGCACGTAGTCGTAGCGGCGGGCCTCGTCGGTCGACAGCCAGTCCATCGCCACGTGGTTGTCGCTGATCCGCACGTCCCGGCCGTTGGTGGAGATGCCGAACCGGGTGTCCTCGGTGGTGCAGTTGGTGATCACGATGTCGTCGGAGAGACCCGGCGACACGTCGTACACGACGATGCCGTTGAAGCGGGTGCTCTGCACCCGGACGCTCTCCACCACGATGCCGGTGGACCGGACGATGCGGACACCGTCGTACTGCTCGGCCCGCACGGTGTCGATGAAGGTCAGCCCGAAGATCTTCACCCGGGCGCAGTCCTGCAGGCGCAGGATCGCGTACTCACCCTTGACCGACACCGGGCCGCCGGCGAGGGCGATGGTCGCGCCCTGCCCCTCGATGACGACGTCCGCCAGGTTCCGGGCGGTGAGCTGGTTGAACACCCGGAAGGTCCGCCCGGCCGGGAAGTAGACACTCTTCCCGGTGGTGGTGGCGTGGTTCAGCGCGGCCTGCACGGCGGCGGTGTCGTCAGTGGTCCCGTCACCGATCGCCCCGTGGTCGAGGACCGAGGTCCAGCCCTCGCCGGTGTCCGTGGTGGTGCCGGCCGGTGCCGCCTGCGCCTCGCTCGCCCCGGCCGCCAGCCCACCGGCCACCGCGGTCGACGCGATCCCGGCCCGGAGCGCGGCCCGCCTACTGAACATCTCCATCGAATTCCTCCCCGTTGATCTTTCGACAGCGGGACGGAGGCTACCTGTCGCGGCCCCGGGGTGTCCGCCCCGCCCGCGGCGGGTTCAGAACTTGCCGGTGGCCAGTAGCGCTCCGGTGCCGGCCAGCGCGGCGGCCATGCCGGTGAGGACCGGGACGCCCATCGCGTCGGTGACCAGGTAGGCGAACACCGCGGTCCCCACCAGGACGGCGACCGTCACCAGCGCCCGCATCGCGGACCCGCTGACCCGTGTCCGCAGCGCCAGCACGACCGGAACCAGCAGCACGATCGCTCCGGCGGCCGCGATCAGCCCGAACAGGCTTCCGTAGAACGCCCCGGCCGCCGCCGCCTCGGCCACCTGCGCGCCGTCGCCGGCCCGGAAGTCGAGGTGCGGAATCGTCTGCACCGCGGTGATCAGCAGAACGCCGAGAGCGGCGACTGCAGCGATCCATCGTCCGGCCGGGGCCGGGCCGGTGGCCAGCAGCCGCCAGCCGATCAGCGCCACCAGCAGGACCGGCACCGCGATCGCGAGCGTGAACGCGGCCGGGACGACATCGGTCCCGCCCATGGTCACGGCCAGCGCGCCGGTCGCGGTCCCGCCGAGGACACCGGTCACCAGAGCGACGCCGGCCAGCCGCCACACCCGCACGCCACGATCCACGCTGATCAGGGCACTCGCCTCAGTCATGACTGCCTCCAGAACCATTTTTGAGCGGTTGCTCAAACAGCACTGTAGCCAAGTTTGAGCGACCGCTCAAGATGTTGGGCAGCGGGTCGGCGACCGGGAGATCCTGACCGCCGGAGCCGGCATCTTCAGCGAGGTGCGGACCTGGGACGCGGCCACCGGTGAGCCGCTGCTGCGGATCTCCTGCGACGGCTTCGACGTGAGCGCGCTCGCCGTCGGCGACCTGTCCGGCCGGCCGATCCTGGCGACCGCGACCACGAGGTACGCCCGGCTCCAGGTGTGGGACGCGATCACCGGCGAGCAGATCGGCAAGGGACTGGACGTCGGCCGGCGCGTCAACCCGATGACGGCCACCTCGCTGCGGATCACCCGGTGGCGGGACAAGACCGTCGTGCTGGCCGCCGCCAAGGGCTGGCCGCCCTTCCTGTGGATCATCGGCTAGGGGTTCTCTCAGCCGCGCGGTGGCGATGCCGATCGGAGGGATGTGACCCCCGTGCTCGCCACCGCGCGCACCGACTCCGAGCAGTCCGCGGCGGCCGCGGGCCAGGGCTCGTCGCTTCGGCGCAGCCGGTCGGTGTCCTGGCGCCTGGTCGCCGCGGCGGTGCTGGTCGCGGCGCTGATGCCGCTGCTTCCGGAACCGTTGCAGGTGCTGCTGTCGGTCGTCGCCGTGCTCGGCGGGGTGGTCACGATCGGGTACGCCGCCCGGACCGGAGTCCCCGCCGGGCACGTGCCGTTGCGCCACCTGTACCTCGCCGGGCTGCTGATCGTGGCAGGGATGGTGCTGCGGATGGTGCTGATCGGCGCGGACCGGGCACCGCGGTCCGGCTTGTCGCTGACACTCGACGCGATCGTCATCGCCGGTTATCTGCTGGCGGCGTACGCGGCAGCCCGGATCCTGCTGCGGCGCCGCGCCGACCCGGAGGACCCGGCGTGGATCGACGCGGTGCTGGTCGGCGCGACGTTCGCCTGCCTGGCCTGGACCTATCTGGTGGCCCCGGCGATCGAGCGCACCGGGGAACCGACGGTCCAGTTCGCCAACGCCTTCTTCCCGATCGTCGACGTGGTCCTGCTCGCCCTGGTGGCCCAGCTCGGCCTGACCGGCGGGCACCGGGCGCCCGCACTGTGGATGGCCGTCGCCGGCACGGTCAGCCTGTCCGCCGGTGACCTGTGCTACCTGATAGGCAACGGTGGACTGGCCGCCTTACCCGCCGGGCTCGTGGTCACCCTGCACACCGTCGCGCTGCTGCTCCTCGGCGCGGCGACCCTGCACCCGTCCCGGCTGACCCTCGTCACCCCGCAGCAGCGGCTGGTGCGCAAGCTGTCCAAACGGCGGATGCTGACCATCGCCCTGGTGCTGCTGGTCCCGGTCGTCATGGCGACCCTGAATCCCGCCGACGGGCCCCTGGACAAGAACGTCCGCGGCGTCCTGGTGCTGGTCCTGGTCCTGGTGGTGCTGTTCCGGGTCGCGTGGTCCAGCAACTCGCGGGCCCGGGCCGAGGACTCCATCCGCAGACGGGCCACCCACGACCAGCTGACCGACCTGCCCAACCGGGAACTGCTCAGCGACACCATCACCGCCTGGGGGGACCGGGCCGCCGCCGGCCGGCAGGAGATCAGTCTGCTCTTCATCGACCTCGACCGGTTCAAGATGATCAACGACCACTGGGGGCACCGGGTCGGCGACGAGCTGTTGTGCGCCGTGGCGCAGCGACTCAGCACCCACGTACGCAGCTGTGATCTGGTCTGCCGGATCGGTGGGGACGAGTTCGTGATCGCCCTGTCCAGCCCGTCGCACAGCATCCTCGCCGAATCGGTCGCCGGGCGGGTCCTGGACCTGTTCACCCGCCCGTTCGCCCTCACCGTCGGAGACGTGGTGGTTTCGGCGTCGATCGGGGTGGCGAAGGCGACCGGTGGGGCCGAGGCCGTCGAGCTGATCCGGGACGCCGACACCGCGATGTACCAGGCGAAGGAGTCGGGGCGCAACACCTGGGCCCTGTTCGACACCTCGCTGCGCGACCAGTTGCACGACCGGATCACCCTGGAGCAGGCCCTGCGCGGGGCCATGCGGCGTGGCGAGCTGTACGCGACGTACCAGCCGATCATCGACCTGGCCAGCGGTGAGCTGGACGGTTTCGAGACCCTGATGCGCTGGGAGCACCCGGAACTCGGTCACGTTCCGCCGCTGCGGTTCATCCCGGTCGCTGAGGAGACCGGGATGATCGTCGAAGCCGGTGCCTGGCTGCTGCGGGAGGCGGCTGGCCGGCTCGCGGTCTGGCGTGCCGAACGCGGCCCGGACGCCCACCCGTTGCACATGTCGGTGAACGTGTCGGTTCGCCAGCTCCGGGACCGCAAACTGGTGGCCGTGGTCCGCGACGTGCTCGCCTCGACCGGGCTGCCGGCGTCCGCGCTGTGGCTGGAGATCACCGAGTCCGGCGTGATGGAGGACATCGACACCGCCCTGAGTACGCTCAACGAACTGCACGACCTCGGTGTGGTGCTGGCCATCGACGACTTCGGCACCGGTTACTCGTCGCTGAGTTACCTGAACCGGCTCCCGGTCGGCATCGTGAAACTGGACCGGTCGTTCGTCTCCGAGGTCGGCCGGCAGGGCGCGAACGAGCAGATCGTCCGGGCGGTCCTCGCCATGACCAGCGCCCTGGACCTGCGGGTGGTCGCCGAGGGCGTGGAGACCGAGGCCCAGCGCGACTGGCTCCGGGAGCAGGGCTGCGACCTGGCCCAGGGGTGGCTCTTCGGCAAGCCCTTGCGCGCCGAGGAACACCAGGGGCGGGTGACGGCGGTCAGTCGACCGGGATAGCCGTGGCCGGGTTGTCGAGGTTGATGACTCCGGCCGCTTCGGCCTGGCCCTCCGGTACCAGCAGCACCTGGGTCATCCGCACCGACCTGCCGATGTCAGCGGCGGCGACCAGCTTCGCGATGGCCGCCTGTGCGTCGGCGGGCACGTCGATCCGGCCGGGCCCGGCGGAGACGGTCACCGGCCCGTGCGGACCGTCAGGGGTGACGCACATCGCCTGGCCGGAGTATTCGACGTACCAGACGCTCCGGTCGCGGCACCCGCCGGCCACCAGATCGACGAACCAGACGTCCTCCCGTCCGGTGGCCTCCGGCCAGTTGCCGGTCTCCGTGAGGAGGTAGACGTCCACCTTGGACTCGCCGGCCGGCAGCCGGGCCGGCTCGGCCGGCCGGCCGAGCCACACCAGCCCGCCGATGATCAGCGCCACGACGGCCACCACCGACAGGACAGCGGTCTTGATCTGCGATTTCCGGGCCTGGCTGACGTGGTCGGTCATGATGGTTCCTTCGTCCGGGCGGTGCGGGGTTCCGCTTACGCCGATGACGCTACGGTCGCCCGCCCGCCCGGCCATCCGACCGCGGTACCCATCAGGAGTGGTACCCCGGTACCACCGCCACCCCGCGGGCCGGTCCGGACGGGAGCGCCGGGACGCGTTTCACGAACGGGGAGAGGCGGGGGCGGCGGCGGGCGGCCACGTCCTCGACCCAGCCCAGCGACAGGACCGCCACGGCCAGCAGGAGCATCGCGATACTGAAGTCGGCCGCGTACTCCAGGCCCTGGGTGGGGATCTTCCAGAGTTGCAGCGGGTCGAACAACGCGACCGCGATGGTGATGGCGACGTTGTGCCACAGGTAGATGGTCACCGCCCGGTTGTTGACCATCGACACGAACCCGTCCAGCGGGCGGGCGCGGGCCAGCCAGCCCATCGACGGTGACCAGCGCAGCAACAGCAGGACGAAGCCGATCGCGTAGATCGAGTACGCCACCGGAATGCTGGTGAGGTCCATACGCTCGTCGACCGGGTGAGTGTAGGCCCAGCTCAGCGCCCCGCCCACACACGCCGCGCCGAGGGTGAGCACCGCGGCCGGATGCAGCTTGGCCAGGTCACCCTCGCGGTGGGCCATGCCGAGGACCCAGCAGGACGCGTACGCCAGCACGTTCTGCAGCACCCAGCCGGCGGTCTCACCGAAGATGTCCGGGTGGAACGACAGCGCCACCAGACCGGCCAGCGGCAGCAGCACGATCACCAGGTGTGCCCGCCGATAAAGAGCGAGGAGCAACGGCGAGAGCAGGACCAGCCACAGGTACGTCACCAGGTACCACAGCACACCCGCGGCGGAGTACCCGAACTCGCTCGACGGCGGGTCCGCGATCGGCACGATCCACAGCAGCAGCCGTGGCCACGAAGGATGGTCGGGCCAACCGTGGTGCAGCATCAACGGCACCAGGATCAGGCCCATCGCCCACAGTGCGGGCAGCAGCCGCCGGATCCGGTTGCGCACCGCCCCGACGGCGCTGCGGTCGAGCGATTTCACCATCAGCGAGCCGCCGAGCGCGAACATCACTCCCATCGACGGGAAGATCAGTTCCAGGGTGGCGAACGGGAAGGCGTGGAACAACACGACCCGGATGATCGCCAGCGCCCGGAGCGCGTCGAAATATCTGTCCCGGTTCGGTTGCACTGTTCCTCCGTCGGCTGGGCCGTTCCACAAGGTAATTCCTGGTGGAGGCGCTGTCCTACGCCGAACGGCCGTAATCGACCACCCGACCCGGCGATCACGCCCCGCAGTCGGAGGAATACAACGGTTGACGTTATACATCGGCGACCGTACTGTCCTCGACGTGCAGGAACCCACTTATCTGATCCTCGCCGTGCTCGCGGCCCAGCCGTTGCACGGTTACGGGATCGTCCAAGCCGTGACCCGACTCTCCGACGGGGAGGTGAACCTTCGCCCCGGCACCCTCTACGGCGCCCTCGACCGCCTGGACCAGCAGGGGCTGATCGCCGTCGACCGGGAGGAGGCCGTCGACGGCCGGTTGCGCCGCTACTACCGGCTCAGTGACACCGGGGCCGCCGCGCTCGCCGAGCAGTCCCAGCGCCTGCGTCGGCGCGCCGACGCCGCCGACCGCCAGCTCGCCCTCCGCCCGAACATCGCCGGAGGTGCCGCATGACCAGCTCGTTCGCTACGGCGTCGCCGACCGCTCGGGGCAACCGGGCGGTGCTGGCCGCCTATCCGGCCCGGATCCGCCGCAAACACGGCGCCGAACTGATCGACACCATGCTGGAGATGGCCGGCCCCGGTGGCGAGCCGACCCGCGAAGCGAAAGGCCTGTTGATGCTCGACGGCCTCCGCGAACGGTTCCGTCCCCCGGTGCGCCGCCCGATCGCCCTGGTCGCGGCGATCGTCGCGCTGCTGATCGGTGGCGCACTTGGCGCGGCGGCCGGTTCCTGGCTGGGCTCCTTCGGTTACGCCGCCATGCCCGACGCCGCCCTGGCCGCGCGGGTGCTGCCGGCCCCGGCCACCGGCAGCACCGGTGACCTCTATCTGCAGGGCAACAGCGGCTTCGGTGACGCGGTGGACGGTCGGGCGGCCGCCGAGTCGGTGCGGCAGCGGCTGGCGGCCGAGGGCTGGCGGACCGGGCCGCTGCAGACCGGCGACGGCACGGACGGCGTGCTGGCCAACGTCCACTTCTCCGCCGAGACCGATCAGACCATTCTGGACGTGTACGCCTACCCGGACGCCAACGGGACGCCGTACCTGGCACTCAACGGCTGGCCACAGCGCCCCGCCGCCTACCTGCCGCTGACCATCGCCGGCCTGCTGCTCGGCCTGGTCGCCGGCTGGCTGACCGGAGTGGCCCTGGCGCACCGCATCCAGGCGGCGGGCCGGCCGATCGTCAGCACGGTGCTCACGGCTGCCGGGGTGTTCCTGGTGGTCCCGTCGGCCGCCGGTTTCGTCGCCTCGCTGACCAGTTATCTGACGGCGGGCACCGGCCAGCCGAACAGCGGTCACCTGCCGCACTTCTACGGATTCGCCTTCGGGCCGACCACGGAATGGATGCACAGCATGGACATCGGCGCGGGCTGGATCCTCGTCCCGAGCGACTTCGCGATGCTGCCGATCTGGGGTTTCGGCCTGATCGCCATCGCGGCGATCGTCGCCCGCCCGGGCCGGACGGACGACAAAGCCATCGCCACCTGATCGACCAGCCGGCAGCCCGGCGCGGCGGGATCACCGCCGACCCGGGCTGTCCGCGCTACTGAGGCGCCTCGACGGCACGCGTGCTGCGCAGGCTGGTGACGATCGAGACGGCGATCGTCACCACGATGACTCCGAGAGTCAGCGGGATGGGCAGTTTGCCGACCGGCGTCTCGGAGAGGATCAGCTTCACGCCGGCGAAGGCGAGCAGCACGGCCAGCCCGTAGTGCAGGTGCACGAACCGGCGCAGCAGCCCGGCCAGGCAGAAGTAGAGGCTGCGCAGGCCGAGGATGGCGAACGCGTTGGCGGTCCAGACGATGAACGTGCTGGTGGTGATGGCCAGGATCGCGGCGACCGAGTCGACGGCGAAGATCAGGTCGGTGGCCTCGACGGCGATCAGCACGACGAACAGCAGGGTGGCGACGCGCTTGCCGTCGACGCGGGTGAAGAACTTGTCGCCGTGATAGCTGGGGTCGGTCGGAACCACGCGGCGGACCAGCCGTACCACCGGGTTGTTCTCCGGCGGGCTCTGCTCACCGTGCTGGAACGCCATCTTGTAACCGGTCCAGATCAGGAACGCGCCGAAGAGGTAGGCGGTCCAGAAGAAGGCCTCCAGCAGCCCGGCGCCGACGAAGATGAACGCGAACCGGAACACCAGCGCGCCGATGACGCCCCAGAACAGGACCTTGTGCTGGTAGGCCTCCGGGACGGCGAAGGCCGTGAAGATCATCGCGAAGATGAAGACGTTGTCGATCGACAGCGCCTTCTCGATCAGGTAACCGGCGTAGTAGGTGCCGGCCACGTCGCCGCCCTGCCAGGCCCAGAGGACCACACCGAACAGCAGGCCGGCGGCGATCCAGATCCCGGACCAGATCGCGGCCTCACGGAACTTGATGACGTGGTTGTCGCGGTGCAGGAACAGGTCGACGGCGAGCATCGCGGCGACGGCCAGCATCACAGCGGCCCAGCCCCACCAGGGAACGGACACGGGGAATCCTTTCGTCCAGTCTGGACGAAGGTCTCCCCGGGCCACCTAATACGGTGACTGCGACACCGGGAACCGGATGGCCGGTTCCGTACTGACGGCGGCGCGTGGTGCGTCGGGTACTCCCCCTCGAAGCACGTACCACTATTCACGAAGTAGAGTTCGCATGTCAAACCGAGAGGGCGGATCGTGACCGGCTGGACCTTCCTGAGCAACCACGCTCACGTACTGCTGGCGATCTTCCGTGATCCGACCGTGCGGCTGCGGGACGTGGCCGATTCCGTCGGCATCACCGAGCGCGCCGCCCAGGCCATCGTCGCCGACCTGGAAGCCGCCGGATATCTGAGCCACGAGCGTGTCGGCCGCCGCAACCACTACACGGTCAACCCGGACGGCGGGTTCCGGCACCCCGCCGAAGCGGGCCGGCGCATCGGCGACCTGCTCGCCCTGTTCGCCGGTGACACACTTCGACAGCCCGCGCCGGGGCCGCCTCAGGGTGCGTAACCGCGCTGGATGAACGCGATCGTCTCGTGCAGCCCCTGTTCCACCTGCTCGGCGGAGAAGCCACCGCTCTGTAGCAGTGCGGTCAGACCTTGCAGAGCGGCAGCCAGCGGTACGACCATCAGCTCCACTTCTCCGGCCCGAACCTCCCCCCGCCGCTGTCCGTCCTCGATCACCCGGTTGACCAGCCCGGTCATCCGCCGCGTGGCGGTCTTCAGCTCTTCGGCGACGTCGGGGTCATGCTTGCGCGCGTACATCAACTCCAGCAGCGCGGCGTTGCCGGCGGAGAAGGCCATGTACGCCCGGGTCAACCGGTCGAGCCGGGACGCGAAGTCGTCTCCGGCACCGTCGAGTGCCCCGGTCAGCACCGTGTCCAGACGGTCGAAGCCCTCCAGGGCCAGCGCGTCGAGCAGCGCCTGTTTGGTCTTGAAGTGGCGACTGGGCGCGGCCGGGCTGACGCCTGCCTCACGGGCCAGTTCGCGCAGGGACAACTCGGCGGCGCCCCGGTCCCGCAGGGTGTCCTCGGCCAGGGTCAGCAGGGCCGTGCGCAGGTCCCCGTGGTGGTAAGGGCGGGTCTTCATGGCACCCACCCTACCGGCATGTATTCGACGAATACATAGTAAGCATTGACTACATTGTGATCACCGCATACATTGGGAGCCATGACGAAGAGGCTTGACATCGCTGCTCAGCTCGGCGGAAAGGCGACCGGGGCACGGCGCACCCGGGTGGAGTCCTCGCCCCAGTTCTCCGGCGGCCGGTTCCGCAACATCGTGCCCACCGCCACCGGCCTCCCCCTGAGTGCCGTCCCCCGGGTCGCCGCCGCCACCCTGACCGGCGGCCGGGCCCGCCGCCCGCATCAGCCGGTGCCGGTGGTCAGCGCGCCCGCCGCCGACGCGACCGGCCTGCACGTCACCTGGTTCGGCCACTCCACCGCTCTGATCGAGATCGAGGGCCAGCGGGTCCTGCTCGACCCGGTCTGGAGCGAGCGCTGCTCACCGTCCCAGCTGGCCGGCCCCCGGCGACTGCACGAGCCGCCCGTTCCGCTGCGTGACCTGCCCCCGATGGACGCCGTGGTCATTTCGCACGACCACTACGACCACCTCGACATGCCGACAGTCCGGGAGCTGGCCGCCCTCCAGCCCACGATGCTGTTCGTGGTGCCGCTGGGAGTGGGCGCGCATCTGGAGACCTGGGATGTGCCCGAGTCCCGCATCGTCGAGCTGGACTGGAACGAGAGCACCCGGATCGGCGGCCTCGAACTGGTCGCGACTCCGGCCCGGCACTTCTCCGGCCGCCGCGGGGTCAGCCGCGACGACACGCTCTGGGCCAGCTGGGTGATCAAGGGCCCGAGCCGGAGGGTCTTCTACTCCGGCGACACCGGCTACTTCCCGGGCTTCGCCGGGATCGGGGCGGAGCACGGCCCGTTCGACGTCACCCTGGTGCAGGTCGGCGCCTACAACGACGACTGGGCCGACATCCACATGTTCCCCGAGGACGGTGTCGCCACCCACCTCGACGTGCGCGGCGGCCTGATGATCCCGGTGCACTGGGCCACCTTCGACCTGGCGCCGCACCGCTGGGCCGAGCCGCCGGAGCGCACCTGGCGTGAGGCGAAGGCCCGCGACGTCCGGCTGGCCATCCCCCGGCCCGGCGAGCGGGTCGACGTCGACAACCCGCCGGAGATCGACGCCTGGTGGCAGCAGGTGGCGTGAGCCGCTGACAAGGGTGGTGTGAGCCTCAGACGACGCTGCGGGCGCCGACGCCCCGAGTGATCAACCGGGTGCCGGCACCGGCGGCCACGAAGAGGCCACCGAGCAGCAGCCAGCCGGGCAGCCCGAGCCCGATCGCCGTGGAGGCCACCACCAGCGGGGCGAACGCCCGGCCGATCGCCATCCCGGCCTGACTCACCCCCTGGTAGGCACCGGTGTTACGGGGGTCGGCGAGTTCGAAGGCCAGCTCCCAGCCACCGGCCTCGGAGACGATCTCGCCGAACGAGTGTGCCGTCACGGCGGCAACGAGCAGCCCGACGGCGGCCCCGGTGCCCGGATATCCGGCCGCCGCGTAACACAGGCAGGCGACCAGGAGCAACACGGTGCCGTTGCGGACCGCCCGGCCCGCCGACGGCACGTCGACGACCAGCCGGGTGGCCCGGACCTGGAAGAACGTGACCACCAGGGTGTTGAGGACCATCAGCAGCGCGACGGTGACGTGCGGCGCGCTGGTGTGCCCGGCGACCCAGAGCGGCATGCCGACGGTGAGCAGTACGAACTGGATGGTGATCACCGCGTGCAGGGCGACCACGGTCAGGTAGCGGCGGTCCCGGGACGGTGGTGTGCCCGCTTCGGACGCCTCGTCCCGGACCCCCACGGTGACGTCCGGCAGCCGGCGCAGGGCGAACGTCGCGGACAGGGTCAGAGCCGCGGCGGCCAGCACCGCCGTCAGGTAAGCGGTCCGGGTCCCCACGGCCAGTGCCACGGCGGCAGCCCCGGAACCGGCGGCGATGGACACGTTGTCGACCACCCGCAGCCGCGCCCGGACCGCGACCCGGCCGGAACCGGTGAAGACCCGGGCGACCAGGGTGACCCGGGACGTCCGCTGCATCGTCTCCCCGCCGACCGCCACGCACGCGACCAGCACGAACGTGACGGCGTCCCGGGTCAGCGAGTACGCCACCAGCGCACCGGCTTGGGCCAGCACCGCGCCGAGCAGAACCGGCCGGGGACCGAACCGGTCACTGAGGCGACCGGCTGCGTACGAGGTCAGCACTCCCCCGAAACCGGCGACGGTCAGGCCGGCGCCGACGGTGGCCGGGCTGAGCCCGACGACGGTGGTGAAGAACAGCGCGCTGACGCTGAACATCACTCCCTTGGACGTCGACCCGGCCACCGTGGCCCAGGTCAGGGCACGTTCGATCGTTTTCACCGGCACAGTCGACCCGGTCCCACGTACCGCCGCGATCGATGTAGCGTATTGCTTCATGCCCGTGCTCTATCAACTCGTCGGTCACGACCTGGCGGGCGTGCGGTTCGCGATCTCCCCACTCTCCGAGCTGGTCATGTCACTGCGGACCTGGCGTGACCCGGGCCGATATCCGGTGCATCTGCCGTGGATCCGGGCGACGGAGCCGCTCCGCGACCGTCTCGACACCGAGATGCTGCTCGCGCTGATCACCGAATGGCGATGGACACCCGACTTCCTGACCCCGCCGCCGCACTCGCCGCTCACCCGGCTGGAGGACGAACTCGCCGTGATCGCGGCCACGCCCGCCGACACGGTCTGGCGGGAACTGTTGCTGCTCTACGGCACTGAGGAGCGGATCCCCGCGCCGTGGCACCGGGCCGGCGCGCTCGACCGGGCCACCGCGGCGCTCAGCGGATACTGGGATCTCTGCTTCGCGCCGCACTGGCCGCGGATGCGTGCGCTCCTCGAAGGCGACGTCACCCATCGCGGACGGGAGATCGCCCAGCACGGTCTCGCCGCCATGTTCGCCGGGCTGTCCCCACGGGTCCGGTTGATCGGCGACGTGGTGGAGGTGCGGCTGTGGTCGGACCTGAGTTACCGCCGCCGCACCGACGGCGGGCTCACCCTCGTCCCGTCGATGTGGACCCGCGGCGTGTCGGCGCCGGTGTCCCCCGAGAGACCGCCGCACATCCTCTACCTGGCCCGCGGCAGCGGCAGCCTGTGGGAGGCGGAACCGCTGCCGGCGCCCGGTGCGCTGGCCGGACTGCTCGGCGCCCACCGGGCCGGACTGCTCGCCCGGTTGGGCACCCCGGCGTCCTCGACCGAACTCGCGACCCGGCTCGGTGTCACCCCCACCGCCGTCAACCAGCACCTGCGCGCACTGCGAGCGGCCGGGTTGCTGGTCAGCACCAGGCACGGCCGTTCGATGCTCTACCGCCGCACCGACCTGGCCGACCGGCTGCTCGCGGCATCATTTAAGGATATTTAAAGTTACCTATCTTGTACGTCCACGGACGTGCTGATTCGCTTGACGCATCCCCCACCAGTGAAGAGGTACTCCCGTGCAACGACGCACCCTGTTCACCGCCGCCCTGTCCACAGCCGCCGTCGGCGCCCTCGGTATCGCCGGCATCGGCACCGCCTCCGCCGCGACCCTCGATCCGGCCCTCCCGCCCGGCGGCAACTTCAACCTGTCGGTCTGGTCGCTCCAGCTGCCCGTCGGATCGCCCGGCAGCCCGGAGACCATCTCGGCGGCGCGACTCAAAGCCGGTTACACGAATCCGTCGTTCTTCTGGACCGACAAGAACGACGGCTCGATGACGTTCTGGGCACCGGAGAAGGGCGTCACCACCCCGAACTCGAACTACGCCCGCTCGGAACTGCGCGAGATGAACCCGGACGGCAGTGCCGCGAACTGGGCCCTGACCGGCAATCACACCCTCAGCGCCCAGCTGCGGATCGTCTCGGTGACCAAGAACGTGGCGGTCGGCCAGGTGAAACTGGGCACCGGCGGCACGTCGACGAAACCCCTGGCGGAGCTCTACTACCGCCCGAACGGCGACATCTACCTCGGCACCCAGAACTCCCCGGACGCCAGCGGCCAGACCTTGCACAAGGTCGGCAGTGTCCCGCTCGGCACGAAGTGGACCTACGTCCTCAACGTCAACGGCACCAAGATCAACCTCACCGTCGACGGTACGCGTACCACGTACTCGATCCCGTCGGCCTTCCATCCGTACCGCCAGTATTTCAAAGCCGGCTCCTACAACCAGTCGTCGTCGGAGAGCACCACCAACGGCGCCAAGGTGAAGTTCTACAGCCTCACCGTGAACCACGGCTGACCAGCACCACGGCGACGAACACCGCCACCGTCGCGGCAGCCGTCAGGGCGGTGGCCGGGCCCAACCGATCGGCCACCGCACCCGCCACGGTGGCCCCGGCGGCGATCGCGCTCACCCCGGCCGCGGCGATCAGCGTGAACGCCTCGACGGCATGACCGGGCGGCGCGGTCCGGGCGGCCAGACTGAACTTGAGCACACCGGTCGGCCCGAGTCCGAGCCCGAAGGCGAACAACGCGACGGCGAACACCACCGGCGTGGTCATCAGAGCGGCCACGCCGGTGGTGATCGCGCACATCAAGATCAACCCGGCCAGCCGTAGCTCAGGACGGTCACCCTGCATCCGGGTTCCCCACGCCAGGGCTCCGATCAGGCTGCCGACCGAGATCGCCGCGTACATCAGGCCGGCCCGATCGGTGAACAACGCCGCCGCCGACACCTGCACCATGCCGATGAGCAGCCCGGCGGCGGCCCCGGCGAGCAGCGCGGTCCGCACTCCCCGGCTGGTCAGTGCCCCGGTCAACCCCTTCTTGCGATCTCCGGTACGCCAGGTCAAGGACGCGCGGCTGGTGGCCAGCAGCACGGCCCCACCGGTGAACAGCACCCCGCACAGCAGGATCGCCGTGGCCGGCCCGATGACCGGCAGAGCCACCGTCAGCAGCAGCGGGCCGGCCAGCACCGGCGCCTCGAACATCACCGACGAGCAGGTCATCGCCGCGGGCAGCAGCCCCGGCGGCACCAGCGTGGGCCACAGCGCCCGCAGACTCGCGTTGACCTGCGGCTCGCAGGAACCGCCCAGGAAGGCGCACACCAATACCGCACCGAGCACCCCGGAACGGGCGGCCAGCACCAGGCCGGCGATCGCGACCGCCTGCACGGCGACGGCCGTGAGCAGCACCCGGGTCTGCCCCAGCCGGTCGATCAACCGGCCCTGCACGACCATGCCGAGAGCGGTGCCCGCGCCGAGCAGACCGACGGCCAGGCCCGCCGTGGCGAAGCCGCCCTCGGAGCGCTGCACGAGCAGCAGCACGGCCAGGCCGAGCATGCCGATCGGCAGGGAGGCGAGAACAGCGCCGGCGGCCGGGCGGGCGACCCCGGGCCGGCGGAGAACGGAGAGAAAGGCACCCGAGGACATCCGGTGTCACTCCTCGACAAGCGAAGGTCACCGGTGGCCGGGCGGGCACCGCGCACGGGCCCGAAGGCACACAGTGGCGCACTGCCCACCTAACCTCGCAACGGCCCCGAGCGCAACCCGGCCCGGCCGGTCAGAAGTCGGTCTTCGTCAACAGTGCCCAGCGGCGGTCGTCGCCCGCCTCACACGAGTCGAGGATCAGTTGGTCGCCCTCGGTCTCCGAGGCCACGGCGATGCACAGCCCCGACGCGACGTTGCGCAACCAGAAGTACCGCAGGCCGCCCGAAGTGCCCTTGGGTTCGAGCCGGAACTCCTGGTTGTCCTCTTCGTAGCAGACCATCTCAGTCAGCTTGGAGCCGGATTCGACGGAGCCCACGCCGAGCGGGTCCAGGCACAGGTCGTCGTCGATGTTCTGGATCCAGTAGAGGTGGTAGCCGTCCGCGTCGAAGCGGGGCACGAAGCGCCACTCCTGGTTGTCGGGCTCGGTGGGACGGCACGCGAACTGGTTCACCGGCAGGTCGGGCCGGCCCTTGTCGTACCACTCCAGGTCGAAGCAGTGACCGACGGCCAGGTTCCGCACGAAGTACGGCTGGGACTGCACGGCCGCGCCGTCGGCCACCCTGGCCAGGGGCAGGCCGGTCTGTCCGGAGGCTTTCGCGGCGGTGCTGCTCTCCGGCGTACCCGAAGGCGCCGGGGTCTGCTCGGAGGGTTTGGCACCTCCGGAACCGGTGCTCGGACGACGGCTGGCACCGGCGGCAGCGGCACTGGGCGCGGGTTTGCGGGACGACTGCGCGACGGGCGCCGCGGCACTGGAGTTCATCGACTGCGGCAGGGTCTCGGCCGCCACGGTCTCGGGCTTACCGGTCAGCGCCCAGGCCGTCGCCGCCGCACCGATCAGCACAGCCGTCGCACCCGCCAGTGCCGCGGTGAGGATCCGGCCACGGCGCGGACGCTCGGGTGCCGAGACCTCCGGCACGTCGGCCGGGGCCGATGGACCAGCCGGAACAGCCAGGGCCGCGGGAACGATCGGCGCGGCGACCGGGGCGCCCGGCCGGATCAGCATGTCGAGCAGTGCGGTGGCGGTCGGGCGGTCCGCCGGGTTCTTGGCCAGCGACCGGGCCACGATGTCGCGCAGCGATTCCGGCACCCCGCTGAGGTCCGGTTCCCTGGTCAGGATCCCGGCGACGACTCCGGTGGGCGTGTCGGCGTGGAACGGCGTGCGGCCGGTCGCGGCGTACGTGACGACGGCACCCCAGGCGAAACGTCAGCGGCCGGGCCGACGGCCTCGCTCTTCATCTCGAAGCGTTCCGGGGCCATGTACGAGACGGTGCCGACGACCTGACCCGACCGGGTGTGGTCGGTGGTCGCCTCGAACGCCCGCGCGATCCCGAAGTCGATCACCTTCGGGGAGCCGAGCGCGAACAGCACGTTGGACGGCTTGAGATCACGGTGGATCACACCGGCGCCGTGGATCGCGGTGAGAGCGGTGGCTGTCCCGATCGCCACACTGTGCAGATCACCGCCGGACAGCGGCCCGCGGTCGGCGACCACCCGGGTCAGGCTGGGGCCGTCCACGTACTCGACCACCAAATACGGCGGCGAGTGGTCCGGGTCCGCGTCGATGACAGCGGCGGTGCTGAACGACGGCACCCGGCGGGCGCTCTCGACCTCACTGCGGAACCGGGCCCGGAACTCGGCCTGATCGGCGTACTCCGGGCGGATGACCTTGACCGCGACCTGTCGACCGTCCGGCATCCGGCCCAGGAAGACACTTCCCATTCCGCCTTCGCCCAAGCGGCCGATCAGTTCGTAGGTACCCAGCCGGACTGGATCGGTCGGGCGCAACGGCAGGGTCACGGGTGCCGATCCTCTGTAGACGAAACGCGGTACATGGGCGGCGAGCGTACCGGACCCGCAACGGCCGCGCGCACCCGGAAAATGAGCAGGATTCCTAACATTTTCCGCCGCTCGCCACAGCGTTCTAAGATCCACGGCCGCTCTGCCGACCACCGGCGGTGGGTACGGCGCTCTGATGACCTTGCTGCCCGCCCCGCCCGGCGCCGGCATCCGTGACGTGTTGCTCATCGCAGCGCTGGCGGTGGTGTTCGGGATCGCGGTGATGCCGCTGCCGTGGGGGGCGGATATCCGACACCGCCCGGCTGTCCGCGGGGCCGCGGCAATGGGCGCTCACCGGGCTCCACGACATCGCGGGCGGCTACGGCATGAACCCGATCGTGCTGCTCGCCGCGGCTGACAAGGCGATGTACACCGCCGAAGAGCCCCGCCGTCCCCTCTCCACCGCCGTCTGACTACCGCTCTGCGGCACAATGGCCTCGGGACGAGCCGCTGGCCGAGGGAGTTCGGGATGGTCGACGATGCGCTGCGGTTCGACGCTCTCGGGCCGGTTCACGCGTATCGGGGCGACGAACCGATCGATGTCGGGCCGCGCAATCAGCAGGCGGTCCTCGGGCTTCTGCTGGCCCGGGCCGGGCGGCCGGTGTCCGTCACCGAGATCGCCGGGGCGCTGTGGGGTGGTGACCCGCCGGAGAACGGTGAGGACATCGTGCTGCGCTACATCGGTGCGCTGCGCCGCATCCTCGACCCGGACCGGACCGCACTGATCGCGTTCACCGGCGGCGGCTACGTGCTGAACGCCGCGCAGAGGACGTCCCCACCAGCCCCGCCGGCGCCGAAAGCACCAGAACCTGCGCAGACCAGACCGATGCAGATGCCTGAACCCGCGCAGACCAGACCTGTCCAAGCGCCGGTGGCCGCGCGCACCAAAGCGGAACTGGCCAAAACCATGATCGAGATGGCCCCGGCCCCGCCGGAAAAACCGGCTCCCTCGGAAAGACCGGCCCAGGAAAAGCTCGCCAGGACCAGGATCATGACGCCGGAACCGGATCACCCGGTGCCCGTGGACCCGTGGGACGGCCACGATCTGTTCCCGCCGGACCCGCTGGCCATGGGTTAGCGGCGCGGCCGCCGGCCGCGGGGTCGTAACCGGCGGCACCGGCTGTGCCGGTCGTGGGTGCGGGCGGAGAACACCCGCCAGGCGAGCCACATCCGGAAGCGGGGTGTGCACCCGGCCGGGTCGGCGGCGCCGGGCCTCCGGCACACCGCGATCAGCATGCGGTCCCGCTCGACAGGATCCGTCTGCCGCGGGTGACGGTCAGGGCGTGCTCGACGGTCCGGAACATCGGGAACGCGGTGGCCAGCCGCATGGTCCGCAGCACCGCCCGCAGGAACGGTGACGCCCCGGCGAGCACCAGTTCCCCGCGCCGCCGTTGCACCGTGTTCCGCCCCCGGACCAGGGCGCCGACCCCGATCGAGTCGACGGTTCCGGCCGAAGTGAGGTCGACGACGACGGTGAGCCGGGCGGACGCGGCCGCTTCCAGCACGGACCACAGTTCGACGGCCACGTCGAGGTCGACGTCGCCGCTGACGGTCACGACGGCGGCGGTCGCTTCGAGGCGCACCACGACCCGGTCGGTGCCGGTGTGCCGCTGCCGGGCGGCGGGCCGGGTGACCAGGTCCGCCGCGCAGGTGGGGCAGTGGTGCGGCCCGCGGGCGAACGCCGTCCCACTCCAGCCGCTGGACTCCATCGCCACATAGACGACCTCGGTGTCGTGCATCCCGCAGCCACCGGACGTCGTGCTGGTACCGCACCCGTCACAAATCAGTTGTACGCCCGCGCCCGTCCCGGCCGAAACAGCAGTCATCCGCCCGCTCCTCACTGTCACCATGAGCTTCGCCGACCGATTTGACTGTGACTCCGCAAGCATGTGACAGACACGTGACAGTCCGGCGAGATCGGGAACTGTCGCACGACTGTCACGGGACCGCCCGCAGACCGTCGCACTCCCCCGACAGAGTCCTCCCCGAGCTGAACACTCCGCGTCCGGCGTGGCGGGTTTGCACCGACCTTCCACGCCGGGCGCATCTCAGCACCAGCCGCCACCCATCGACAGCTGCGGATGAGACCGTCTCTAGATCCGCAGTCGCAGGTAGGCGCGGTCGTCGAAACTGGTCTGGCCGGCGAGGACACCCTTGGTTCCGGCGAGTTCGCGTACGCACCAGGGGTCTCGTTCGAGCAGGTCGGCCAACACCGACTCGCTCTCCGCGAGCGTCCGGCCGATGACGGGATAGCCGTCGCTGGCCATCACCAGTTCGGTCACGTCCTCCGGAACGGACCGGACCACGATCATTTCCGCTGGTACGGGCCGGGTATACCAGTATGTCCCCCACCCGGGAACGGGTGGGGGACATGGACCGCGTCAGGTCTTACTGGGTGAGGGTGTCCGTGCCGGCACCGCCGACCAGCTTGTCCTTGCCGAAGCCGCCGTACAAGGTGTCGTTGCCGGCGTTGCCGTACAGGGTGTCGTTGCCCTGGCCGCCGCCCAGGTAGTCGTTGCCCGGGCCGCCGTACATGGTGTCGGCACCGTCCGTCTCGTCGCCGTCGAGCCAGCCGCCGATCAGGAAGTCATTGCCTGCCTCGCCGTAGACCTTGTCCTTGCCGGGGCCGCCCTGCACGTCGTCGTTGCCGAGGCCGGCGCGGATGGTGTCGTTACCGGAACCGCCCTGCAGGTTGTCGATGCCGTCGTGACCGTAGATCCGGTCGTTGCCGGAGCCGCCGAAGACGGTGTCGTCGCCGATGTCGCCCTGGAGCCAGTCGTTGCCGGCCTCACCGTTGACGAAGTCGGCGCCGGCCTCGCCGTCGAGCGTGTCCGCTCCGGCGCCGCCGTAGAGATCGTCGTTGCCGGTGCCGCCGAACATTCTGTCCGTGCCCGAGCCGCCGCGCAGGACGTCGTTACCGGCGCCGCCCGAGGCCACCAGGTACACCCCGGTCTTGTCGGTGAGCTTGTCGTTCTTGTCGCCGAGCGCGACGCTGATTTCGGTCGCCTTCCGCGCGGTGGTGCACTTGACCTTCGTCTTGTCGCCGGCGACCGGCTTGCAGCCCTTGCCGGCTTTGATCGCGACCTTGTCGTCCAGGGTGAACGTACGGCCGGAGACCGTGATGACCAGTGAGTTCACCTGGCCGGCAGCCGCGGTGAACTGGACGATGGTCTTGTTCGTCCCCAGGACCTCGGCCTTGGCCGCGGTGGCGGCCTGTGCCGGAGAGGCGAAGAGGGTGGTGGCAGCGGCCGCGATTCCGATCGCGGCCAGCTTCCGACGGTTGAGTTCGAACATAGGAGCCCCCCGGTTCTTGCTGGTGTAGCAAAATCCTATGAGGATCGATGGGCCGTGGAACTCCCGGATTCGTGTCACGTGCAGCGTGCCGGGGCCGGGTGCGGAGTGCACCCGGCCCCGGCACGCGGTGGTGTCAGCTCTTGGTGGGCTTGGGGGTGGCGGTGGTGGCGGCCGGGGTCGCGGTGGCGGTCGGCTTCGGAGTAGCGGTGGCGGTCGGCTTCGGGGCCGGGGCCGTGAGGTCGGGGCAGGTCGCGCTCGGCTCCGCACTGGCGGACAGTCCCAGGTTGCCGAGTGCCTTGACCGACGCCTTGGTGATGTTGCGGACGCTGGTCTCGGGCTTGAAGCCCTGGATGGCGCTGGTGTACTTGCCGTCCGGCGCCGGGTAGAGCACCAGCCGCTTGCCGTCGATGTAGGCACAGGCAGACTCGCCGGTACCCCAGCCCATGATGTGGTGCCCACGGTAGGTCTCGTAGAACCCGGGCTTCTTGGCCATGTCGACGGCCGGAGCCGCCGCCAGCGCCGTACCTGCGGCGGCCAGCGCACCGGCCGCGGCGGCCAGGACGACAACCGTCCGCTTGGCGGTGCCACCAGAACGCCGCGGTTCCTGTTTCCTGAAGATCTTCATTGAAATCATCACCCAACACGCCATTCATCGACGTTCGAAAGAGTATTCCCGGATAGCGCCATCGACGCATCGCCGAAGTGCGTCACCACAGTATCCCGACATCACCCCGGGAAACGTTCCGCAACACGGCACCCGCCGGATTCAAGATGCCAGGAATATCCTTCAGTTCATCACATCGTTAATCCTTTAGGCGACACTTAACGCTTTCTTTCCTACGGCTGGTGGACACGATTATGCGGCTCGCCACCAGTCTGCTTACATGGGTCAGAACATGACAAATTCGCCGCGCAGAGAAGGATTTCAATGGCTGATGTGAAACGTCGCGACGTTCTGCGCTACGGCGCTGCCGGAGCCACCACCGCTGCGACCGCGCTGGTCGGAGCGCAAGCCCTGGCCAGCCCGGACACCCCGGCTACCAAGTCCAACAAGCCGGCCGCTCCATACGCCAGGGGGGTCCCCCGCAAGGGCGAGCCACGGGACTTCGACGAGTTCTACAAGGGTAAACGGATTCAGGGCCGGTACAACATGGGTGCCCTGTCCACCCTCGGCAGTGTGACCAGTCTGGGTGGCGCTCTCACCACCACACTCGGGATCGCCGGGCAGAACGAGCTGTACATCAACGACCGGGCGCTCGCGCTCACCGCCATCCCCACCATGTTCTTCCCCACCGACGGCCGGCGGCCGTACGTGGGAATCGGTTTGATCAGCGCGATCAATCACTATGACCCGGTCGAACTCGAACTGGACCCGAACTGTCTCCGGAAACTGGTCAAGAAGGTCGTCGACGTTCTGGGGGATCTCGAACTCAGCAGCGGGGCCGCGCAGGAGCACACGCACTGAGTCCGTCTGTCAACGACTGTGAAAGGCACCTTATCCATGGCCGTCCGTAAGAGCATCGCCGCGATGACGAGCCCGGAGAGGACCGCGTTCGCCAACGCTCTCCGGCAGCTCAAGACCACGTCCGTGAACGGGCGTAACTACAACTGGTACATCGACCAGCACATCACGTACTTCGCCCGTACCGGCGACAACATCAGTCACGCGCATCAGTCGCCGTCCTTCTTCCCGTGGCACCGCGAGTACCTGCGACTGCTGGAACTTGACCTGCAGACGGTCACCGGCGACTCGAACATGTTCCTGCCCTACTGGGACTGGACGTTGTCGGCCTCGCCGTTCACCGCCGACTTCTGCGGCGCGATCACCAACGGCAGCGTCAATTCCGGCAACTTCAGCCCGAACTGGGGCTGGCCGATGTACCGGAGCAGCATCAACACCAACTTCCTGCAGCGCCGTCTCGGGCAGGGCGCCAGCCGCCCCACCGCGGGCAACGTCAACAACGTGCAGAACTTCACCGTGTACGACCAGTCGCCGTGGAACGGCGGGGTCTCCAACAGCTACCGAAACCGCAACGAGATCGAGTTGCACAACCGGGTGCACAACTACGTCGGCGGGCACATGGGCACCCGGGAGGCCCCCAACGACCCGGTGTTCTGGCTGCACCACTGCAACATCGACCGCCTGTGGTGGCTCTGGCAGCAGAACCGCGGCGTCGACACCTACCAGCCGCGGACCGGAACCACCTCGGGCGTCATCGACAACACCGAGGCGATGCAGCCGTTCGGCGCGGGCCGCACCCCGTCGGCGGTCCGGGACATCGCCGTGCTGGGTTACAGCTACCTCTGACCCAACCGGACTCCGCGAGAGGCGGCCGCCGTACGGCGGCCGCCTCTCGCGGTGATCGCTGATCGTCGATATGGTGCGGGGCGTGAGACTTCGCATCGCGGCCGCTGCCGGCGCCCTCCTGATGGCCCTCTCCCCCGCCACCGCCGCCCGCGCCGCCGACGATCCGCTGCTGGACCAGCTGACCGGCGTACCCGGCCTGACCGTCGTCTCGGAGACCCAGGGCACCGGCTACCGGTTCTTCGTGCTCACCTTCCGGCAGCCCGCCGACCACCGCCACCCCGGTCAGGGCACCTTCGAGCAGCGGGTCACCCTGTTGCACCGGTCGCAGACCCAGCCGATGGTGCTGTCCACCAACGGTTACGGCCTGGCCGCCAGCCCGCGCCCGACGCAGACCGAGCCGACCGCGCTGCTCGGTGCCAACCAGGTGTCGGTCGAGCACCGCTTCTTCACCCCGTCCCGGCCCGCGCCCGCCGACTGGTCCGACCTGAACATCTGGCAGGAGGCCACCGACGAGCACCGGATCGTCAGCGCGGTCAAGAGCCTCTACCCGACCCGCTGGATCCAGACCGGCGGCAGCAAGGGCGGCATGACGTCGGTCTACCACCGGCGGTTCTACCCGGACGACGTCGACGGCGTGGTCGCCTACGTGGCTCCCGACGACAAGATCAACCCCGAGGATCGGGCGTACGACCGGTTCTTCGCCACCGTCGGCACCCCGCAGTGCCGGGCCGATCTCGACGAGGTCCAGCGGCAGGCCCTGCTCCGGCGCGACCGGCTGGTTCCCCGGGTGGAGGCCGCCGCGGCCGAGAACGGCTGGACGTTCTCCCGGACGATCGGCACCGCGGACCGCTCGTTCGAGATGACGGTCCTGGACACGGTGTGGGCGTTCTGGCAGTACAGCCTGCTGGCCGACTGCGCCGGCGTGCCGAAGTCAACAGCGACGGACGACGAGTTGTACGACTGGATCGACTCGGTGGCCGGGTGGAGCTTCTACACCGACCAGTCCCTGGAGTACTACTGGCCGTACTACTACCAGGCGGCCTCCCAGCTGGGCTGGCCGAGCCTGAAGTTCGAGCACCTGCGCAAGCTGCGCGCGTACCCCGGCCTGTACACCGCGAACGCGTCCCTGCCGAAGGAACTGCGCCGGCCGCACAACCCGTTGCCGATGATCGACGTGGACCTCTGGGTGCGTACCCAATCGTCTCGAATGTTGTTCATCTACGGCGAGAACGATCCGTGGGGCGCCGAGCGATTCACCCCCAGCAAGCGTGACTCGGCCCTGTTCGTGGCCCCCGGCGCCAACCACGGCGCGAACATCGCCCGGCTGACCCCCGCCGACAACGCCGCGGCCACCGCGTTGCTGCGCCGCTGGGCCGGGGTGACTCCGGCCCTGGCCTCGAACGCCGTCGACCTGCCCCTGGACGACCAGTTGGGGGACCGCCGGCGCCTGAGCTGACCGGCCGCCCGGTGTTCCGCGTGCGATGCCCGATAACATCGCCGCGGAACACCGGAACCGGAAAACGGAGATATCGTGGCATCGGATGACATCTCGCGCCGTGAGGCGGAGCAGCTGCTCAAGCTCGACGGCGAGGCCCGGGTCGCCCGGACCTTCGAGGCGATCGCCGACAAAGGCGCCCTGTGGGTGTGGGGCGACGAGGGCGACATCCTGTTCACCGAGGACGGCCGCCGGCGCAACCTGCTCCCGATCTGGCCGTACGCCACCGTCGCCCGCCTCGAGAACGAAGGCGACGTGGACGGCGAACACGCCATCCGGATCAGCGTCGACGTCTTCCTGAAAGAGTGGTTCCCCCAACTCGACGAGGACGACGCCGACATCGCGATCTTCCCGTCCGAGGAGGTCAACGCGGCCGTGCTCACCCTCGCCGAGTTCCGCGCCCGGGTGAAACCGGCCCGCCGCTGACCCCGCGGAGGGCTCAGAGCGTGATGACGATGCCGACGATCGGCTTACGTTTGACCCGGAACACCGTGGCGAACCAGTTCCCCACCCGGGACGTCAGGTAACGGCGGGCGATGAGGTCCCGGGCCGCCCGGCTCTCCTGCTCATCGAGGATCCGGGCCGTGCCGGGAACCGCCGTCGCCCCGTCCGGGACCTTGCCCCGGATGTCGCAGACGGTGACGGCAACCTGCGGATTGTTGCGGATCCGCCGAACCTTCCACGCGTCCGCTTCGGAGATGACGGTCACGGTGTCCCCCTCGACGACATGCCAGACCGGCGTCGAGATGGCCGTGCCGTCCTTGCGATAGGTGGTCAGGCTGATCTGTTTGGTCCCGGCGAACGCCGCCCCAGCACTCATGCCCACGAACCCTATCGGTCCCCTTCCCCACCCCACCGCGAGCACCCGTCCCGGCCGAACCGCATGAACCACCCGGCGGAGTCTGGCTGATGTTCACGGCCTTGGTCGGCGGTGCCGGGGCTGATGGGCGCACGGTACGGTCTGCGGACCCGAAGTGTGGAGGCGTGGCGTGGGCAGGCGGCAAGGACCGGTCGTGGTCGAGGAGCCGGCCGGTGCCGAGCCGACCGTGATGGCGTGGCGCGACGGCGAGCGGGAACTGTGGTGGTCGCGGGCTGCGGCGCTGGAGCACGGACTCGAACGCGACGACTGGGTCACCGCGGTGCGCGGTGCGGTCAACCTCTCGGACCTGGCGCCGGAGCAGGTGCCGTGGCTGTTCGCGAAGGGGCCGGAGACGGTGGCGCGGGCTCTGCTGGGCAAGTCGGCGTATCTCCGGCATCACCAGCGAGCCGATCTGGGCCGGGTGGCGGCGGCCCGGTTCGAACTGGACGCGACGGCGTACGTGCTGGCCGAGGCGGCGGAGAACCCGGACCGGCTGGGTCTGCTGGTGTTGCCGTTTCGGGGGCCGGAGGTGGCGGCGCTGGTCGCGGGCTGGCTGCGGCATCTGGGTTCGGCGCGACTGTGGGCGCGGCTGTGGCTGGACCGGCATCCGGAGTGTGCGGTTCGGGCGCTGGTTCCGGTGGCGGCGGGCAAGCCGGGCCGGGCGCGGCAGAACGCGGAGGCGGCCCTGCGGTTCCTGTCGGCGGCCGGTCACGGTCCGATCATGACCAGAAGCGGAGAACAAGCCCTGCTCCCGGCCGGTAAGAACCGGATGGTCCTGGAGCAGCTGCCGGAGATCCGGACGGTCACGGGCGGGATCATGCCGGAGGATCACGTCGCCCGGCTGGTCACCGCGCTGACCAGGTCGAGTCTGGATGACCCGCCGGAGCCGGCTCCGGGTGACGCGGACCGGCCGGTGCCGCTGGTGGTGGAGTCGTCGGCGGCGGCCCAGCCGGCGGTGCGCGCGCCGGAGAAGGAGCTGGCCGAGCTGATCGCAAGTGCCGACCGGGCGAGTCTGGCCGGGTTCGGGCGGGCGATGCTGGACCAGTGGGTGACCGCCGGGATGGCACCCGCGGAGTCCTGGGTGCTGCTCGCGCAGGCGCACCTGGGCGACGACGCCACGATGGATGTCCTGGCGCCGCTGGTGCGGTCGTGGCCGGCGAAGAGCCGGCATGCCCGCGCGGTCGACGGCTTCGCCGTGCTGGCCACGGTCGGGTCGGAGGTGGCGCTGCGGCATCTGCTGGCGATCGAGGCGAACATGTCGGGCGGGCCGACCAACGAGCGGGCCACCGTCTACCTGACGCAGGCCGCGGCGGCGCGTGGGCTGTCGGTGACGGGGCTCGCGGACCGGCTGGCGATCACGCACGGTCTGGAGACCGGGGTGAGGGTCGACTACGGGTCGCGGTCGTTCCGGGTGCACGCCGACGAGCATCTGGTCGCCCATGTGGTGAACGCCGACGGGCGGATGCTGGCCCGCCCGCCGAAACCGGGCGTGAAGGATGTCAAGCCCGCGGCATACCAGCAGTTTCTGCAGTTCAAGAAGGATCTGCGGGCGACCGCCGTGGCGCAGGCCGGGCGGCTGGAACGGGACATGGTCCACCGGCGGCTGCGGCCGGCACGGGACCTGCCGGGCGTACTGCTGCCACATCCGGTCCTGGGCCCGATCGCACGGCGGCTGTTGTGGGGTGAGTTCGACGGCCGGCGCCTGGTCCGGGCACTGCGGATCGCTGAGGACGGCAGTTTCGCCGACCTGCACGACGACTCCGCCGACGTCAGCGCGGACGCGCGGCTGGGTATCGTGCACCCGGCCGACCTGGGCGCGGATCTGGACAGGTGGGCGCAGATCTTCGCCGACTACGAGATCGTGGCACCGTTTCCGCAGCTCGGCCGGGCGATGGTGGCGCTCACCGAGGAGCAGCGGGCGGCGACCGGGCTGCCGGGGTCCGGCACGCTGAACGCCGAGCGGCTTCTCGCTCTGATGCGCAACCGCTGGCACGGCGACGGATTCCACATCAACAGCCGGGTGCACAACAGGCTCGCCCGGAAGTTGCCCGGCGGGCTGACCCTGCTGGCCGAGCTGTCGCCGGGCATGCCGGCCTCCGCCTACCTGACGACCGGCGAGCACGCGATCACCGAGATCTGGGTGGACGAGGCGTGGTCGGACCACTGGCACCCGTTCCGTCGTACGGCGATCGGCGAAGTTGATCCTGTTGCTTTGTCGGAGGCGCTGGTCGAGCTGTATGCGGCACGGGTCTGACGGTCACCAGGTGCGGATGCCGGGCAGGGCCGCGTTCAGCAGGTGGCGCAGTTCGGCCAGGCGCAGCAGCCGTCCGGCGGCCAGGTAGCCGAGGCCGCCGGCCAGCGCCGCGACCAGGCCGGTGATCAGCGCGCCGGTCCACGCCGACGCGTCCACCACCGGCCGCAACCCCCAGAACGCCAGCCCGGCGCAGGCCACGGCGACGACAACGGCGGCAAAGACCCTGGCGTGGGTACGGATGAGCCGCTTCCCGTCAATGTAGCCCAACCGGCGGCGGAGCACGATCGCGGTCAGGTTCAGTCCGGTGAGGTAGGCGGCGGCGTACGCGACCGGGATACCGATCACGATGTCCCCGGCCGGCAGCAGCCATCCGGCGATGGCGCAGCCCAGTACTCCGACGGCGGCGACGACGGCCGTGATCACCGCGGCCGTCCGGGTGTCCTGCAGTGCGTAGAGGCCCCGCTGCAGGATCATGTAGCTGGTGAACGGGACCAGTGTCAGACCGTAGGCGGCCAGCACCAGCCCGAGGACCCGTACCGTCGCCGGATCGCTGTTGCCGTGGTCGAAGAGAACGATCGCGATCTGCGGGCCGAGCAGCATGAACGCCGCCGCGATCGGGGCCATCACGACGAGCGCGGTCCGCACCGCCCGGGACAGTCCGGTGACCACCCGGTTGTGCTCGTCCCGGGCCGCGTACTGACTCAGCCGGGGCAGCATCGCCGTCATGATCGAGACGGCGACGACCGCGAACGGCACCTGGAAGATCGCGTTCGCGTACTGGAACGCGGTGATGCCACCGAACCCGCTCCAGGACGCCGCCCGGGTCGCCGCCGCCACCAGGATCTGCTGGGTGACGACCGCCAGCAGCACCCACAGTCCGAGCTTGCCGATCTGCCGGATCCCGATGCCCCGCGGATCCAGGTGCAGCCGGATCGGGAACCCGGACCGGCGCAGCGACCACACGACCAGGGTCATCTGCGCGAACACCCCGGCTGTGGTGCCCAGCGAGAGCAGCAGCAGATGGCCGTCGCCGAGCGTGGTGCTGGTGCTGCCGCCGACCGCCGCGTAGGTGAGACCGACTGCGATCACGATCACGCTGTTCACCAGCGGCGCCCACGCCGGGGCTCCGAACAGCCCGCGGATCTGCAGCACCGCCGCGGCGGTCGCGCTGATCCCGTAGAACAGGATCTGCGGAAAGAAGTAGCGACTGAAAACGATCGCCAGATCCCGCTGTTCCGCGGTGAAGCCGGGCGCGTACAGGTCGATCAGCAGCGGCGCCGCCACGATCGCGACCACTGTCATCACGCTCAGCACGTAGACGATCAGCGACAGCAGCCGCTGCGTGTACAGCACCCCGCCGTCGGCCTCGTTGATCGTCGCCCGGGTCAGCAGCGGCACCACGATGCTGGCCATGGTCCCGCCGACGACCAGCTCGTACACCTGGTTCGGCAACGTGTTGGCCACGTTGTAGGTGTCCAGCAGCCGGGTGCCGAGCCCCAGAGCGGCGGCGAGCACGATGATACGAACGAACCCGGCCACCCGTGAGGCGAGCGTCGCGAGGGCCAGATTCCGCCCCGCCGACCTGATCGAAGATCCTTCAGTCACGGTCACTGTCTACCGGTTCCCCGTGATCGCCTGCTCAGGGGCCCCACGGCAGGCGGTCGTCGAGCTCGTCCTCCCAGTACCGCTTCAGCACGACAGGCACGTCGTCGTGCAGCGCCGCCCGGACGAGCGCCAGCTCGCCGGCGGTCAGCGCCAGGGCGGGGAACGCCCGGCCGAGCGCGGCGGCGAACGCCGAACCGCGCCGGGCCAACGCCGGCGCGACCGCGACGTAGGCGGCGATGTACGGCGTGACCAGGTCCCGCTGACCCGGCGACCACAGCCCGGCGGCGAGGGCCCGGAAGCGGCGTACCGAGACGTCCGGGACCTCGGTCATCGCCGCCCAGGCCGCCGCTTTCGCCTCCGCGGTGGGGCGGGCGGCCAGCGCGGTGGCGGTACCGAGGTCACCCGCGTCGGTACCGTCGCGCAGCCGTTCGGCTTCGATCTGCGGTGCGGCGAGGCCGCCGAGTTCGGCCAGCCGGTGTACGACGGCCCAGCGGAGTTCCGGGTCGAGTGCCAGCCCCTGGTCGGTGGCGTCGGCGTCCAGCCACCGCCGCAGCAGCCCCTGGTCGCTCGTGGTCCGGGCGAGTCCACGGGCCAGCACGACCGCACGCTGCTCGTCCGGCTCGTCCTCGGCCGTACACGCCGCGGCGATCACCTCCAGCGCGGCGGTTGTCTCCGCGGGCGGCAGCACGCGGCGTACGAGGTGGTTCAAAGTCCGGTCGAGGGCGGCGGACACCAGCGTGGGCGAGGGCTCGCGCGGTAGTTGCAGCGCCAGCAGTAGCAGGTGGGCGGCCGGCGTCGCCCCGTCGAGCAGCACGTCCCACAGCACCGCCCGTACCAACGGGTCGGCCAGTGCGCTCAGCTCGCGCGCGAGGGTGTCGTGGGAGAACGGGTCGAGTTCGACGCGGGCGAAGGTATCGCCGTGCGCGTTGGGTACGACGACCAGCCCGGCCCACTGCGGTAGTTCGACGGGCTCGTCCGCGAGGTCGACCAGCTGGGAGCCGGCCGGTTCCAGCGACGGGGAGTAGGCGGTGACGGTGAACCGGTGTGGCCGCACCCCGGTCCGGGTCAGCACCGGCACGTCACCGTGGCGGGTGACCCTGATCGTGTCGTGTCCCGTCTGCCGCAGCCACACCTGAGCCCAGCCGCGCACGTCACGCGGGGAGGCCGCGTCGAGTGCCGACAGCAGGTCCTCGAGGGTGGCGTTGGCGAACCGGTGCCGGCTGAGGTGCGCGTTCACCCCGGCCAGGAAGTCGGTCTCGCCCAGCCAGGTCACCAGTTGCCGCAGGACGGCGTTCCCCTTGCCGTAGGAGATGGCGTCGAAGATCGTCATGCCGGTGGCGACGTCGGGCACGTCCTCGGTGGCCGGGGCGACCGGATGCGTGGACCGGCGCCGGTCGGCGAGGTAGGCGCCGGGTTTGTGAGCCGCCTCGAACGACACGCGGGTACCGGGGTAACCGGCGACCGTCTCGGCCACTTCGTAACCCATGTAGTCGGCGAAGGACTCGTTGAGCCACGCGTCCTCCCACCACACCGGCGACACCAGGTCGGCGAACCACATGTGCGACATCTCGTGCGCGATCACCATCGCGCGATACCGCCGGTCGTCGTCGGTGACCCGATCGCGCGGCAACATGGACTCGTTGAAGGTGACGCAGCCCGGGCACTCCATCGCGCCCCAGTTGAGGTCGGGAACGAAGACCTGGTCGTAGGAGTCGAACGGGAACGGCTCGGTGAAGATCTCGCCGTAGTGGTCGAAGCAGACCTCGGTCACGCGCCGCAGTTCGGCGACGTCACGGTCCAGGGCGGCGGCCAGCGAACGCCGGGTGTGCCAGCCCATCGGCAGGCCGCGGTACTCCCATCGCACCGAGTGGTACGGACCCGCCACGACGACGAACTGGTCGCAGGGGATCGGCGGGGTGGCGGCGAACCCGAACCGTCCCCCACCCGCCGCGGTGAGCCGCCCGTTCGACAACACCGTCCACGCCGGGTCCGCGGTCACGGTCAGCGTGATCGGCCCCTTGAGGTCGAGCTGGTCGAAGCAGGCGAACAGACGCTGGGTGATGTCCAGGCCGAGATATCCACCGACGTAACGTTCCCCGTCGACCGGGTCGACGAAGGAGTGCAGCCCCTCACCGTCGGTGACGTACTGCAGCCGCGCGTCCACGACCACCTCGTGCACGCCCGGTTTCAGGTCGTCGAGCACGATCCGGCGGCCGTCGTACACCGGCGTGACGGGCGATCCGTCGAGCGTGACCTGCAGAGACTCGGCCCGGTACAGCTCCAGGAACGTGTCGCCGCCCTCGGTGTGGAACCGCACCACGACCCGGCTCCGGAAGTCGTCGCGGCCGGTGACGTCGAGCGCGAGGTCGTAGGAGACGTCCGAGAGCATGGCAGCCCGGGCACGGGCCTCGTCCAAGGTCAGCGACATCCGGTCAGCCTATGCGCAGCGGTTGGCGGCGAGGATCACAGCTCGGGCCGGACCGGAAATACCCGGCGGTTCGGGTGGGTTGCGGCGCGTATGAGGACGGCGACGGTGGTGGTCGTGGGTGGCGGGCAGTCGGGACTCTCGGCCGGCTACCACCTGCGGCGGCGTGGGTTCGGCAGTGCGCTTCAAAACCCTTCCGGCGGGCGTACGTTCGTCGTGCTCGACGCCGCGGCCGGAGCCGGTGGGGCGTGGCGTGACCGGTGGGAGTCGCTGCGGATGGCGACCGTGAACGGCATCTTCGACCTGCCGGGTTTCCCGAAACCACCGATCGATCCGGGCGAACCGAGCCGGACCGCCGTACCCCGCTATTTCGCCTCGTTCGAGGCGCAGGCCGATCTGCCGATCGTGCGGCCGGTGCGGGTCGGCTCGGTGCGGCCGGGACCGGACGGTGGGCTGATCGTGGAGACCGACCGGGGTCCGTGGGCCGCCGAGGCGATCATCAACGCCACCGGGACCTGGGACAACCCGGTCCGGCCCTGGTACCCGGGGGTGGAGACGTTCACCGGGACGCAACTGCACACCCGGGAGTACGTGTCGGCCGACCGGTTCGCCGGCCGGCGGGTGGCCGTCGTCGGCGGTGGGATCTCCGCGGTCCAGTTGATCGAGGAGATCTCACGGGTGGCGAAGACGTTCTGGTACACCAGGCGTGAGCCGGTCTTCCGGGACGCCTTCGAACCGGAAGTGGCCGGCCGGGACACCATCACGAAGGTGACCGCGGACGTCGAAGCCGGTCGCCCGACCGGCAGTGTGGTCTCCTACACCGGGCTGATCTGGACGCCGTACGCGCTGGCCGCCCGGCAGCGCGGCGCCCTGGACCGCCGGCCGGTGTTCACCGCGATCGAGCCGTACGGGGTGCGGGAGGCGGACGGTTCGTTCACCTCGGTCGACGCCATCCTGTGGGCGACCGGTTTCAAGGCGGCCCTGTCCCACCTGGACCCGCTGCACCTGCGTAACGACCAGGGCGGCATCCGCCTGATCGGCACCCGGGCCGCCGCCGACCCTCGCGTGCACCTGATCGGTTTCGGTCCGTCTCAGTCGACGGTGGGCGCCAACCGGGCCGGTCGCGAGGCCGTCAACGCACTGGTCAAGCACCTCGACCAATCGATGCTGATGAAATAGGGTCGGATTCCCCCGAATCCCCCGAGGTGCTCCATGAAACGATTCATCCCCGCCGCGCTGGCACTCGCGCTCGTCGCCACCGTGCTGCCCGGCCAGCCCGCGACCGCCGCCGCGCCGACCGTCACCGCCACGTCCACCACCGTCCTGACCACCAGCGGACGGACCGCCCTCACCTACACCGGCTACATGAACGGCGAGTCGTTCCAGCAGGACGGCATCGTCACCTACAGCGGCTGGCAGTACGCCGCCTTCTGGGACCAGAGCGGCTACGTGAACCTGTCCCGCCGCCAGGTGCCGTCCGGGGCCTGGTCGAACCTGCGGCTGACCGACTACGTCACCGCTTCGACGGACTCGCACAACACCATCAGCATCGGCATCGCCCCGTCCGACGGCACCATCCACCTGGCGTTCGACACGCACTCGTCGCAGTTGCGCTACCGCCGGTCGGTCGCCGGTCTCGCCACCGCGCCGACCTGGTCGACAAGCGGTTTCGGGGCGGTGCAGACGAAACTGACGAGCACCGCGATGGACGTCGTCACCTACCCGCAGTTCTTCGCCCACCCGGACGGCACCCTCCAGCTCGCCATCCGCACCGGTTACAGCGGCACCGGCGACGAGGTGCTGTACGAGTACACACCCGGCACCTGGACGTCTGTCGGCGAGTTCATCGACGGCACCACCGCCGGGAACAACGCCTACCTGTTCGGCATCGAGTACGACAACTACGACCCGGCCACGCCGTTACTGCACGTCACGTGGACGGTGCGGGAGACCTCGAACGCCAGCACCAACCACGACCTCTACTACGCGTACAGCAAGGACAAGGGCCGCACCTGGCGCAACAGTGCCGGAACCGTGGTCGCCACCTCCGGCAGCAGTCCCCTCGCGGCGAACGCGAGCACTCTGAAGGTGTGGGGCATCGGCCAGAACCGTGGCCTGATCAACCAGGAATCCCAGGTCGTCGACGCGGCAGGCATCGTGCACGTGCTCGCCTCCCACCTGCCCGCGTCGGCCGCCGACAACAGCGACTTCACCGCCGCCCGTGAGACGGCAGTCCTCGTGCACTACTGGCGGGACAAGGCGAGCAAGGTCTGGCACCAGGACTACACGCCGTTCCTGGAGCGCTCGGCCCGCGGCGACATCGCCGTCGACAGCGGTGACAACCTGTATGTGGTCAGCGGTGACTCCAGCACCCGCAAGCTGCACATCCAGACCGCGTCGAAGGCGTCCGGCTGGACCGATTGGACCATCCGCTACACCTCGGCGGCGATCTACTACTCCGACCCGCTGATCGATCACCAGCGTCTCAAGTCGCTCGGCACGCTGAGCTTCTTCGCGCCCCGGTACGGCGGCAGTCAGATCGACGTGCAGGACTGGAAGGTGAGCGCCTGACCGCGACTGCCGCCGGGTTCGTGCAAAACTCCTGGTTGCCGTCGTACCGCCGAAAGGACACTTCATGCTCTCTCGCCTCGTGGAACTGGACTGGGTAGCCACCCGGATCGGCGACATCAGCCTGCGCCGCCGGATGGAACCCACCACCGAGACCGAGGTGTACGAGGTCAAGCTCGGCGACGAGTACCTGATGTCCAGCCTGTTCACGGTCGCCGAGGAAGAGCTGTCCCGGCTCACGCTGGCGGCCCTGTCGTACCAGCCGCTGGATGTCGTGGTGGGTGGTCTGGGTCTGGGTTACACCGCCCGGACCGCCCTCACCGACGACCGGGTCCGGTCCCTGATCGTGGTCGAGGCGCTCGCCCCGGTGATCGGCTGGCACCGTCGTGAGCTGCTGCCGCACGCCGCCGCGCTCACCACCGACCCGCGCACCACCCTGTTGGAGGGCGACTTCTTCGCCCTGGTCCGCGACGGTTCGGGTTTCGACCCGGCCGTCGGGGGCCGCCGTTTCGACGCGATCCTGCTCGACGTCGACCACTCCCCCGTGAACGTCCTGAACCCCGCCCACGCCGACCTCTACACCGCCGACGGGCTGCGCCGCCTGGCGAACCTGCTGCACCCGGGCGGCGCTTTCGGCCTGTGGTCCGACGACGCCCCCGACGACACCTTCCTGACCTTGCTGAACGAGGTCTTCGCCACCGCGACCGCCGAGGTGGTGACCTTTCCCAACCCGCTGACCAGGGGAACGTCCGCCAACACCGTCTACGTCGCCACCACCGCCGCCTAGCGGGCCGAGGTTACCCAGCGGTCGATGATCGTGGACAGCACGGGCATGGGGACGGCGCCGGCTCCGAGGACCTGGTCGTGGAAAGCGGCCGGACGGTAGCGGCTGCCCAGGGCGGTGCGGGCGGTCTCACGCAGGCGCAGGATCTCGCGGGCGCCGACGCTGTACGCGAGGGCCTGACCGGGCCAGGCGATGTAACGGTCGGCCTCCTGTCGTACGTCGCGCTCGGAGAGCACGGTGCTGTCCCGCAGGAAGTCACCGGCTTGTTGCCGGGACCAGCCGAAAGCGTGCAGGCCGGTGTCGGTGACCAGACGCGCGGCGCGCAGGGCGGCCATGCTGACCCGGCCGAGGCGGGCCAGCGGCGACGAGTACAGGCCGAGGTCGTCGGCGAGTTGTTCGGCGTAGAGGGCCCAGCCTTCGACGTAGGCACCGAGCCGGGTGTCGACGTACCGCCGGAAGTCCGGTAGTGATTCCCGTCCTTGCGCGGCGACCGCCTGAAAGTGGTGGCCGGGCACCGCCTCGTGGTAGGTGAGCGCCTCCAGGGCGAACCGGCTGCGCTGTTCCGGCTCGGCGGTCAGGATGAACACCGTTCCGGGCTGACTGCCGTCGACGGCCGGCGGGCGGTAGTAGCCGGCCGGTGCCGAGTCCGCGTCCTCGGGCGGCACCGCTTCGACGTGGCAGGGAGCGTCGGCGGCGAGAGCGGTGATCTCGGGGGTGAGTGCCTCGGCCCGTTTCAGGGCGCCGGCGACCGTCTGCAGGATCTCGTCGGCGCTGGCGCACCGCAGTGCCGGGTCGTCACGCAGGCGGGCCCGGACGGCGGCCGGTTCGCTGCTGCCGAAGGCTTCCCGGCCGAGTGACGACCACTGCGTCTCCAGGTCGGCGAGTAGTTCCAGGCCCAGGTCGTGGACTTCGCGCGGGGTCATCGGCAGGGTGGTGTGCGCGGCGACGGCGGCCCGGTAGCCGGCTTCTCCGCCGCGCACCTCGGAGATGCCGACGTGCTCGTCGTCGCGGGCGACCTCGGAAAGTTCACCGGTGTAGCAGTCGGCCAGGCTGCGCATCGCGGCCCGCACGTCGGCCGGGCCGGGCCGCAGCAGGTAGCCCTCCAGCTGGGCGGCGGCCTGCGCCAGGCCCGCGCGGGTGCTCGGACGGCCTCGTGCCGAGGCGTCGCGGTAGCGGTCGGCCAGGCCGTCGAAGAAGGCGGCGGCACCGGGAAGCCGCTGTTCACCGCCGGCCGTGAAGTACGACGACTGTGGTGACACGATGACCATCGCCGACGCGTTGGCCTCCCACAGGCAGTGTTCGGCCTCGTCGGCGGCGGTGTCGGCCATCCACCGCAGCACGGCCCGGTCGATGTCGTCACCGCTCGCGGAAGCGGCCGACCGGGCCGTCGCACGGAAGTGGCGTGCGGCGTCCCGGTCGGCCGAGGGGTGCGGGTCGGGCAGCAGCGCGTCGTAGGCGGTGAGGCCGACGAGGCTGGCGCCCAGCGGATCGTGACGGTTCAGGCGTTCGAAGAATTCAACACCGAGTTCGCGTACGTTCACCGCGACATGATGTCAGACCATGGCACCGTCGAGCTGGGTACGCAGCTTGGCGAGCGCCTTGGCCAGCAGTCGCGACACGTGCATCTGGGAGATCCCGATCTGGTCGGCGATCTGGCTCTGGGTCAGGTTGCCGTAGAAGCGCAGGCTGACGATCTTCTGCTCGCGCTCGTCCAGGGTGGCCAGCGCGGGGCCGATGGCGATGCGCAGTTCGGCCAGCTCGAAGCCGGTGTCCTCACCGCCGAGGGTCTCGCCGAGTTCGGTGCCGCCTTCGGTGACCGGGGTGGCGAGGCTCGTCGAGTTGTAGGCCCGCGCGCCTTCGAGGCCTTCCAGGACCTCGTCCTCGCTGATGTTCAGGTAGTCGGCGATGTCGGTGACGGTCGGCGAACGGCCGAGGGTGTGGCTGAGCGTGCTGTTGGCGCCGGTGATCGCGAGGCGCAGCTCCTGCAGGCGGCGCGGCACCCGCACCGACCAGGTCTTGTCCCGGAAGTGGCGCTTGAGCTCGCCGACGATCGTCGGGATCGCGAACCCGGCGAAGTCGACACCGCGGTCGGCCTCGAACCGGTCGACCGCCTTGATCAGGCCGAGGAGGGCGACCTGGTGGAGGTCGTCGCGGGGCTCACCGCGGTTGGCGTAGCGGTTGGCGAGGTGCCGGGCGAGCGGCATCCACGCTTCGATGGCCTGGTCCCGCAGCCGGGGCCGGGAGGGGTGGCCGGCCGGGAGGGCCGCCATCGTGTTGATCAGCTCGCTGGCCGGCTCGGCGCTGGTGGCGGACTCGCGTCGAACAGCGGTGTCGGTCATGACGGTCATGCGTGTGCTCCCTATGGCAAACCGGGCCGGGCTGGGCTGGAACGCACCCCCGTTTCCCACCCCGATCAGGGCCTAAACACATTTGCCCAAGAGCAATCACCTCTTTCTGGATCTGTCAGCCGATCCGGTGACGCAGCCAGTCGCCGAGCGCCTCCAGGGCGGGCATCGCGATACCGTGTCCGACCGGGTCACGGCGAGTGGTGGCGACCGCTGCGGACTCGTCGCGGACGTAGGTCCAGGTGCGGTCGAGCAGTTCGCGCGGGATGACGGTGTCGTGGTCGCCCTGGGCGACGAAGACCGGGACACCGGCGAGCCGGTCCGAGGTGGTGGGCACGCCGGCGTCGAACGGCAGGGTGCCGTAGAGGACGGCGGCTCCGGCCCAGCGCTGCGGGTCGTCGAGCAGCAGCCCGCCGGCGAACGCTGCTCCCCCGCTGAAGCCGATCAGCACGACCGGCCGCCCGTCGGGGGCCGCGGTGTCGAGCCAGCGGCGGAACCAATCGAGGTTCGCGCGCAGCGACTCGGGCACCGGGCGGCCGATGCCCCGGTTGGCGAACCAGGCGTA
This sequence comes from Actinoplanes derwentensis, assembly GCF_900104725.1. Lineage (NCBI taxonomy): Bacteria > Bacillati > Actinomycetota > Actinomycetes > Micromonosporales > Micromonosporaceae > Actinoplanes > Actinoplanes derwentensis. The sequence continues at coordinate 3,259,096 of NZ_LT629758.1, forward strand.
GCCGCCGCCCTCGGCGATCGGGGCGCGCACCGCCGCATAGGCCAGGCCCTCCGGCAGGTGCCCGGCGAGATCGAGGATCTCCTGCTCATGGGACCCGCGCCCGTGCAGCAGGACGACAAGCGGCGCCTGCGGGTCGGTGGATCCGGCGGTGGCCACGACGGGGTTGGTCATGGTCGAACAGTATGCCGAAATAGTTGAAGCGTCAACCTTTTCCGGGGCCGCCCACAGTTGTCGATCATGAAGCTGTTAGGTTAGGCAAGCCTTATCGGTCAAGTTTGGAGTTCACAGCATGCGTGCATCCCGGTTCCTGGCGGGAATCGTCGCCGCGACCACCGCCCTGGCGCTCACCGCCTGCGGGTCGTCCGACAGCGAGGAGACCCCGGCCGCCACCGGCAGCGCCGCCGCGGCTTCCTTCCCGATCAGTGTCGAGCACGCCTTCGGCACCACCACCATCGCGAAGAAGCCCGAACGGGTGGCCACCGTCAACTGGGCCAACCACGAGGTTCCGCTGGCCCTGGGCATCGTCCCGGTCGGCTACGCCAAGGCCAACTTCGGTGACGAGGACGGCGACGGCCTGCTCCCGTGGGATGCCGCGAAGCTCAAGGAACTGGGCGTGCCGACGCCGACGCTGTTCGACGAGACCGACGGCATCGACTTCGAGGGCGTCGCCGACACCAAGCCGGACGTCATCCTGGCCGCCTACTCGGGTCTGACCCAGCAGGACTACGACACGCTCAGCAAGATCGCGCCGGTCGTGGCGTACCCGAAGAAGCCGTGGGCGACCTCATGGCGCGACAGCATCAAGCTGGAGAGCAAGGCCCTGGGCCTGGCCACCGAGGGCGACGCGCTGATCACCAAGATCGAAGGGCAGATGAAGGCCGAAGCGGCCCGCTACCCGAAGCTGGCCGGCAAGTCGGTGATGTTCCTGACCCACATCGACCCGACCGACCTCAGCAAGATCAGCTTCTACACCACGAACGACACCCGGGCCCAGTTCTTCACCGACCTCGGCATGAAGCACCCGGAGAGCATCGCGAAGGCCTCGGCCACCACCGAGGAGTTCAGCCTCACCCAGAGCGCCGAGCAGGTCCAGAACCTCAGCGACGTCGACATCATCGTGACCTACGGTGACGCCGAGGGCACCACCCTCGCGACCCTGCAGAAGGACCCGCTGCTGTCCAAGGTTCCGGCCATCGCCCGTGGCTCGTTCGTGTCGCTGCCCGGCAGCACCCCGGTCGCCACCGCCGCCAACCCGACGCCGCTCGCCGTCTCCTTCGTGCTGAAGGACTACGTCGACCTGCTCGGCGCCGCCGCCGACAAGATCTGATGTCACCAGCTGAAGGGCCGGACGTCGCGACACTGCGGCGCCCGGCCCGGGTGCGTCTGGGCTGGCTGCTGGTCGTACTCGCCGCCCTGGTCCTCGTGATGCTGGCGTCGGTGGCCTTCGGGTCCCGCATCGTCGGCTGGTCCGACATCGTCGCCGCGGTCGGCGGCACCGACGAGACCCTCGACCAGGCGGCGGTGATCAAACGCATCCCGCGTACGTTGCTCGCCGCTCTCGTCGGAGCGGCCCTCGGCCTGTCCGGCGCCGTGATGCAGGGCGTCACCCGCAACCCGCTCGCCGACCCCGGCATCCTCGGCGTGAACATGGGCGCCATGCTCGCCATCGCGGTCGGCATGGCGACGATCGGGCTGTACACGGCCACCCAGTACATCTGGGCCGCCATCGCCGGCGCCGCGATCTCCGCCCTGTTCGTCTACTCGGTCGGTTCGCTCGGCCGGGGCGGCGCCACCCCGCTCAAGATCGCGCTCGCCGGTGCGGCCACTTCCGCCGCCCTGACCTCGCTGGTCACCGCGGTGGTGCTCCCCCGCGGTGACATCGCCGAGAACTTCCAGTCCTGGCAGGTCGGCGGGGTCGGCGGCGCGACCTGGGAGAACATCGCCCAGGTGCTGCCGTTCCTGCTCGGCGGCCTGGCCATCTGCCTGCTCAGCGCCCGCTCGCTGAACTCCCTGGCTCTCGGCGACGAACTCGCCGCCGGCCTCGGCGAACGGGTCGCCCTGGTCCGGGGGGTGGCCGCGCTCGGTGCGGTGGTCCTGGCCGGCGGCGCCACCGCCATCGCCGGCCCGATCGCCTTCGTCGGCCTGATAGTCCCGCACATGTGCCGCCTGCTGGTCGGGCTGGACCACCGCTGGCTACTGCCGTTCTCGGCCCTGACCGGCGGTGTGCTGCTGACCGCCGCCGACGTGCTCGGCCGGGTGGTGAACCGCCCCGACGAGATCGAGGCCGGCATCATCACCGCCCTGATCGGCGCCCCCTTCTTCATCTACATCGTCCGCCGCCAGAAAGTACGCGAGCTATGACCACCACGACGCTCGACGCCGTCACCCGCGGCCGGGTCCGGCGCGGCCGGCGGCGCCGGGCGGTACTCGGCGGCCTCACCGTGACCGTCGTCGCGCTCTTCGCCGTCTCCCTGATGGTCGGGCAGACCTTCTACACCCCCGGCGAGGTCTTCCGGGTGACCCTCGGCGAGACCGTCCCCGGTGCGTCCTTCACCGTCGGTGAACTGCGGCTGCCGCGCGCGGTCCTGGCCCTGGTCACCGGCCTGTGCTTCGGGATCGGCGGGGTGACCTTCCAGACCATGCTGCGCAACCCCCTGGCCAGCCCGGACATCATCGGCATCAGCTCCGCGGCCGGCGCCGCGGCGGCGTTCGCCATCATCGTGCTCAACCTCGGTGAGGCGGGCGTCGCCACGTTCGCCATCGTCGCCGCGCTCGCCGTCGCCGTGATCATCTACGTGCTGTCGTTCAAGGACGGGGTGGCCGGCACCCGGCTCGTGCTGATCGGCATCGGCATCGCCGCCATGCTCAACAGCGCCACCTCCTACATCCTCAACCAGGCCGGACAGTGGGACCTGCAAGCCGCCACCCGGTGGCTCAACGGCAGCCTCAACGGCTCCACCTGGGACGAGACCATGCCGGTGCTAATCGCGCTGGCGGTGTTCGGTCCGATGCTGCTCGCGCAGGCCCGCAACCTGACGATGCTGCAGCTCGGCGACGACACCGCCGCCGCCCTCGGGACCCGGCTGGAACGTACCCGGCTGATCGCCATCGTCGCCGCCGTCGGCCTGATCGCGTTCGCCACCTCGGCCACCGGCCCGATCGCGTTCGTCGCGTTCCTGGCCGGCCCGATCGCCGCCCGGATGGTCGGCCCCGGCGGTTCGCTGCTGGTCCCGTCGGCCGTGGTCGGCTCGCTGCTGGTGCTGCTCGCCGACTTCCTCGGCCAGTTCGCCTTCGACACCCGGTTCCCGGTCGGCGTGGTCACCGGCGTGCTCGGTGCCCCGTACCTCATCTTCCTGCTAGTGCGCACCAACCGCGCGGGAGGCTCCCTGTGACCACCGAACACTCGCTGAAGGTCGAAGAACTGACCGTCGGGTACGCCGACCGCGTGGTCATCGACTCGCTCGACCTGCTCCTGCCGCCCGGCAAGATCACCGCCATCGTCGGCGCCAACGCCTGCGGCAAGTCGACCCTGCTGCGGTCCATGTCACGGCTGCTCGCCCCGCGCGCCGGTCACGTCCTGCTGGACGGCCGGGAAGTCCACAAGATGCCGGCCAAACAACTGGCCCGCACCCTCGGCCTGCTCCCCCAGTCGCCGATCGCCCCGGAGGGCATCACCGTCGCCGACCTGGTCGGCCGGGGCCGCAACCCGCACCAGCGGATCCTGTCCCGCTGGAGCAAGGACGACGACACGGCGGTGGCCGCCGCCCTGGACGCCACCCACACCGCCTCCCTGGCCGACCGTTCGGTGGACGAACTCTCCGGCGGCCAGCGCCAGCGGGTCTGGATCGCGATGGCCCTGGCCCAGCAGACCGACGTGCTGCTGCTCGACGAGCCCACCACATTCCTCGACGTCAGCCACCAGATCGAAGTCCTCGACCTGCTGACCGACCTGAACCGTGACCGCGGCACCACCGTCGTGATGGTGCTGCACGACCTGAACCTGGCGGCCCGCTACGCGGACCACCTGATCGCCCTGGCCGACGGCGGTCTGCACGCCGCCGGAGATCCCGCCGAGGTGTTGACCGAGGATTGTGTACGGGCGGTGTTCGGCCTCGACAGCACCGTCATCACCGACCCGGTGTCCGGCAAGCCCTTGATGCTCCCGATCGGCCGCCACCACGTGCAGACCCCGACCAACCGGTGATCCTATGACCACCGGCGGGCGGACAGGCGGGGCAGCAGGGCCGGGACGCGGCGCATGTGCTGGGCGTAGTCGGGGCGGTGGGTCAGGGAGCGGCGGTCCATCATCGGGATGCTGACGAAGACGAACAGCAGGACCATGCCGATCGGGCCGATCACCGTCCACCACCATGACGGGGCGGCGGCCAGGCCGAACAGCCACAGGCCCCACCAGAACAGGATCTCGCCCAGGTAGTTGGGGTGCCGGGAGAGCCGCCACAGGCCCTGGTCGATGATCCGGCCCCGGTTCTGCGGGTCGCCGGCGAAACGGTGCAACTGCCGGTCGGCGGTCGTCTCGATCGTGACGGCGGCGACGGTCACCGCGACGGCCAGCAGGTCCAGTGGGCCCCAGGCCCGGCCGCCGGCGGTGACGGCCGGCCAGACCGCGAGCAGCCCGCCGAACACCACAAGTGTCGGGACCAGCTGGATGCCGACCAGGTTGACCAGCCACCACGGGGCTCCGGCGGGACGTTCCTCCCGCAGTTGCGCGTAACGCCAGTCCTCGTGGTGCAGGCCCTGCCAGGACCGGGCCCAGTTGGCGGTCAGCCGGATCGACCAGGCCAGGACCAGCAGCAGCACCACGCCCGGGCGGGCGCCGGGCGCGCCGAGCCACAGCACCCAGGCGGCGACGATCACGGCGGGGGCGACGCTCCAGTACGGGTCGTAGAGGCTCGCGTTCGCCGCCGCCGTGCTCGCCGCGAACACCAGTAGTGTGGCGGCGATGTCGGCGTAGAAGGTGGCCGGCAGCGGATGCCGGGCGGGTTGTACGGCCACCACGAGCCAGGCGATCAGCCCGGCCGCCGTGTAGAGCAGGGTCACGACGGCGAACCCGAGTGGTCTCGGCCCGTTCGACATGATCCGAGACTAGGCCTGGACGGCCTCCCGCTTGAGGATCGACGCCCGTCGCTTCTCGCGGATCGCGTACACCGCTGCCAGGCACATGCCGATCCCGATGCCGCAGGCTGCTCCGAGCAGCGGCGACTGGGTGAACAGCTCGCCGCCGCACCGGCCCAGACCGATCACATACGCCGCCCAGCCGATGCTCGCCAGCACGCTGACCGCGGCGAACCGGACCATCGGGAACGCCACCGAGCCGGACACCAGGGCGGTGGCGGTCCGCCCGTACGGCATGAATCTCGCGGCCAGGATCGCGACCGCGCCGTGCCGTAGCAACGCCGCCTCGGCCTTCTGTTTGGCGACCGCGAGTTTGCCGCCGCCGGCGACCCTCGCTCCGGCTTTGCGGCCGATCAGATAGGTCACCCGGTCACCGGCCATCCCGCCGACGGCCACGGCCACGGCCAGCGCGGCGAGGTTGGGGTGGCCGACTGCCGACAGCGCCCCCAGGCTGATCACGACGGCCTCGGACGGCACGACCGGGAGGAACCCGTCGACGGCCACGATCAGGACGACGATCACGTAGAGCCACGGCGAGGAGAGCAGTGGCATCAGGTGGTCAATCATGGCCCGACCGTATTTGACCGGCACCACCCCGGTCGATGGTGCCAGCTCGCCACTGTGGGGTAGGGCTGGCACCACCTAGCGCCGGGTCAAGAGGACGGTCAGTACCGGAAGCGTGACACCAGTGTCTGGAGCTGCCCAGCCGTCGCGGTCAGCTCCTGTGCGGCCTGCCGGGTCTCGTTGACCGAGGTGGTGGTGCGCCTGGTCGCGGCGGACACCCCGGTGATCGTGGTGGCGATGTCGCCGGCACCACTGGCCGCCTCGGTGAGCGTACGGTTCATCTCCTGGGTGGTGGCGGTCTGCTCCTCCACCGCCGAGGCGATGGTCAGCTGGAGCCCGTTGATCCGCTCGATGATCTCGGAGATCTCGCCGATCGCCAGGACCGCGCCGCTGGTGTCGGCCTGGATGGTCTGCACCCGGCGGGAGATGTCCTCGGTGGCCTTGGCGGTCTCCTGGGCCAGGTCCTTGACCTCGCCGGCGACGACCGCGAACCCCTTGCCGAGCTCACCGGCGCGGGCGGCCTCGATGGTGGCGTTCAGAGCGAGCAGGTTGGTCTGCTCGGCGATCGCGGTGATCACCTTGACGACCGTGGCGATCTCCGCCGACGAGTCGCCGAGGCGGCCGACCATCGCGTTGGTCTGCGCGGCGACCTGCACGGCCTGGGCCGCGACCTGGGTGGCCTCCGCGGTGGAGACGCTGATGTCACGGATGGCCGAACCCATCTCCTGCGAACCCGCCGACACGATCTGCAGGTTGTTGGAGACCACGTCGGCCGCAGCGGACACCACTCCGGCCTGGTTGGAGGCTTCGGTGGCGGCGGCGTCGACCGCACCGGAGACCGAGGTCAGCTGCCCGGCCGCACCCTGCAGGGTTCCGGCGTTGCCGGCGAGCTGCACGATGTCGACGCGCAGGCGGCCGACCGCCTTGTCGAGGGCGGTCGCCATCCGGCCGATCTCGTCGGTGCTGGTCACCCCGGAGCTGCGGGTGAGGTCGCCTTCGGCGAGGCCTTCGGCCACATGCGAGACCGCGCCGACGGTACGCCGGACCCGGGCCGCCGTCTGGAAACCGATCAGCAGGCTGAGCCCGATACCACCGGCGAGCAGACCACCGATCAGGTACATGGCTTCCCGCGCCGACGTCTGGGAGTCCTCGATCCGCTGCTCGATCAGGGCCTCCACCCGCTGCTGGAGTGCGGTCTGGTCCTGGGTGAGCGCGTTGTGCAGGGTGTTGAACTCCTCGAAGGCGGTGCCCAGTTCAGTCGGGCTGAAGCCGCTGCGGTCCACCGCCATGAACTTCAGGAACTTCGCCCAGTCCTGCTGCGCGGCGGCGACCGCCGGGTCACCGGGCAGGGCGGTGGCGAGCGTCTGCAGAGCTGCTTGGATGTCCTTCTTGTTCTGCTCCATACCCGCCAGGACCGCGTCCGCGATGGACGGGTAGAGCTGGCTGCTGGATGTGCCGCCGATGTACGACTCGAGGCTACGGCCGAAGGAGCCGACCGACTTGTCGATCAGCGTGGTCCGGCGCAGCTCCTGTTCCGCATGGTCGTTCAAACCGACGATGGTGGACATCGCCACACCGCCGACGAGCAGGCCGGCAGCGGACGCCACCACTGCCGCCGACCCGATCTTGGTGCGCAATGACCGGTCGTCGAAGAACCCGCCGATACCCATTCCTTCTCCTCTTACTTGCCGTGGCTGTGGGATCGGCACCCCCGGACCCGAGTTGAGGAACAGTGACCGGGTCGCGTACGCGGAAGCGGGCGGGTGTCGGATTTTGACCATCGGGCGTCGGCTCCGTACCGCCCGGCGAGCAGTGCGGGGACCTAGCGTCTACCAGCGTGTCCACTGATCGAATACTTGCCCGGCTCGGGATTCCGGGCGGCCGCGGGGCGCGGGAACGGCTCCGGGCCGCGCTGGTGACGAGTGCGCCGAGGTCGCTGCCGCCGGACGTGCTGACGATGCTCGACGAACTGCTGACGGCGGAGTCCGCGGGACGGACGGTGACCGACGCCGCCACGCTGCCCACCGTCGACGGGCGGGACCGGATCGTGCTGTGGCGCGGTGACATCACCGCGCTGCGGGTGGACGCGATCGTCAACGCCGCCAACAGCGCCCTGCTGGGCTGTTTCCAGCCGGAGCACCGGTGCGTCGACAACGTCGTCCACACCGCGGCGGGGCCCCGGCTGCGCGACGAATGCCACACGCTGATGACGGAGCAGGGCTTTCCGGAACCCACCGGCAGCGCCAAGATCACCTCCGGCTATCACTTGCCGGCCCGGTACGTGCTGCACACGGTCGGCCCGATCGTGCGCGGACCGGTCACACCGGGGCACGAGGCGGCGCTTGCTTCCGCGTACCGCAGCTGTCTGGATCTCGCGGCGACCCGCGGTGACATCCGCGGTATCGCCTTCTGCTCGATCAGCACCGGGCTCTTCGGTTTCCCGCCGGAACCGGCCGCCCGGATCGCGGTGGCGACCGTCACCGGCTGGCTGGCCGCGCACCCGGGCCGCCTGGACCGGGTCGTCTTCGACGTGTGGACCGCTGACGATCACGCCTGCTACCAGAAAGAACTGACCCATGAGTGACGCACGTTTCCGCCGCTGGCTGGATGAGGCCGACCGGATCGTGATCGGCGCCGGAGCCGGGCTGTCCGCGGCGGCCGGTTTCGACTACACCGACACCCGGCGGTTCGCCGAACTGTTCCCGGCCCTGCACCGGCTCGGGTTGCGGGCCCGCTACCAGCTGATCGGCGCGCACCTGCCGGGCCCGCTGATGTGGGGCTACTGGGCCACGCACGTCGCCGACATACGGTTCGGCCCGGAGCCGTCGCCGGTCTATCAGCGGCTGCGGGAGCTGGTCGGCGACCGCGAGCACTTCGTGCTGTCCAGCAACGTGGACGGGCTGTTCGAACGCAACGGCTTCGATCCGGACCGGGTGTTCACGCCGCAGGGCGACTACGCGTTCTACCAGTGCGAGACGCCGTGCAGCCGGGAGGTGTGGGCGAGCCGGCCGATCGTGGAGGCGGCGCTGAGCGCCTACGACCCCGCCTCCGGCGAGATCACCGACCCGGCGATGATCCCGGCCTGCCCGCGATGCGGCGGCGAGGTGTTCCTCAACGTGCGCAAAGGCCCGGAGTACGTGGGGGACCGCTACCTGCCGGCCGGCCACCGGTTCCAGCAGTGGCTGTCGGCGACCCCGCCGGACGCCCGGCTGCTGGTGCTGGACGTCGGCACCGGCTTCAACACTCCCGGGGTGGTGCGGCAGCCGATGGAACAGATCGCGCTGGCCTTCCCGAACGCCCGTCTGGCCCGGATCAACGTGGAACATCCGCAGGTGCCGGAGGTACTGGCCGGGCGTGCGATCGGCATGGCCCGGGACGCCGCCTATGCCTTCCGGTAGAGCCGGATCTCCCTCTCCGGCCGGAGGCCGCGACTCAAGTTCAACTACGCGCCGGCGCCGCTGATGTGGGCACGGTGGGAGGCCGATACCGCCGCGCGGAAACAATGGCGGCGGACCCGGACCGACGACGTGCTGGTGGCCCGCCCCGGCCGGCTGCTCGCCAACCCGAGACGCGAGGCCCGCGACACCACCCACCTGCTGCGGATGCTGCTCCAGCACGACGACAACCGTTCGGTGCGGCTGCTGCGCCACCTGGGCGTGTGTATTCCACACGGTTTCGGCAGTGCGGAACACACCCCGGACCGGTGACATCGACGACTACCCCGCGACGCTCGCCCACCGGAGAGTCGAAGGCATGCTGACGACACTTCTCGCCGTCGTTCTGGCGGCCACCCAGCTCACCCTGCCACAGCCGACCGGCCCGCTCCGGGTCGGCACCGCCACCGCGCATCTGGTCGACACCTCCCGCCCCGACCCGTGGGTGGCGGCCGAGCGGCACCGCGAGCTGATGGTGCAGGTGTGGTACCCGGCCAGGTCGGTTCGCGGCCATCAGCGCGCCGACTGGGTCTCCCCCGGCGTCGCCGCCATCGTCAACCCACCGGACAGCGGGTTCACGCTGCCGGTGACACACGGATACGTGGGGGCGCCGCCCGCGCCCGGCCGCCATCCGGTGCTGCTCTACTCCCCCGGGTTCGGTGTCGAGCGCACCGCGAGCACCGCCCTGGTCGAGGACCTGGCCGGCCACGGCTACGTGGTCGTCACGATCGACCACCCGCACGACGCCGGGTTCGTCGAGTTTCCGGACGGCCGGATCGCCCTGCGCGACATTCCCACGCCCACGTCCCCCGAGCAGGAGGAGCAACTTCTTGACAAGGTCCTTGACGTACGGGTGACCGACACCCGATTCGTGCTCAGCCGCCTGCGGGAACTGCCGGCCGCCACCGCGATGGACCTGTCCCGGATCGGCATGTTCGGGCACTCGATGGGCGGCGCGACGGCGGCCGCCACGATGCTGGTGGACCGGCGGATCCGGGCCGGGCTCAACCTGGACGGCTCGTTCACCGGGCCGGTGATCGAAGCCGGTCTGAACCGGCCGTTCCTGATGCTGGGTTCCGACACGCACGGCGACGAGCAGGACGAGACGTGGACCCGTACCTGGGCGAAGTTGCGCGGCCCCCGCTACTGGCTGGAGCTGACCGGTTCGGCACATCTGTCGTTCAGCGACTACCAGGTGCTGTTCCACCAGATCGGCCTGCCCGCCGACCAGATCGAACAGACGGTCGGCAGCATCGACGGCGACCGCTCGGTGGCGATCCAGCGGGCGTACGTCCGCGCCTTCTTCGACCGTCACCTGCGAGGCCGTCCCGGCACCCTCCTGAACGGACCGTCGCCCCGCTATCCGGAGATCAGCTTCCCGGCAGCAGCAGGGTGAACACCCGGTGCAGCCGGGCCCGGCCGGGGGCGTCGGCGGCCAGGATCTCGACCAGCGCGAGGATCGTCGCGCCGGTCCGGGGGGCCGGTTCCCAGGGGGGCTGCCGGGCGGCGGTGAAGGCGTGCACGGCGTCCTCGATCGGCCGGTCGCCGTCCAGGTGCTCGGCGCAGTAGGCGAGGCCTTCGCACTCGCGGGCCTCGAAACCGCTGCCGGTCGCGTCCAGCAGCCGGTTGAACCACGCGCGGGACTCGGCCGGCCGGTTCGCGCGGCGGTGAGCGAGACCGCCGACGGCCAGCGCGAGCAGCGACTGGTTCGGGTCGCGGTAGCGTTCGGCCAGGGCGGCGGCCTGGGCGGCCTGGTCCCACCGGTCCTGCCGGAGCAGGGCCAGGCAGATCGTGGTCCGGGCGCGCGGCAGGGTCGCCGAGTCGTTCACCGGCAGGGCCATCGCGACCGCGCGCCGGGCGTGGTCGAGGGCGGCCGGCCAGTCCTGCCGGGCGAGCGCCAGGTCGGCCAGTGCCTCGTAGTAGGCGGCGTGCGAGGCCGACGCCCGCTCCACGAGGTGGTCGGCGGCGAGCAGGTCGCCGGTCTCGGAGTGCAGGCGGGCCAGCCGGAGCGCGGCCGGCATCCACTGGCCGGGCCAGGGTTCGGCGAGTTCGGCCGCCCGGGTCATGGTGTGCAGCGCCTCCCGGAACCGGCCTTGCAGGCGCAGGCAGCGGGCCATTCCGTCCAGGGCGGTGGCGACGAGCCGCTGGTCGGCGTGCGGGTGGTCGCGGACGTGTTCGAAACCGATCAGTGCCTCGCCGTCGTCGTCGCGGGCCAGGGCGAGCCAGGCGAGGTTCAGCCGGATCCGGACCCGGGTCTGATCGCCGGCCAGGTGCAGGGCCTGCTGGTAGTGCTCCCAGGCCGGTTCGAACTCGCCGCGCTCCTGACTCAGCCGGGCCAGGACGTTGTGGTTCTCCACCTGATCGGCCGGTGCGATCTCCTCGGCCAGCCGCTCGCGGGCGGCCCGGAACGACGCACTCGGAAGCGGGCCGTCGTCCAGTTCCCCGATCCGCTGGAACGCCCGGATCGGATCCCCGGCCCGCAGCCAGGCACGGACCTCGGCGAGCGCGGCCGACGGGTCACCGGCGTCCCGCAGCAGTTGCGCCGCGCGGGCCGACACCTGGGCCGGGGCCTGCCGCAGTACCCGTTCGGCCTCGGGTTCCGGCACGAAGTAGAGGTCGGTGCCGGGGACCTGGTGGATCGCGTGCGGGCTCAGTTCGTCGAGTCGTTTCCGGATCGCCTCCTGCCCGAACCGGCTGCCGCCGATGAGAGCCGGCCCGGCCGGGACACCGAGGGCCGCGACCGCCCGGTACAGGTCGTACTGGTCCGGGTTCAGTCCGGTCACGAACTGGTCCAGCAGCAGGCCGGGGATGTCGGCCGGGTCCTGCCGCGCCCAGGTGTGGATCAGGGCGGCCAGGTCGGCCGCGGTGATGCCCGAGGTGGCCACGACGGCGTCGAAGAGCTGCACCAGCCGGGGTACGCCCTGAAAGTAGCCGCAGAGCCGTTCCTGGGTGCGATGGTCCAGTGCGGTGAACCGCCCGGCGGCGCCTTCCGCGGATCGGCGGGCGAAGTCCTTGAAGTAGCCGACCGGCAGGCCGTCGGCTTCGATGACGTACCGCGGATCGAGCCACCACAGCCCGGCCCTCGGTTGCGGAAGCACGTCGGTGACCAGCACGATCTTGTGCCCCCGGCGGTCGGCGAACGCCTCCTCCAGGGCCAGATCCCGCAGTCGCCCGTCGGCGTCCAGCAGATGCTGGGCGGAGTCGATGACGATCACCGATCTGCGGGTACGCCCGTCGAAGGTCCCGTCGCCGTCCAGGATCCGGCCGGTGGCCGTGGCCCCGTCGTGGATCACCACCCGGGTCCGCAGCAGCCGGAACGGTTCCAGGACCCGGGTGACGAGTTCGGTCTTGCCGACCCCGGCCGGCCCGGTCACCACGATCACCCGCGCGTCCCGGCTCCACAGTGCCCGGCGCAGCGCGGTGCGTGTCCGGGTCCGGTCCAGGAACGGACGGGCCGCCCGGTGCTGTCCCTCGGCGATCCGGTTCCGGAAGCCGGGCCAGGTCCGGACGGCGAGGAGCAACGCGATAGCGGTGACCGAGAGTCCACCTATCCGTCTCATCGCGTCATGATGCTCCTGTCACACCCGATCTCGGGAGATGGCGTGCGTAATCATCGATGGTGCGGGGCACAGGATCCGGGTGGATCGGATCCCTGTCTCCTCGCCGCCGCCAACCGCCCGTTCCCTGCGACAGTGGACGCTCACCAGTACCACCGAGTTGCGGGCGCTCCGGGCGTCGCTCCATCGTGAACTGACCGCAGATCCGGCGTTCACCCAGCACGATCCGGACGACGTGATCGACCGGATCGTGCTGGTCGCCACCGAACTGGCGACCAATGCGATCCGGCACGGTCTGCCACCGACCGAGATCCGGCTGCTGTACGACGCGGGCCGGCTCATCCTCGACGTCGCCGATCACGACCTGACGTCGGCGCCGGAGCCGGCCGGTGGCCGCCCACTGGGCGAGGGTGGCCGCGGGCTGCTGCTGGCCCGCTCGTTCTCGCTGGATGTGGGCTGGTACGCGACGCCGGACACCAAGCACATCTGGGCGTCATTCCCCCTCGAGAGGTGATCGCAACAATTTGCTGGTAGACAAACAAGGTGCCGGACGACTACTTCTCCATCAGCCTCGCACCGGTCCAGGCCGGTCCCGGCGGTCTGCGGACCCGCCGGGTCCTGCTGGCCGGCGAGTTCGACATCGACACCCGCGACGAGTTGACCACCAGCCTGCTCGGCGTCGTCGAGGCCGGTGACGGCGACCGGATCGTCGTCGACCTGACCGGGGTCCGGTTCATCGACTCCGAGGCGCTCGGCGGGATCATCGACGGTTATCAGGCCGCCGACCGGGCCGGTCTCGAATTCCGGATCGCCAACCCGGCCGGCATCGTGAAACGCCTCTTCGAGGTCATCGGCCTCGACCACCTGCTGGAACCGGCCGTGGGGTGAGCCCGCCGACGTGCACCCGGTCACGGCCGGACTCCTTGGCGGCATACAGGGCCATGTCGGCGGTGTGGATGAGTTCCCGGATGTCGTGGGCGGTGGTGGACGCGGTGACACCGGCGCTCACCGTGACCGCGGCGGCACCGCTGTCACCGGCTTTGACCGCCCGGCGCACCTCGTCGACCCGGGCGGTCGCCTCGTCGATGCCACAGTCGGCCAGGACGATGGCGAACTCCTCGCCGCCGTACCGGGCCACCAGGTCACCGGGGCGGGCCACCACGGACAGCCGCTGCGCCACCTGACGGAGCACGTCGTCGCCGGTGGTGTGCCCGTACCGATCATTGATCTGTTTGAAGTGGTCGATGTCGACCAGGGCGAAGCTGAGCGGGCGCCCGGACGCCAGCATGCCGGACAGCGTGGTCATCAGGTGGCGGCGGTTGTGCAGGCCGGTGAGGTGGTCCCGGTTGGCCTGTTCGGCCAGGTCGCTGCGGAGCCGTTCGATGGTGGCGAGCTGGGTGTGCAGCTGGGCGTTGGCGTGTTCCAGGGCGCGGCGCCGGTCGTTGTCCTCGGTGACGTCCCGGGCCACCAGGACCCAGGCGGTGTCGCTGCTGCGGCGGCCGGTGACCGCGCTGATCTGGACGCTGAGGTCGATACCCGTACCGCCGATGTCGTTGATCGTGAATTCGCTGTGCCCGCCTGCGGGAAACTCGCCGAACACGGCGGGGAGACGGTCGGCGGCGCCGAGGTGTTCGACCAGGCTGCGGGCGGCCGGGTTGTGGTCCAGTACGCGGCGCTGGCCGTCGACCACGATGACCAGGTCGGACATGATCCGGAACAGATCGTGGTGGGAGACCGGGGCGGCGGACGGTGACGAGTCGTGGCGGACCATCCAGTACATGACCGGTGCGCCGACCGCCAGGCCGATGGCGGTGAGGTCGACGAGCCGGCCGCCGGACAGGATGCCGACCAGGTTGACCAGGACGGACGGCAGGGTGGTCAGGACGGCCAGCAGGTAGCCGCGTTTGCGGCCGGCGCCGCGGATGAAGACCCGGAAGACCCGGACGCCGGAGATGGTGAGCAGGGCGTAGCAGTAGAGGGCGTGGACCCAGAAGAGCGGACCGAAGACCGCGGCGTACGCCCCACCGACGCTTGTCGCTTTCAAGTGGTCGATGAACAGGTGATGCCACGGGTTGGTGGCCAGGGCGATCGTGCAGAGCAGCGGTTCGGCGGCCAGGATCAGGGCGGTCCGCGGCCGGAGTCGCCAGAACCGGTCGGCGAGCGCCCGCGACGTCACCCACCAGCCGCCGACCAGCAGGAACACGCCCGCGTAGGTGAGCGAGATCGACCACAGCGCGACGGTCGGATCGCGCCAGAACAGCGTGACCATCGACATCGCCGACCACCACACCGAACCGGCCGCGAGCACCGCGATGGAGAGGTAGCCGGTCGCCTCGTGGCGCCGGAGCCACGCCGACACCGAGACGATCGCCGAGATCACGACGGCCGCCCCGAAGATCGCCGCAATGGAGAGAACCGCCGTCATGACATCTCCATCGGCGTGCCGGTGACCGTCACGCGGAAAGTTGCTGAAAGCCGGTGTAGGTCACATCGGCGGCCAGTTCGGGGATCCGGTCGGCGGGCACCGGCCGGGAGAACAGGAAGCCCTGTCCGCGCTGGGAGCCGAGATTGATCAGTTCCCGGGCCTGCATCTCCTCCTCGATGCCTTCCGCGACGGTGGTCAGCCGCAGGATCTGGGCGAGCCGGACGATGGCCTCGGCGATCGCCGAACCCTCGGCGGTGCCGTCGAGCTGAGCCACGAAGCTGCGGTCGATCTTCAGGATGTCGACCGGCAGCCTGGTGAGGTACTGCAGTGACGAGTAGCCGGTGCCGAAGTCGTCGATGGCGATCCGGACCCCGGCGGCCCGGATGGTGCGCAGGGCGGCGATCTCGACCGCTTCGTTGACCATCGCCGATTCGGTCACCTCGACGACCAGGTTGATCGCCGGCAGGCCGGTGCGGTCGAGGGCGCCCAGCACGTCCCGGGCCAGGCTGGGTTCCTGCAACTGACGTGGTGAGACGTTCACCGTCACGGTCAGGTCGATCCCGGCGGCCCGCCACGCGACGGCCTGCCGGCAGGCCTGTTCCAGCACCCACTGGCCGATCGCCACGATGTCGCCGGAGCGTTCGGCGACCGGGATGAACCGGCCGGGTGACACGTCGCCGTGCAGTGGCGAATGCCAGCGCAGCAACGCCTCCACGGCCACCACCCGCCGGGTCGCCAGCTCGACGATCGGCTGGTAGAGCACGGTGAACTCGTCGCGCTGCAGCGCGCCTTCGAGGGCTTCGGCTAGGGCCGCGTCGGCGGCGCGACGGTCGTTCATGCTGGCCTCGTAGACGACGAACGTCGCGGTGCCGGCGCGTTTGGCGTGGGTGAGGGCGATCTCGGCGTTGCGCAGGATGGTCTTGGCCGGTTCGTCGGTGCGGGCCACCGCCACGCCGATGGCGCCGTCCGGGAACGCCGCGAGGATCCGCTGGGCCACGGTGGTGGCCTCGCTGACGACGGCGGCGTCGCTGACCAGCACGCCGAACGTGTTCTCGCTGAGCCGGGCGACGAGGTCGTCGGCGCGGACCGAGGAGCGCAGGGCGTCCGGCACCGCCGCGCCGGGTGGGATGGCGATCGCCAGGACCGCGCAGTTCTCCCGGGCGCGGACCAGTGCGGCCAGGGCCTCCCGCAGGGCGGCCCGGCTGGCCAGCCCGGTCTCGAAGTCGCGGCTGGCCCGGGCCTGGGTGGACGACAACTCCAGCCACTGCCGGACGGCGACGGCGGCGATCATCACGCCGGTCGCCACGATCAGGCCGCTCCACCGGAGGAAGCCGGCGGTCGACACGATCACGCCGAGCAGCAGGGCGACCCCGGACACCAGTGCTCCCAGCGGCAGGAACGCCACCCAGCGGGGCGGGCCGGTGCGCCGGGCCCGGTCGGTGACACTGCCGATGCCGGAGCTGGTCATCAGGGGCGAGAGGGTGAGCAGTACGTGGGTGGTGACCAGCATGATCCCGCCGCCCGGCCCGGCCGCGTGGTCGGCCACCGCGGGCAGGCCGGTCACCCAGGCGGTGTCGGTGACGATCGCCAGGGCCATGCCACCGAGCAGTACCGAGATCGGGTCCCGCCAATGGGTGATGACGCCGCGCAGCAGCATCGCGGCGATCGCCATGGCCAGCATCAGGCCGGCGAGCGGCATGCCGGCCAGGATGATCCAGGCCTTGTCGGGGCTGCCGCTCCACAGCGCCGGGTCCAGCCCCACACACCAGATGATCATGACGGCGGCGGCGCCGACGGCCACCATCTCCGCGACGAACGCCTGCCGGTGCGGGCCGCTCAGCCGGGTCAGCGGGCCGAGCACCGTGGAGAAGCCGAGCAGGGCCATCCCGGCGGCGTGCGCGGACGCCGCGACCCACCACACCCAACTCGGGCCGCCGAACGCCCAGGCCAGGAAGAGGAGCGCGTTGAGGACACCGAGCCCGCGGGCGACCGCGGCGACCCGGCAGGACAGGCTGTGGAGCCCGAGCCGGGCCACCCGCAACAGGTAGAACACGCCCAGCGCGTCGATGACGGCCAGGGAACCGCCGAGCACCATCGGGTACCAGCCGGGCCGGATCCAGCCGAGCCCCTGAGCGGCCAGGAGCACCAGCAGGAGCAGGAGTACGGCACGAGGCAGCGCCGTCGCACCCGTACCCCTGACACGTCTCATGTCCGCACTGTCGGTCCGATCAGCGCGGAACTGAGTGAAGTCACTCAACCGGGCGCGACGCCCGTCACATTTGCACTAATTCCAAAGATTGCACAGATTACGGCGATAGTTTTTGAGTCAGAAGATCAATCAGGAAAAGAGAGAAAGCCGTTTTCTTGTCTCCGCAATCGCTCGTCTCCGCCTCTGATCCGACCACCGTCGTCGCCGCCGGCCTGGTGCTCTGCGCGGTCCTCGCCGCCCTGCTGCGCCGCAAGGTCAAACCGGCCGTCGAGCTGACCTGCCGGGCCCTGTTCTCCCGGTTGCAGCCGCACCTTCCGGCGCCACTGCGCCGCCTGGCGCACCGGTGCCGCGAGAAGGTGGAGGCGGCCACCGCCCGGTCGGTGCTGGTGACCGGGGTGGCCGCGGGGATCGCGCTGGCGGCGGCACAGACGCTGGACCTGGCCGGCCCGGTGCTCGCCGCGATCTCGGCGACGCTGTCGGTGCAGATGAGTTCGCACGCGTCGTTGCGGGAGGGTTCGAAACGGCTGATCGGCACGCTCGCCGGCATCGCCGTCACGCTCGCCGTGTGGGGCGCGTTCGGGGTGACGCCGTGGTCGATCGCGGCGATCGCCGCCCTGGGCCTGGCCGCCGGCAAACTGCTGCGGCTCGGGGACAGTTCGGCCACCGTGCCGCTGACGTCGATGGGCATCCTGGTCGGCGGCACGATGATCACCGAGACGTTCGTGTGGGAGCGGGTCGAGGCCACCGTGCTCGGCATCGTGGTCGGCGTGATCCTGTCGCCGCTGGTCGGCGGGGTATCCCCGATCGAGCAGGCCCGGATCAAGCTGGCCCACCTGTCCGGTGAGATCGGCCGCCTGCTCGGCGCGCTCGGCGCCGGGGTGCGCGACGGTTACAGCCGGGAGCAGGCCGAACAGTGGCTGGCCCGGTCCCGGGAACTCGACGAGGACCTGGCCGGCGCGGTGACCGCCGTGGACGAGCTGACCGGGCACGCCCGCTGGTCGCTGACCACCCCGATGACCCGGGTGAACCCGATGGACCAGACCCTGCGCGCCCTGGAGCACGGGGTGCAGCAGGTCAACTCGGTGGCCCGGTCGATGTTCGACGCCGTGGCGGCACCGGGCTCGCCGTCCGTACCCGCGCCGATCGGTCAGGTCCTGACCGCCGCGGCGGACGCCTTCGCGGCGCACTCCGAGCTGGTCGCGGTGCGCGGCGCGGCCGCCGGACCGGATGCCGGCGGCCTGCACGACCTGCTGAACTCGCTGCGTGCGGCCCGGCAGCGGACGATGCGGGCGGTGCGCACCGAGGTCGAGGACACCGGCGTGCTGGTGCTCACCGGCTCGATCATCACCGACATCGACCGGATGGCCGGATCACTCGAACGGTCCGCGCCGGCCCTCACCGTCGGGGTGCGCGAGCCGGGCCCCGGCCTGCCCGCGGTCTCCGAGGTGCTGCCCGCCGTGCGCCTGGTCTGGGAGAAGGCCCTCACCAGGCGGTGACACCCTGGTTGCTCGGCTGGAAGGTGCCGACCTTCAGAGCCTTCATGGTGATGTTGCTCTTCTCCGGCGCCGGCCGACAGCAGGGCTCAGCCGGGCTCGGACTCGTGCCCGGCCGGGAGGGTCCGCAGTAGACCGTCATAGGCCCGCAAGGCAGTGATCTCACCGGTCACGACCCGGTGGATGGTCCGGGTGATCGGCATCGCCAGCCCGTGCCGGTCGGCCAGCTGAACCGCCGCGTGCACGGTCTTGACCCCCTCGGCGACCTGCCCCATCTCGCCGAGGATGTCGGCCAGGCTCCGGCCCCGGCCGAGTTGCTCGCCGACGTGCCGGTTGCGGCTGTGCGGGCTGATGCACGTCGCCACCAGGTCACCCATCCCGGCCAGCCCGGCCAGGGTGGCCGGTTCGCCGCCCATCGCGACCGCGAGGGTGGTCAGCTCGGCGAGACCGCGGGAGATCACCCCGGCCCGGGTGTTGTCGCCGACACCCAGGCCCTGGGCGATCCCGGTGGCGATCGCCACCACGTTCTTCAGCGCGCCGCCGACCTCGCAGCCGATCACGTCGTGGTTGGTGTAGACGCGCAGCAGACCCCGCCGGAAGATCCGCTGGATCTCGGTGGCGACGGTCAGGTCCTCGGTGGCGATCACGGTAGCCGCCGCCATCCCCGCCATGATCTCCTTGGCCAGGTTGGGGCCGGTGAGCGCGGCGGCGGGGTGGCCCGGCAGCACCTCTTTGATCACTTCGGTCATCCGCAGCAGGGAGTCCCGTTCCAGGCCCTTGCTGAGGCTCACCACCGGGATCCACGGGTGCAGGTTCGGCCGGGCCAGCTCCAGGGTGTCGCGGAAGGCCCCGGTCGGCACGCCGACGACGAGCAGTTCGGCGTGGGCCGCCGCCTCGGCGAGGTCGGCGGTGGCGCGCAGCCGCTCCGGGAGCGGGAATCCCGCCAGGTAGCGGTCGTTGCTGTGCTTGGCGTTGATCTCGTCCGCGGTGGCCTCGTTCCGCGCCCAGATCAGCGATTCATGATCGCGGCGGGTGAGGACCGAGGCGACTGTCGTTCCCCACGAGCCGGAGCCGAGCACAGTGATCCGCATGAAACCTGACCTTAATCCTTCACGATGCCCTTCGCACCGGCCTGCCGGTCGATGGCGTCCTGGTGGACGGTCAGACCGGCGCCGAGTTCGAGCAGTTGGTCGCGGGTCAGCGGGACATCGGCCTGAATGGTGGCGTAGACGTCGTCGGACACCGAGATGATCAGCTGGGTGGTGGGGCCGATCGAGTGCAGGATCGCCTTCTTCCCGGCGACGGTGACCGTGTCACCGGTCAGCTCACCCCGGTAGAACTTGTTCTCCAGGAAGATGGCGATCTTGCCGGTGAAGATCTCCGGGTCGTAGAGCGGATCCACCGACGGGTCGACGTCGGGGCCGGGGTTGCGGGCCGCGTCCGGGGCGATGGTCAGGCCGCCGTAGTAGTCCTTCTGGACGAAGAAACCCTCCGGCACCTTGGCGATGGTGAAGTTCTTCGGCTGCTCGCCGCGGTAGTCGACGAGTCTGATGGTCTCGGCGGTGGCACCGATCGCGGGCCGGGCCTCGGTGGCACCGTCCCGGACAGCGGGAGTCGTGCCGAGCACGGCCACCGCGGCGGCCAGGGCGGCGATCCCGAAGGCGGACCCGGCGGCCACCCGGGCGGTGCGCCGGCGGCGGACCGCCCGGTGGCCACGGGCCACGTCGGCGGCGATGGTGTCGTCGGAGGCGGCCGGGACCGGGCCGGCGAAACGGGCGAGGCGTTCGTTCAGGTCGTTCATCGGGTTGCTCCTTGCGGGATCAGTGGGGTGGCGGACGGGCTGAGGGAGGCGCGGAGCTTGTCGAGGGCGCGGGCGGTCTGGCTCTTGACCGTTCCGGCCGAGCAGCCGAGTGCCACGGCGGTGTCCGCGACGTCCATGTCGTGGACGAACCGGAACACCACGGCGGCCCGCATCCGGGGCGGCAGTTCCTTGAGCGCGCGGGCGAGTTCCGGGTCGGCGTCGGCACCGGTGGCCACACCGGGGCCTTCGGGGACTTCGGCGACCGGCCGTTCGAAGCGGCGCCAGATGCGGCGGCGCTCGTCCATCAGGGCGTTGAACAAGGCCCGTTTGATGTACGCGTTCGGGCTCTCCGCCTGCTGGAACGCCCTCCACGAGACGAACAGTTTGGTCAGCGCGGTCTGCACCAGATCCTCGGCCAGGTGGTTGTCGCCCGCGGTCAGCAGCCGGGCGGTGTGCAGCATGTGGCCCCGTTTCTCGGCCACGAAGCCGGCGAACTGCCGATCGCGCTCGGTTCTCTCCGAGCTCCTGTCTGTTTTCACGTTCTCCCAGACCGTGGTCGGACCCGATGAGGTTGCACGGTTTCCCGTTATTGACAGATGTCTTTCTCGAAGCCGAGCATTGGGAGCGCTCCCATCCCCTGCTTCTCGCGGAGAGTGCCTGTGCACACCTCATGGAAAGCGATCGCGAGCACCGTCCTGCTCGCGGCCGCCACCGCCGTCGTCCCCTCCTCCCCCGCCACCGCCGTCACCACCTCCCGGGTGGACGTCGACGTCCGGGCCGGTCTCGCCACCGTCGGTGACGTCGCCGTCGGCGTCAACCACGCCATCTGGGACTCCCAGCTCGGCACCCCCGCCGTCGCCGACCTGCTCGGTGACGCCGGAGTGACCATGCTGCGCTATCCGGGCGGCTCGTACGCCGACATCTACCACTGGCGCGACCACACCGCACCCGGCGGTTACGTGGCCCCGAACACCGACTTCGACACGTTCATGGCCGGAGCCCGGCGAACCGGCGCCGAGCCGATGATCATCGCGAACTACGGCACCGGCACCGCCCAAGAGGCCGCCGACTGGGTGCGCTACGCCAACATCACCAAGGACTACGACGTCGAGCACTGGACCATCGGGAACGAGAACTACGGCAACGGTCACTACGGTTCCGCCTGGGAAGCCGACGACCACGCCGACAAGAGCCCCCGGGAGTACGCGACCACGCTCATCGCGTACGCCGATGCCATGAAAGCCGTTGATCCGGACATCAAGATCGGTGCCGTCCTGACGATGCCCGGCAACTGGCCGGACAACATCGTCGGCGCCGGTGACCAGGGCAGCTGGAACCAGGAGGTGCTCACCCGCGCCGGTTCGGTGATCGACTTCGTGGACGTGCACTGGTACCCCGGCGGCGCCACCCCGGCCGAAACGCTCACCAAACCGGCCCAGATCACCGACGCGGTGCACCTGCTGCGGGGACAGCTTCGTGATTTCGCCGGTGACACCACCGGCCGGATCGGCATCAGCATGACCGAGACCAACGTCGAGGTCGGCCGCAACACCCAGCCCGGCGCGCTGTTCCTCGCCGACGTCTACAGCGGCCTGCTCGCCCAGGGTGTCTTCACCGTCCACTGGTGGAACACGCACAACGGACTCGGCACCGTCTCCGAGGTCGCCGGGCACACCGACTACGGCGACTACGGGCTGCTGTCCAGCGGCAACTGCAACGCCGACAGCACGGTCTGCCAGCCGCCGCTGAACACGCCGTTCGCGCCCTACCACGCGTTGTCCCTGGTCGGCGACCTGGCTCGGCCCGGCGCTCGTTTCATCGCCGCGGGCAGCGACAACGACAAGATCACCGCCCATGCCGTACGCCGGGCCAACGGTGATGTGGCCCTCCTGCTGATCAACAAGGACCCGGATGCCGCCCAGTCGGTGTCGCTGAACTACCACGGGTTCACGCCCGCCGCGGGCACACCGACCGTGTCCACGTACACCAACGGCGCCGAGACCATCGTGACCGGCGCGACCGGCAGTGCGACGACGCAGACGCTGGCCCCGTACTCCATCAGTCTGTTGACCTTGCACCCGAACCAGGTGACCACCACGCCGCCCGCACCCCGCAAACCGACCGCGACCGTCACCGACCGCGGAGCGACCATCTCATGGCCGGCCGGTGCGGCCGGTCTGAAGTACGAGGTGTACCGCCAGAACGGCGGCGCCGCGGAACTGCTCGGCGAGACCACCGCCACCACCCTGACCGTCGGCAACCTGCAGCCCGGCCACCGCTACACGGTCAACGTGGTCGCCCGCGACACCGCCGGCCGCCTCTCCGCCCCGTCGCCGCCGCTGACGTTCACCACCGCCACCCCGGCCGCCGCCGGTTGCACGGTGAAGTTCCGGGACGTCAACGACTGGGGCAACGGCTACGTCGGCCAGGTGGACATCACCAACAACACGACGGCAGCCGTCGGCAACTGGACCCTGACATTCGACTGGCCGACCGGCTGGCAGACCCTGAGCAGCGGCTGGAACGCCACCTGGACCCAGACCGCCCGCACCGTCCGGGTGGTCGGCGACGGCTCCCTGGCCGCGGGAGCGACCACGAGCACCGGTTTCGTCGGCAACTACAGCGGCCCCAACGTCCTGCCCACCGTCTTCACCCTCAACGGAACCGTCTGCACCAGCGCGTAGATGATCCGGACCCGGCGTGCTCGCCTCGCCGGGTCCGGCCGTTCTCCCGGCGTCACCAACGGCGAACGGAACGCCAATCGTCCGCCGACTTCTTCAAGTCCTTCTCCGACTGCCGGGTCGCCCGGCTCTGGCCGCGCTCCCGGAAACCCTGGTACACCCGGTAGCCGACGAACACCGGCAGGAACAGGACACCGTAGAAGAAGAGGTACTCACCTTCCTGGAACCGAAACACCAGATAGAACGCATAGGCGCCGGCCGCCAGTGCCCCGGCACCACTGAGGATCCGGTACTCGACCGAACTCGTCCCGAAACCGGTGATCGCCATGAGCAGGAGAACAAGAGCACTCAAGGCGAGCGCGCAGACATAGAACAACAGCAGGTACACCGGCGGATTCCCCCGTGACGTCGATCGATGAGGCGAGCGGGATCTTAACGATGCCGCGCGCACGGCATCATTGCGGTGCCCCGCGCACCGAACTCAGGAGTCCGCCTTGCCGTTGAACCTTCGGCCGTCCGCCCGCGCGATCATCCTCGACGAGGCCGATCGGATCCTGTTGTGCCGATTCGTCGTCCCGCACCCGGCGGTCCCCGACGGGGCACCGGCCGTCTGGGCCGCTCCGGGAGGCGGCGTGGAAGCCGGCGAGGACGTGCTGGCCGCACTGCACCGTGAACTGCGCGAGGAGACCGGCTTGGTCACCGGCATCGACCCGCCACACGTCTGGCGTCAGGTGATCGTCGGCGCCGGTCACGCACGCGGCTTCGACGGCCTGGTCAACGACTACTTCCTCGTCCGCGCCACCCATTTCGAACCACACGGCGAGTTCACCGACAACCACCTGCGCACCGCTGAGAACCTCGCCGCTTTTCACTGGTGGCGGCTCGCCGAAATCGCCGACTACCCCGGCCCCGACCTGTTCTCACCCCGCGACCTCGTCACCCCACTGACCGACCTACTCACGTCCGGCACACCCGCGACCCCGGTCACACTCGGCTTGTGAGACCCCTCACCATCCCGGTCAGGGCTGGCTCAGCCGGGCGCCACGGTCGCCTGCCACTCAGCACGCGTCAGTGCGTACCGGACCTTGCCCTGTTCACCGGTGGCCACATGGCGGAGCCCGGCCTTCTCCATCACCCGTCGCGAAGCCGTGTTGGCCGCCATCGTCTCAGCGAACACGCGCTGCACGCCCGCCTCGGTGAATCCCTTCGCGATGAGCGCCCGAGACCCTTCGGTCGCGTAGCCCTTTCCCCACGTTCGGCGGGAAAAGCGATATCCCAGCTCGATCCCCTCCCGGCTGATCGCTCCGGGCCGGAAGTGAAACCATCCAAGAAAGGCTGAGGTCGTCGAGTCGGTCGCCGCCCAGAAGCCGAAGTCGTCGCCCCGTTCGTAGTACGCGAGCATGGTCGGCAACACCACGTCGCGTACCTGCTCGGACGGCATCGGCTCACCACCGGTGAAGTACCGCATGACCTCGGGATCACTGTTCAACTCGACCAGGTTGCCCAGGTCGTCCGCAGTGAGGCGACGCAGCGTCAGGCGGCTGGTGGTGAGGTGGATCGACATACCCCCATGGTGCAATGGATTGCCCTGCTCACCGGGAGGGACGGTCGTAATCGTGACCCGCCGGTTGCGGCTTCCTGAAATCGGTGGCGCGGACCGGTGGCGCCATGGGCACCGCCGTCGCGGTCGGCCGTGCCGAACCGGTACTCCGTGGTCACGCCCGCCCAGCACACCCCGCAGGTGACAGCCAGAGTCCGTTTGAGCCCCAGCCGGTGACGGGACGGGACAGCTTCCGTCGTGAGACAACGGCAACGAGCAATGTCCTTGACTTCGCTATGATCCCGCGATCATCACTCGCAAGGGACCACGGATGAGGCGTACGTTCGCGTGCCGGCCGTCGCAGCCGTTCTCGCTTCCGGCTGCTCGTCGCCGCCGCCACCGGCTGCCGCAGGCACAGCGAGCGTCACACCGGCACCGTCTCCGGCGGTCGATGTGGAAGCCTTGGTCACGGTGGCAATGGTTCCGGGCGACGGCCTGACGACTCTCGGCGGCCCGGCCGAACCGGATCGGCCCGATGGGCTCGGCGCCGGATGGGTGTCCTTCATCTGCCACACCCGAGATCAAGCTACCCGCGTACCCGGACGTGGTTGGTTTCGCGCATTGCGCCACGGTGAAGAAGGCGCCGGACCGCAAGGCGGAGAAGCGCTGCTACACCTACCTCGCCAAGGACAATGTGCTGACGAAGGTGGAACTGCGAGACGGAGGTTCCGGAGGACGGGAGGACACGCTGCGCGGCATCGCCGCGGTAGCTGCGCAGCGGCTGCTCGAGATGGCCTGACCACCCGCACCTTCCGAAGAGCGTTCGGCTTTCCAGATCGCATGATCGAGCATCCACGGTGTCACCGGCATGCCGAGCCGGAGCGTGAGTTCCCACGCGGCCCTGACCAGGATGTCGCGCGCCCCACCAGGATCCGCGCGTACCGGAGCACGGCTTCCGCCTTCGGGATGCCGCTCCTCGTCGAGGTGAGCTGGCCGTTGGTGACGGCCCGCAACGCTTCCGGTGTGGGATATCGAGTCAGCAGCAGAGGCAACGGCAACCGGTCCGGAGGCGGTGGTGCGGCAGCGACCACCACTTCGAATGACATGCGGTGCAGATTGCCGGAACGCCGCCCGGAGCGACATCGACCGACAGGATCAACCGGCGCTGGCCGGTCAACGAATTCCGCCACGCAAGCTTCGGCGAGACCGGCGTTGCGGTGGGTGGCTTGTAAGCTCGGCCGATGGCTCGGACAGACATCGCTTCCCGGGTGATCGGGGCTCCGCTCGACCGCGTCTACGCGGCGCTCGTCGACCCTTCGGCGCTGGCGGTCTGGTTGCCGCCGGCCGGGATGAGCGGACGGTTCGAGCGGTTCGACGCGCGGCCGGGTGGGTCCTACCGGCTGGTGCTGACCTACGCCGACGCCTCGGCCGCGCCGGGTAAGACCACCGCGGACACCGACGTCGTCGAGGCCCGGTTCGTCGACATCGTCACCGGCTCACGGGTCGTGCAGGCCGTCGACTTCGTCTCCGACGACCCGGCCCAGGCCGGCACCATGACGATGACCTGGGAGGTCACGGCGGTGGAACACGGCACCCGGGTGGAGTTCCGGGCCGACGACGTTCCGGCCGGTATCTCCGCAGCCGACCACGCCACCGGCATGAACTCCTCCCTGGCCCAACTCGCCGAGCACCTCGAAACGGCCGGCTTGCGCTAGCGTTTCCGGAATGCATTTACCGTTCTCACTGCATGGCCGGGCCGGCGAGGTCAGCATCACTGTCGACGCGACGCGGGACCCGGGCGAGCTCGGGGCGTCCCCGGGAGCGCTGGGCCTGGCTCATTGTCAGGCGACCGTCGAGTACGCGGGGCGCGGGTATTCGAGCATGCTGGGCTGGATTCAGCTCGTCCGGTCGACGGACAACGGCAGCGGTGGGAAAGAGTTCGAGATGGACCCGCTCATGTTCGTCGGCGCGGTTCCGCATCCATTCGCGTTCTTCGGTGTCGCGCCGACGCTGTTCGACGCCCCGGCGCGGCGTAGCCGGGCCGACCTCGACTGGCTGGCGCACAGTTTCCTCTGCCACCTCACGGAGATCGACGAGGAGATCCGGACCGTCGAGGCAATCACCGGGTTCAGCTGGGGATTCGGCATCGCGGGCGGTGCGGCGACCGTCGAGCCCGCGCGCGCCCTTCAGCCCGCCGACTGGAACGGGCATCGGAAACTGCTCCACGCGCAGCACCCCGGCTGGCGGTTCCGCGACGGATTCCCGGCCCGCCCCTGACAGCACTGGGGGCGGGCAGCCCGCCCGCCCCGAGGCGTCACGCCATCACCAGCATGAGGTCAGTCCTCGCCCTCGTCGTCTTCGAAGACCTCGTCCATGATCTCGCCGGCCACGTAACCGGCGGCCAGACCGCCGACCACGCCCATCGCGACGCCGCCCATGCCCGAACCGCCGCCGTGCCCGTGACCGTGGCCGTGGCTCTGCTGGTAGTGACCGTGGTGGCTGTAGGCGGGCTGCCCGTAACCCAGGCCGTGACCAGGGGCCTGCGGGGCGCTCTGCCGGTGCTCGACCGCCTGCCGGACCCAGCCGTCGACGACCGATGTCCAGTCGGTGGTCTCGGCGTCGTTGTGGGACACCGTGTAACGGCCGAAGTTGTCGTGGCCGCCGCTGAACAGGCCGCCGCGCTTGTCGAACTCCAGGATCACGTCGACCTGCCGCGGGCTGGTCACGAAGGTCAGCTCGACCTCGTTGATCACGTGCGCGTACTGCTGGGCCGGGAAGAACTCGATCTCCTGGTAGAACGGCAGGGCCTGGTGGACGCCGGCGATCTGCCCGTACTCCAGGTCGGCTGACTTGAAGACGAAACCGATCTGGGCGAACGCGTCCAGGATCTTCTGCTGCACGGGCAGCGGGTGGATCTGGATCGGGTCGAGGTCGCCCTTGTCCAGCGCGCGGGCGATCGACACCTCGGTGCGCACGCCCATCACCATGCCGCGCAGGGGCTGCCCGTACACCGCGGTGATCGGCGTCTCCCACGGCAGGATCAGCTGGAACGGCAGCGACAGGTGCTGCCCGGAGCCCAGTCGCATCGGCCCGCTCACGGTCAGCCGGTGGAACTCGCCGACCGCCTGCTGGTCGCCGCCGCCGTGCTCGACCTCCATCCGGGTGACCAGGCCGAGGGTGATGTGCTCGATGGCGGCGTCGCTGCTGCCGCCGACGAGGTTGACCTGCCCGGTGACCGATGCGCCCGGTTGCGCGCCGGGTTGGGACAGCACCGTGTCGACACTCGGGCCACCCACCCCGAAGGCACCCAGCATCTTCTTGAAAACCACGTGATCTCCGATCAAAGCCCCAAACCACAATTAACGGTACGGAAATTAACCGACCGTCCTGAGTGGTCGCTGAAAGTTCTGCCAGGGCCGATCAGTCGCCCTTTGACGAAGCCACGCGCACCCGGACGCGGGTGATGGCCCGGCCGGTGATCTCGACGACCTCGGCGGTGTGCCCGTCGACGCGGACGCTCTCGCCGGTGGTGGTGGGGATGTGGCCGAGGTGGGCCAGGACCAGGCCGGCGACCGTGGTGTAGTCGCCCGCGTCCAGTTCCTCGGCTTCGATCTCGACGCCGATGTCCGGCAGGTCGTGGATCGGGAAGGTGCCGGGCAGCAGCATCGCGCCGTCCTCCTCGCGGACCACCGACTGCACGTCCCGGTCGGTCTCGTCGTAGATCTCGCCGACCACCTCCTCGACCAGGTCCTCCATCGTCACGATGCCGTCGATGGCACCGCGCTCGTCGACGACCATCGCGAACTGCTGGCGCTGCACCCGCAGTTGCCGCAGCGCGTCGGACACCTTGAGCGTCTCCGGCAGGAACAGCGGCGTGAACATGTGGTCGCGGACCACGCCACCGGCGGTCACCAGGTCCCGCAGGTGCACCACGCCCAACACGTCGTCCAGTCCCATCGGGCCGGTCACCGGAGCCCGCGAGTGACCGCCCTTGACCAGCCGGGCCAGACCTTCCGCAGCGGGGAGGCCGGCGGGGAGAACGAGCACGTCACGGCGGGGTACCAGGATCTCGCGCAGGATCCGGTCGGCGATCTCGAAGGCGCCAGAGATGATCTCCCGTTGCTCGGCGGTGAAGTCCTGCTGGTTGGCGACCATGTCGCGGATCTCCTCGGTGGAGACCTCCTCCCGGCCCGCGTTCGGGTCGCCGCCGGCCAGCCGGACCACCCCGTCGGTGGACTTGCCCAGCAGCCAGATCACCGGCCGGGACATGGTGGCCAGCACGTCCAGTGGACGGGCCACCAGCATCGCCCAGCCCTCGGCGCGCTGCATGGCGATCCGTTTCGGGGCCAGTTCGCCGACGACGAGTGTGAAGAACGTCAGGACCAGCGTGATCAGGAAGATCGACACCGGTTCGGCGGCGCTGCCGAGGAAGCCGAGCGGCTCGACCAGCGGTGCCGCGAGAGCGACCGCTGCGGCGGCCGAGGCGAGGAATCCCGCCAGGGTGATACCGATCTGAATGGTGGCCAGGAACCGGTTCGGGTCCCGCGCCAACTTGGCCAGGGTCCTACCGGTGCGGGATTGCCGCTCCAGACGCTGCAACTGGCTCTCCCGCAGTGAGATGAGCGCCATCTCACTGCCCGAGAACGCCGCGTTGAGCAGCACCAGCACCACTACCAGGACAACTTGCCAGCCATATCCGCCCACGGCGGACATCAACTCCATTCATTACTCGAAGCAATTTGGTCCCGGAACTGTATCCGAACGCTTTTGAACCGGCGACCTTTGTATTCGTACACAATGATTCCGCCGTTGATCTCCTGGCTTTTTCCTGGCGA
The DNA here is from genome assembly GCF_900104725.1 of Actinoplanes derwentensis. NCBI lineage: Bacteria > Bacillati > Actinomycetota > Actinomycetes > Micromonosporales > Micromonosporaceae > Actinoplanes > Actinoplanes derwentensis. The sequence continues at coordinate 3,288,768 of NZ_LT629758.1, forward strand.
TTTCCTGGCCTGGCCCTGGCACAGAACTCGCCGTTTTCGAAGCCGACTCTCAGCGAGTGACGTGCGGCTCGTCGCCGTCTCGCCGGAGGGCTCCGGCTCCTATAGTCGTCAGCGGGCAGGCGGCGAAGGGATGAGGATGCAGGTGCTTCTGGTCGAGGACGACGACTCGATCGCGGTGCCGTTGGTGGAGGGCCTGGCGCGCTACGGCATCGTCGCACGTCACGTCGGCACCGGCGCCGAGGCGCTGGCCGCCCCACCGGTCGACCTGGTGTTGCTCGACCTCGGGCTGCCCGACATCGACGGCGTCGACGTGTGCTGGGAGCTCAACCGGACCCGCAACGTGCCGGTGATCATGCTCACCTCGCGGCGCGGGGAGGCCGAGCTGGTCCGCGGGCTGGAGGGCGGCGCCGACGACTACCTGGCGAAACCGTTCAGTCTGCGGGAGCTGGTGGCCCGGATCCGGGCCGTCGACCGGCGTTCCCGGGCGGCGGCGGTCCAGCGCGCCCCGGTGGGGGTGGCGGCCGAGCCCGACGTCCGCACCATCGGCGGCCTGGTCATCGACCGCACCACCCGCGAGGTCAGCGTCGGCGGGACCCCGGTGCCGCTGGCCCCTAAGGAGTACGACCTGCTGGCCATGCTCGCCGCCCGGCCCGGCGCGGTGGTGCTGCGGCAGCGACTGCTCGAGCAGGTGTGGGCGACCGCCGAGGGCCGCGGCAAGACGCTCGACTTCCACATCGCGGCGTTGCGGAAGAAGCTGGGCGATCCGGCCTGGATCGAGACCCGCCGCGGAGTGGGTTTCCGGCTGGTCGCGCTCGGCTGACAGATGATCCGTCGCCTGCTCCTCAGCCACCTCAGCCTGGTGCTGATGGTCCTGGCCGCGCTCGCGGTCCCGCTCGGTTACCTCTTCCAGAGCAGCGAACAGCAGCAGGCACTCCGGCAGCTGGAGCGTGAGGCCGAGGTGCTGGCCGCCTACATCGACGCGGAACTGGACGAGGCCGACGCGGACGGCGCCGAGCAGATCGCGCACGCGTCGGCCGAGCGGTGGCGCGGCCAGGTCGAACTGTTCGACGACACCGGCCGCAGTGTCTTCAGCACGGCCGCGCCCGCAGCCGGGGTCTCACTGATGTCCGCGCAGGTTCCGGTCAACCCCGGCAAACCCTCCCTGGGTACGGTACGGGTGAGCGTCCCCTCCAGCACTCTCCTCGACCAGGTCCAGCAGTTCTGGGCGCTGCTCGCTGGTGCGTCGGTGGTGGTGCTGGCGGTGAGTGTGGCCGTCGCGTACGCGCTGGCCGCCTGGATCAGCAAACCGGTGCGCCTGCTCGAACACGCCACCCGGCAACTCGCCGACGACACCGGCCCGGCCGTCGTCCCCGGTGCGGCCGGGCCACCGGAGCTGCGCCGGCTCGCGGCGACGTTCAACCGGACCGCGGCCCGTCTGCACAGCGTCCTGGAGGCTCGCGGTTCCTTCGTGGAACACGCATCACACCAGCTCAAGAGCCCGCTCGCCGCGTTACGGCTGCGCCTGGAGAACCTGGAACCCGACGTCGCCCCGGCCGGAGCCGCCAACCTGGAAGCGGCTCTCGGCGAGACCGAGCGTCTCGACAAACTCGTCAACACGCTGCTCGACCTGACTCTGATCGAACGCCGTGAGGAGACCCCGGAGCCGGTCGACCTGGCCGCCGAGGCCGTCGAGCGCGCCGAGATCTGGCAGCCCCTGGCGGCGGAGCGGGGCGTGACCGTGCTGGCGCGTACCGCCGATCCGGTCTGGGTCTCGGTGGTCTCCGGCAGTGTCGAGCAGATCCTCGACAACCTGATCTCCAACGCCCTCAACGTGGCCCCGCCCGGCAGCGAGATCACCCTGACCGCTCTAGCCACCGGCGACCGAATCGAACTGCACGTCGTCGACGCCGGCCCCGGCCTGCCACCCGGCCAGCGCGAACAGGCCCTCGAACCGTTCTGGCGGGCCCCCGGCGCACCGAAGGGCGGCAGCGGCCTGGGCTTGGCCCTGGTCCGCAAACTGGCCGAAGCCGACGGCGGCACAGTGCGGCTGGACCCGGCCACCCCGACCGGCATCGACGCGGTCGTCACCCTGCCCCCGCCGCCTTAGGTGTTCGCCCCGCGAGCGGTCACCGGCCAGCGGTCGACCACCTCGCCGCCGTCGACCACGATCAGTTCGTCGGCCAGGTTGACCGTGGCGCACACGTGGTTCGGGACGACCGCGAGACGAACGCCCAGTTTCGGCACGACATGGCCCGCCGGCAGCACCACCGTGGCGTGATGTTCGGACAGGGCGGTGATCCGGGCGTCCGGGTAAGCCGGCAGGCGGCCGCCGCCGGTCGCCCACGCCTGCTGGTCTGCGCCGAGGACCTTGCTGCCCGCGTCCAGGATGAACCGCTGCCCGGAACGGCTCACCACGGTCGCCGTCACGGTCAGCGCCACCTGCTCCCAGCCGCACGTGCCCAGCTCCACCTGCTGGGCGTCGCCGAAGACGTAGACACCGGGGCGGATCTCGGTCAGCGTGTCACCGGACAGCGCGGCCGTCGGGGTCGAACCGCCGCTGCGCACCGACGCGTCCAGGCCCCGGGCGGTGAGGGTCGCCGCGGCCTCGGACAGCGCTGCCGACTCCGCGTCCACGGCCGGGCGTTGACGGTCCGGACCGTAGGAGTGCCCGGGGAACGTGAAGACACCCCGTACCAGCGATCCGGCCTTGTCCGCGGCGACCGCGACCGCACCGGCCTGGGCCGGGAGCACCCCGCTGCGGTGATGTCCGCTGTCCACTTCGACCAGCACCTCCAGGCCCGGCACCGCCCGGCCCAGCGCTTCCGCGCTCTCCGCCGAGTCCACCCCGACCCGCACCCCGGCCTGCTCGGTCAGTGCGCGCAGCCGGGCGGCCCGCTCGGGCGACGGCCAGATCGGGTAGGCGATGAAGAGGTCAGTCACCCCGCCGGCGGCGAAGATCTCCGCCTCGCTAACGGTCGCGACGGTCAAGCCCACCGCGCCCAGCGCGAGTTGGCGGCGGGCGATCTCCGGGGACTTGTGGGTCTTGGCGTGCGGGCGCAGTGCGAGACCACGGGCGGTGGCGTGGTCCGCCATGGCCCGCAGGTTGGCGTCGAGCACGGTGACGTCGACGGTCACGAAGGGCGTTGACAACAAGAAGAGCTCCCGATCGTCGTACGGGTTCAGCCGACCCCTCAGCCTGCCGCATCGCACCTCACGTCTTGAACGGGAGTAGCGTGAATGTCAGAGCCGGTGCACATGGCTGACAGCGGCACCGAACCGGCTGTCCGGGGGCAGCGGGCGCAACAGACCCTGCTCGACGCCGAGGTCCGGGCCAGTCGCCGGGAGATCCCGGGCTACTTCCGGCAGCGTCCGCACGCCGACGCCGCGACCCTGACCGAAGAGGACTTCCTGGCCCTGGCCGACCGGGACGTGGTGCTGTCCGCCGTGGTGATCGCCGCACGGCGTGTCGCCGACGCCTGCTGTCTGCAGGTTCCCGGTCCCAGGCCGCCACCGCGCCGGGACCGGGACACACCCTCGTCATCGACCTGCGGGAACTGGATTTCCTCGCCGTCTCCGGTGCCTGGGCGCTGCTCGACGTCACCGCGCTGTGCCGGCCCGGGGTGTGGAGTGCCGTCTGGTGGCCGGGCTCCAGCACGAGGCTAGCGCGGTGCTCGGCCGGCTCGATGTCGCGCCGCCGCTGTGGTGGAGCCAGGAAGAGTGACGGTGCGCCGGGCGGGCACCCGCCAGGACCGTTGACGGTGCGCCGGGCGGGCGCCCGCCAGTGCCCGCCCGGCGGGTCGGTCAGCCGGCCCAGACGTAGGACCGGGCGGTCACTGCCGTCAGCGACGCGAAGTTGCTGTTCACGGTGGCCAGTTCGCGCGCGCTCGGGTAGGCGTTGGTGCAGCTCACCGGGGCGCTGCTGCCGGACATCAGGTCGCTGCAGAGGCCGGTCCGGTTGTCCGGGAGGCCGAGCAGGTGGCCGAGTTCGTGGGCGGCGATCCGCGGCGGGTGGTAGCCCTGGTTGACGGCCTGCCGGCCCATGTACCAGTAGCCGTTGCCGAGTGACTGGGTGTAGGCGCGGGGCCAGCCGTTGTCGGCGTACACCCGGATGTTGGGGGTGCGCCCGGAGGGCACCGGTTCCAGGCGCACGTTTGTCGCCCGGCTGTTCCAGATCGCCGCGCCCTGGTCGGCGACGGCCTTGAACTCCTGAGCCTGGCTGGTGTCGTAGTAGAGGACTCGCGGTGCCGCGGCGGCCGGGGCGGCGGTGGCCACCTGGACGCCGCCGAGCGTGAGCACAGCGAGGACGGCCGCCGCGATTCTGCGGATCAGCATGGTTCCTCCCGGGGAACGGGGGTACGGATAACCTCCTTTGTATCGATGTACATAGATGGATGCGGCATATCGGTTCCGCCCTCTTCCGAACGTGATGACGCCTGAAACTTCTACCTGATGGCGTAACTTCCGGAGCCACCCCTTCCCCGAGGAGTCCCCGGTGACCAGAAAACGCATCCTCCTGGCCGCGCTGATCGTCCCCACCACCGCCTACGCCGAAGTCGATGATGGGCTGGGCCTCGGGCGTCAGCCGGATCATCGACGTCGTCGAAAAGTCCGGCACCGCGATCCTGAAAGCCAGCTCGCTCGGTGTCACCGGCTGCTCCCGCTACGGCAAAAAGACACTCGGCGCCGGGCCGAACATCACCTACTGGTCCGACGTCAACGACCGCACCTACTACGCCTCCCGCAGCGAGTGGCGCACCCCGATCCCCTTTCCCCCTCGACACCGGCCGGCTGCACCGCGACCGCTACAACAGGTCAGTGCCGGTCACCGGCTCCACAAGCTGGACGGTGACCATCGCGATCACCACACCCCAGCAGTCACCATCACGTGGAGCGCCACCGTCACCACCAGCGGCTCCACCCTGACGGTCCGCCCCAACGGCAGCGGCAACACGTTCGGGTTCAACACCATGACAACGGCAACAGCACCGCCCGCCCTCAAATCACCTCCTGCACCACGACCTGAGCCCTCCGATTCAAGACCAGACCCGGGTTCGTACGATCGGCGGCATGACGTTCACGATCACCCGCAGTGCACTGATCATCGTGGACCTCATGCCGCGGCTCGTGGCCCAGAATTTCGGTCCGCACCGAGGCGTGGACGTGGTCGCCCGGGCCACCCGCCTGGCGGCCGCGTGGCGCCAGGCATGCGGAACAGTGGTGCTGGTGCGGGTGGACCGGCCCGGTGTCGCCGAACAGCCGCCCGGCAGCGACTTCGTGCCGGAACTCCAGCCGCAGCCGGGCGACGTGGTCGTGGTGAAACGCACGATCGGAGCCTTCTACGGGACCGGCCTGGCCGACCGGTTGCACGAGCGCGCCGTCGACACCGTGGTCCTGGCAGGCCTGGCCACCACCATGGGCGTCGAATCCACCGCACGGGCGGCAGCCGACCACGGTTTCCAGGTGCTGTTCGCCGCCGACGCGATGAGTGGCCTCACCGCGACCGAACACGATCACGCTTTGACCGTGGTTCTCCCCCGCTTCGGCGAGGTCCTGACCACCGACGCCCTGCTGTCCCGGATGCCCTGACCGATGGTCAGCCGACGGCCGGCCAGAAGCGGGCCAGGTATTCCTCCTCGACGTCGATCTCGTCGATGGCCCGGCGGCAGGCCGCGCTGTTTCACTCCTGTTCGGCGAACCGGGCCAGCACGCCGGTGTGGGCCTGCTCGGCCGCGGCACCGTTCCGGCGGGCAAGCCGGACGTGATAGCGGCCCTCCCGGCTGAGCGAGAAGTCGGTGTCCTTACCGCCGGCGGTGTTCTGGTCGAGGCGGAGTGTCTCCTCGGGGCCGGGGCAGTCCATGGCGACGGTGACGGCGGCGTCCCACCTTCCGCGGCCGTCGTCCGGTTCCGGGCCGGGCTCGCCGTCCCATTCCTGGAACGTCACCAGAGCGGTGATCCGGTCGTAGGGCGTTTTGATCAGGATGCCGGTCCCGTCCGTGCTCACCCAACCGTCGATCTCGCCCGGCACGAGACCGCCGGTGTACCCGCGACCGGCGATCACGAAAACGTGATGGTCGAGGTACGTGGTGGTGGTGACCGTGGTCATGAACTCGCTCACCGTTGACGAATACCGGCTGCGCCGGTTCCGGACGGGTGGAATCGGCGGATACGTTGAGATGATGCGAGTCGCGGCGTGTCAGACGGAGGAGATCTTCGGAGACGTGGGGGCGGCGGTGCGGGTCGTTCATGACTTCGCCGGGTGCACCGAGGCTGCTGGGTCTGATCTTCTGCTGTTTCCGGAGTGCTTTCTGCAGGGCTATCTGGTCACCGAGGAGCATGTGCGTGGGCAGGCTCTCGCGGTCGGGTCGCCGGAGTGTGACGAGGTGCTGGCGCGGCTGGCCGGGATCCGGCCGATGCTGGTGTTCGGGATGATCGAGCGGGACGGTGGCGCCTTCTACAACACCGCCCTGGTGGTGGCGGGTGGGCGGGTGCTGGGCCGGTACCGCAAGATGTTCCTGACCGCCGGCGAGACCGTTTTCACCGCGGGCCGTGACTACCCGGTGTTCGACTGCGGCACAATCTGATCAGAACCGAGCGGGTTCGGGAGACCGGGATGTGGCTGGTCTCCGCCGACGTCACCGGCGAGCGCGACGGGACACGGCTCGGGCTGGGACCGACGTGCGTGATCGACCCGGCCGGGCGGGCCGTCGCTCAGGTGCCGGCCGGCACGACGGGGGTCGCCGCCGCTGAGGTGTAATACCAGGGCATCGTTGGACGGTCGGCGGCGTCGTACCGTCGTGGGTGTGGACAACCGTGTTGAAGTGCGTGAGTTCCTGACCACGCGCCGGGCAAAGATCACTCCGGAGCGGGCCGGGCTTCCGGTGGTGGGGGCCCGTCGGGTGCCGGGGCTGCGGCGCGGTGAGGTGGCGGCGCTGGCCGGAGTCAGTGTCGAGTACTACGCGAAGCTGGAGCGTGGCTCGCTCGCCGGAGTGTCGCCGAGTGTGCTCGACGCGATCGCCGGGGCGCTGCGGCTCGACGACGCCGAGCGGGCTCATCTGCTGCGGCTGGCTCAGCAGGCGAACGGCAGTGACGCCTTGGTCCGGCCGGCGCGCAGACCGAAGGCGTGGACCGTACGGCCGAGTCTGCAATGGTCCTTGGACGCGATCACCACGCCGGCCATCATCGTCAACCTGCGGCAGGATCTGGTGGCGGCGAACCTGCTGGGCCGGGCCATGTACGCCGACGTCTACGCCGATCCGTCCGGCACGCCGAACTTCGGGCGGTTCACGTTCCTGGACAGCGCGGCCCGCCGGTTCCACCCGGACTGGAACCTGGCGGCCGACATGCTCGTCGCGAATCTGCGTACCGCCGCCGGTAAGGATCCGCACGACAAGTGCCTGCAGGAACTCGTCGGTGAACTGTCGACGCGCAGTGAGGACTTCCGCCGCCGGTGGGGTGCCCACAACGTGCGCTCGCACTCGTCGGGGGTGAAACATTTCCGGCATCACGTGGTCGGTGATCTGGAGGTCAACTACGAGACCATGGATCTGCGCGCCGAACCCGACCTGAACCTGACCATCTATGCCGCCGAGCCGGATTCACCGACCGCGAACGCCCTGCAACTGCTGGCGTCGTGGTCGGCGCAGGGGTGTATTGACAGTACGTCCCCCAGCAAGAACTCCCGGACGAGCCACCCCCTGTGATCTCGTAGAGGGGCACCACTCGAAAGACACACCGGAGGACACCATTCTCACCGTCAACGCCATCGCCGCCCCTTCGGCCACCGAACCGCTCGTGCGCACCACGATCGAACGGCGTGACCTGGGCCCGCGCGATGTCCTCATCGAGATCACCTATGCCGGCATCTGCCACTCCGACATCCACACCGTGCGCGGCGAGTGGGGCAAGGTGCCGTACCCGCTGACCGTCGGCCACGAGATCGTCGGACACGTCACCGAGGTCGGTGCCGAGGTCACCCTGCACACGGTCGGTGACCGGGTCGGTGTCGGCTGCATGGTCAACTCGTGCCGGGAGTGCGAGAACTGTCTCGCCGGCCACCAGCAGTACTGCGCGAAGGGCAACACCGGGACGTACGCGGCGGTCGACCGGGACGGCACCGTCACCCAGGGTGGCTACTCGACCCACATCGTGGTCGTCGAGGACTTCGTGCTGCGGGTGCCGGAGTCGATCCCGCACGAGGCGGCCGCTCCGCTGCTGTGCGCGGGCATCACCACGTACTCCCCGCTGTCGCATTGGAAAGCCGGCCCCGGCAAGAAGGTCGCCGTCGTCGGCCTCGGTGGCCTCGGCCACATGGGCGTCAAGATCGCGGTGGCGATGGGCGCCGAGGTGACCGTGCTGTCGCAGACGCTGAGCAAGAAGGACGAGGGGCTCGGCTTCGGCGCCCAGCACTACTACGCCACCGGCGACCCGGCCACGTTCGAGACGCTGAAGAACAGCTTCGACCTGATCATCAACACGGTCAGCGCGCCGATCGACATGGGCGCCTACCTGAGCCTGCTGCGGCTCGACGGCACGTTCGTCAGCGTCGGCGCGCCGCCGGAGCCGCTTCCGATCCAGGTGTTCACGCTGTTCAACAACCGTCGGTCGTTCGCCGGTTCCAGCATCGGCGGCATCGCCGAGACCCAGGAGATGCTCGACTTCTGCGCCGAGCGCGGCATCGCCCCGCAGGTCGAGGTGATCAGCGCCGACGAGGTGAACGAGGCCTACGAGCGAGTCCTCAAGTCCGACGTCCGCTACCGGTTCGTGATCGACATCGCTTCACTGCGATAAACCATTTGCGGGTACGGGGTCAGGTGGCCCCGTACCCGCGCTCGCTCGATTATTTGATCTTGGCGGCCCGCTCCTCCGCCTTGGCGATCAGGTCGCGGACCAGCTGCTCCGAGCCGTCCATGTTCTCCCAGCCCAGATCGGCCACCACGACGACCGCGTCGTTCACCGTCGACAGCGCCGCATAGTGGGCGACCGTCGCCGGATCCTCGTCGCCGTAGCTGACCTTCTGCTCGATCCTCACCAGCATCGAGTCGGCGTCGGAATCGACGATCGTCCACTTGTGCTGGTCCTTGCCGAGTCCGCCGGGGCACTTCTCCAGAGCGGCACCGATCTCGGTGAACTGCGCGGCCGCCCCACCGGCCTGGTGCCTACCCACGAACTGCACCACCGTCGACGGCGTGCTCGCCTGCTCGGCCCCCGGAACGGTGTACCGCATCGCCACCACGTCGGTCCGGGTGCTGTCACTCGGATAGGGGGTGGCGCCACAGGGCCGCAACGGCCGCACATGTGGGAACACGCCCTGTTCCAGTGACTGGGCCTCGGCACCGCGCGTGTCAGCGGATTGCAGCAGGGCCTCAGCGGGAATCCCGCTGACCGCGGCCGCAGTCGATGCCGATACTGCGACGGGCGACGGAACGGAGCTGCCCGAAGTCACCGTGCCGGACGCGCATCCGGCCAGGGAGACGGCTAGCAGACCGGCACCTGCGGCGAAACGCATCGATGTTGTCCTCATCATCTTTTACTGCCCGGATTCCTTCCGAAAACACCTCGCCGGACTCAGCGGCCCACGTCGTACGAGTGCCGGGCCTGTTCCACCTCGCCCAGGTGGGCGTCGGCCCAGTTGGACAGGTGGGCGAAGAGCGGGCCGAGGCTGGCGCCCAGGTCGGTGATCTCATACTCCACCCGGGGCGGGACTTCGGCGTGGTAGGTGCGGGAGACCAGCCCGTCGCGTTCGAGCTGGCGCAGCCGCTGGGTGAGCACCTTCGGCGTGATGCCGGCCAGCCGGCGTTCCAGCTCCACGAACCGCTGACGGCCGAACTCGTGCAAGGCCCACAGGATCGGCGTCGTCCACCGGCTGAACACGATGTCGACAACCGGCGCGACCGGGCACGCCAGCTCGGGATCGACCGACTTCTGCACGTGTCCCCCGTCACAAACCCATTACTATCCTCTAGGTACCTACTATCTCCACGCTACTAGCGTTCCCGTCAGCCGCTCGAACGACGCGGCGGAACGGGAGACAACGACATGTACGTCGTGACAGGCGCCACCGGTAACGTCGGCCGTACCCTCGTGTCGATCCTCGCGGCCGCCGGGGCCGAGGTGACCGCGGTGTCCCGGGGCCGGCACCCGGTCGCGGTGCCGGACGGGGTTCGCCATCACCGCGCCGACCTGACGGACCCGGCGAGCCTGCGGGATCCGCTCACCGGTGCCGACGGGATGTTCCTGCTGGTGGAGGGTGCCGGGGCGCACCTCGACATGGCCGAGATCCTGCGGGTCGCCACCGAGTCCGGAGTGAAACGTGTCGTCCTGCAGTCCTCGCAGGCGGTCGGCACCCGGCCGGAGTCGGCATCACACGCACCGTTGCACGCCATCGAGGAGCTGGTCCGCCGCTCCGGTCTCGGCTGGACGATCCTGCGGCCCGGCGGTTTCGCCTCCAACGCCTTCGCATGGGCCGAATCGGTCCGGACCACCCGGACGGTGGCCGCGCCGTTCGGTGAGGTCGGCCTGCCCGTGGTCGACCCGGACGACATCGCCGCGGTCGCCGCCGCCGCTCTGCGGCACGGTTTCCACGACGGCCGCACCTATGTGCTGACCGGCCCGGCGCTCAGCACACCCCGGCAGCGGGCCGCGGACCTCGCTAAGGCCCTCGGCGAACCGATCGCTTTCGTCGAGCAGACACCCGATCAGTCCCGCCAGCAGATGTTGCGGTTCATGCCCGCCCCGGTGGTCGAGGGCACCCTGTCCATCCTCGGCACCCCGACCGACCAGGAGCAGCGGATCAGCCCCGACGTGGCGGCAGTGCTGGGCCGGGAGCCCCAGCCGTTCGCCGCATGGGCGGCACGCAACATCGCCGCCTTCCGCTAGACAGCGTTCGCGAGGGCCGTTTCAGTGTGGTGAGTTCGGGTTCGATTCGCACCTCAGGTCACCACGCGAGGCCGGGCTGGCCTGACGCATCTCGGGGAGGGGCTGGGCGCTGCGGGCGACGTGCCCGATCCGGGAGGTCAGTCGGCGCAGCGCTCCGGTGCTGCCGATGCGGGCGCCCAGCCGGAGGGCACGCACTCCGGCGGCGGACCGGGGGTAGAACAGTGCGGGTGTGCCCGGCGGCAGCTTCTGCGCGTCGTCGACGAGCGGCCGCATCCACTGCTCGTACCGGGCGAACGCCGGTCCGTCCTGGGTCAGGTAGGCGGCCAGGACGTAGCCGCCGACCATGGCCAGCGAGGTCCCGCCGCCACCGAGCGGAGTCACGCACCAGGCCGAGTCTCCGGTGACGACGACCCGGCCCGCCGACCAGGACGGCATGACGATCTGCGTGAGGTAGTCGACGTAGACGTCACTGGAGGTGCTGAACCCGTCCACGACCCGCCCGGCCTGCCATCCGGCGTCGTGGAAGGTGTCGCGCAGGGCCTCCCGGGCCTGGTCGAGCGGCAGTTCGGCGAGGTTGCGGACGCTGTCGAGGAAGGCCAGGGTCGCACGGACCGTGCCGACTCCGTCGGGGCGCAGGGTGATCTGCCGGCCGCCCTCGGTCGAGTACCACCGCCACCAGCGGTCGTCGCCGTCGATCCGGGGGATGGTTCCGTAAGCCATGTTGACGCCCAGTTCGCGGCGGGTGACAGCGGATCCGAAGACGAGTTCGCGGGTCCGGGAGCGGACCCCCTCGGCGATGATCAGGACGTCGTAACGCTCGGTGGCACCCGCGGCGAACGTCACGTCGACCGCGGTGCCGTCGTCGTGCACCGCCCGGACATGGTCGCCGTAACGCACGGCGACGGTGTCCGGCAGCGCGTCGAGGATGATCCGGGCCAGGTCACCCCGGAGGATCTCCAGCTCCGCCGTGGGCCCGTCGGCGTCCTCCACCGGGAACCGCGCGACGGCCCGGCCGGCACCGTCGAGGATCGCGGTGCCCTCCTCGGTCGTGCCACGGCTGCGGACCGCTTCCTCGAGGCCCATCCGGCTCAGCACCTCGCGTGCCGTGCCCCGGATGTCGAGGTTCTGCCCGCCGTCGCGGAAGGCGTCGAAGCGTTCGACGACGGTGACGTCCCAACCGGCTCGGGCGAGCCAGAAGGCGGTGCTGAGTCCGGCGATACCGGCCCCGGAGATGAGCGCTCGGGAAGTTGTCATGGCAAAACTTCTACCATGAAACCGTTTGATCATCAAACTATTAGACCGTGATACGGTTCCGGCCGTGGAAGACGCGGAGAGTGGGCGGCGGGAACGCCTCCAACAAGCGTTTCGGGGGCATGGCACCGCCTACGCCGAACTCGGCCGGTTCTTCGGCGCGCGGATGGGCCTGCACACCACCGACGCCGGAGCCCTGGTGGAGATCCTGTCGGCGCAGGACCGCGGCGCACCGCTGACCCAGGCCGCCCTCAGCCAGCGGGTCGGCCTCACCCCCGGCGCGACGTCCTCACTGCTCAACCGTCTCGAAAAGGCCGGTCACGTGGCCCGGTCCCGGGACAGTGCGGACCGCCGGGTCGTCACTCTCCGGGCGACCGACGGCGTCGACACGATGGTGGACGACTTCTTCGCGCCGCTCCTCGCCCGGATCGACGCGATGATGGCGAACCACTCACCGGAGGCCCTGGCCCACGCCGAGCGTTTCCTCACCGACTACGTGGCGACCATGAACGGTTACCTAGCCGACCTCGCCGCCCGGTGAACGCCGCCCGGTGACCCGCGCCCGGGCGGCTCGGGTGAACTGGTCGTCCCAGCGGCGCGGAAACGGGAGCATCAGGTGCTTCGAACGCCACCGGGCGGTCTGGCGGACCGCGTTGAAACCGGCGGCGGTGACGATGCGGGCGGCAGAGAAGAACAACGGCCAGGCGGGGTACGGGTCGACGTGCTCGACGTCGGCGGGCAGATCGGCGGGCCGGACCGGGGCGGCCAGGACCAGCCGGGGCTGGAGTCGTTCGGCTTCGGCGCACTCCCTGGCGTACGACAGCAGCTCGTGAATCTCGCTCGCCGGGCCGGAATGCAGGACCAGCCAGGAATCGGGGGCCAGGTCGGGGAGCGCCGGAGCCGGCGGGTCGGTCAGGGTCAGCGGGGCGGTCTCGCCGGTCAGGTGGGCGCGATGGGCGGGTTCGAGGTCTTCGAGCAGCCACGTCCGGTCGAAACGGATCGGGGTTTGCGGGAGCAGCGGGCGGTAGGCGTCCCAGCGCAGCAGCCGGGCCAGGTGGACCGTGTTGGTGCCGGGCGGAACCGACCCGGCGGTCAGTTCACCGGTCAGGCCGCCCGGGAAGGCGTCCACCACCAGCAGCGACGGCTTCAGCTCGTGCAGCACCGTTGCCGGGTCGCCGTGCAGCAGGCGGTGCGGGCCCAGTACCCGCGGGTCGGCGGCGAACGGCGAGGTGGTGAGCAGGGTCGCGGGTTCGCCGGCGTGGACGGTGTGCAGGTAGGCACGGATGCGGGTGAGGTGGCCGAGACCGCCACCCTGGGCGTAACAGACGATCACCGCGCGGCCGTCAGGACCTTCAGGTAACCCTCGGTCTCGGCTTCGACGGTGAACCGTTCCCGGACCCGGCGGGCCGCCGCCGCACCCAGTACCGCCAGCTCCTCGCCGGTGGCCTGGGCGGCCCGGTGCACGGCGGCCCGGCAGGCGTGCGGGTCACCGGCCGGGAAACGGAAGCCGATGTCGTCGTCGACCAGGTCTGCGAGTCCACCGGCGTCCGAGGTGAGCAGGGGGACGCCGAGAGCGGCGGCTTCCAGGGCCACATTGGGCAGCCCGTCGTAGAACGACGGCAGGGCGACGAGATCACAGGCCGCGTAGACGCCGAGGAGCTGATACCGATCTTGAAAAGGCAGGATGTGGTACGTGATCTCGGGGTGCGCGGCCAGCCACACCTCGACACTCGGCTCCAGCTCCCCGGCCAGGACCAGGTGGAAACGCTCCAGGTTCCGGCCGAGTGACAGCGCGTCCAGCAGCAACTGGACGCCTTTCTTGCTTTTGAGCTGCCCGATCACCCCGATGGTCCGGCGGCCCTCGGCGACGTTCCCGGTGCGCCAAAGTTGAGCTTTCCGCCGCTCCGACGGCAGCAACGCCCATTCTCCGGTGTCGATCCCATTGGCGACCCAGGTGACCGGGGTGGACGGCGCGACCCGGGACACCAGAGGCGCGGTCCCGGAGGCCACCACACAAACGTGCGCGGACGCCCGTAAGGCTTCCAGGACCACACTCTGCCTGCGCAGCGAGAACATTCCGGTGTCGAAATCGTTGCCCCGCAACAGGGTGACCAACGGCAGTTCGGCCCAGGCGGCATAAACGGGTGCCGACAGCATCGGATAGGTGCCGCCGAACGCGACCACATGCGTGTAGGCGCCCATCGACGGTGCGAGCACCGTCCACAACTGCCGTAACGCGTGTTCCGGGTCGTCACCGAGCGGCACCACCCGAACCCCGTCGAGCTGCCGCGACGACGATCGGCGGCTGAGATGAACCACGTCCACCTCGACACCCGCCGACCGCAGTCCCCGGACGATCCGGTCGCACGAGTTGGCCATTCCACCGGGGCTGGGCGGGAAATTCTCCGTCACCCAGAGCAACCGCATCAGCTGTCCACCAAGGCGTCGTCGCCGTCGTCGCGATAGTCCTGGTTCGCACCGGCGGCCGGGTCGAAAGCGGCCCGGTCATAGGAGTCGAAAGTCGTGTACCAGATCGGGTCGGAATAGTTCTGGCTGGACGCCTGCCGAAACCTGCGGCGCCGGAAAGCGGAAGCCGAAGCCGGATGTGCGAACTGATTACGGGCCGCCGCGCACTCCGGGCACAACCCGCCGTCGGCCACGTGATCAGCGCAGAGGGCACGCCCACAGGACGGGCACCCGGCGACCGCCATCTGCCCGCATTTGCCCAGCGTGAAGAACCCGGTGGTGACAGCGCACGGCGTCATGACAGTCCTCGCAGGGTCCAGCGGAACGGTTCGGTGGCGACGGTGAGAATCCGGTCGAGTTGTTCCGGACCGTTCTGCGGCAGCCGGTCGAACTTGGCCGACGCCAGAATCGAACGCCGTTCCCCGTCCCGGATCGTGACGGCCATCCAGCGGGGTGGCGGTGTGGACGGCCGCATTCCCCGGACCGCGGGCGCCAGCTTCCGGCGTACTCTGATCATCTGCAGATTCTTGAATTTGCTCTTGGTCTTCGTCTTGTTGCGGAAGTTGCGTTTGGTGATCCGCCGATGCCGTTCCCGGTCGACGACCAGGATCTCCAGCGTGCTGCCGTCCCGCAAATCGGCACGCAACCGCAGCCACGGATCCACACTCCACGTCTCGGCGACCGATTTGACCGGCGGCCGGACCGGCAGATGACGCGGCGGGTGACTCTTTCCGGGTGCTCTCACACCACGCAGATCGGCGACGACCGACAACATGCCCTTCGGGCCGAGATCGGAGCAGATCTCCACGATCAACGGCACGAGCACATCGAGAGTACGGGGT
The DNA here is from genome assembly GCF_900104725.1 of Actinoplanes derwentensis. Classification (NCBI taxonomy): domain Bacteria; kingdom Bacillati; phylum Actinomycetota; class Actinomycetes; order Micromonosporales; family Micromonosporaceae; genus Actinoplanes; species Actinoplanes derwentensis. The sequence continues at coordinate 3,304,202 of NZ_LT629758.1, forward strand.
GGAAGCGCCCATTTCGCCCGGCGCACCGCCTCGCCATGCCGTCCGAGACTCGCCGTCAGAGCGAGCCAGACGGCCGCCGGCTGGGTGGCCGCGAAAGCACGCTCGTGAATGAGGGCCTGGTGCAACCCAGGGAACTCCGCGATGGCGGCCTTCTGCTTGCGCCAGAACATGATCGGGACGCTATCAGCGGGCGGCCATCCGGTCGTATACGCCGGACAGCCGATCCCTCGCGTGTTTCCAGGTGAATCCGTTCTGCACGTGTTCGCGGGACCGTTCCCCCATTTCCCGGCACATGTCCGGGTACTCCAGCAGCACCCGGATCGCCCGCGCCAACTCGGCCGGGCGATCCGGCGGGACCAGGCGGCCGTACTCCCCCAGCACCTCGCGGATCACCGGTAGATCCGAGGCCACCACGGCGGTCCCGGCCGCCATCGACTCCCACACCTTGATCGGGCTGCAGCCCTGCTCCAGGTTGCGGGATGTGGCGGTCAGCGGGGCGACCGACAGTTCGGCGTGCGCGAGCCAGGCGGCGACCTCGTCATGCGGCAGCATGTGCTGCCAGTGGATTCTCTCCCGCAAGTCCAGTCGCTCGGCCAGGCGAAGCAGTGGACGGCACCGCGCCGGCGACACCGACGAGCAGATCACCAGCGACAGATCGGTCACGTCGGCCAGCCGGGCGAACGCGCGCAACAGCACGTCCAGGCCCTGCCACGGCTGGACCGCACCGACGTAGATCAGGTAGCGGCCGGGGGCGGCGGCGGGGCGCGGCAGGCCGGCCGGCACCGGGTCCGCACCGTTCGGGACCAGGAACACGCGGTCCGGTGCGACGCCGCGGGCGGTCACCGCCTGCTCGATGACGGACGACGGGACGACCACCGCGTCCGCCGCGGTCAGACAGTGTTCCTCAAGTTCACGGACCTTGCCGAGGGTGGCCGGGGCGGCTTGGGGCCAGGCGTACGGCAGCTCGATCGACGGCAGTCCGTTGGCCTCGTAGACCAGGCGCGCCCCGGTGCCGAGCGCGGGCAGGGCACTCCACGGATCGCGGACGTGACAGAGTTCCAGAGTGTCGTGATGTGGTGCGAGCTGCTCGGACACCCAGGCCGAGAACGCCTGTGCCCGGTCCAGGAGGTTCGGGACGACCTCGGTGAAACGTACGATCTCGACGTCGCCCTCCCGCTGGTAAGCGGGTAGCCCGCCGCCACCGAGCACACACAGCAGCCCGCCCCGGTGACGTTCGAACAGTTCCGCGGCCATGTGCCGGATGTGCACGGCCGAGCCCTTGGCCGACGGGAACCGGTCGAACGCGATGTAGGCGGCCCGATGCCCGCCCTGGTCAGCCATGTCGCCGCTCCCGGTGCCAGGCGATCTGCTGTTGCAGACCCTCGTCCAGGCCGGTGCTCGCGGTCCAGCCGAGCAGGGCGGTGGCGCGGTCCGTCCCGGCCCAGGTGCGGTTCACGTCGCCGGGCGCCGGATCCTTGGTCACGGTCGGTGGCGCGGTGCCGAGCAGCACGGTGATCCGGTCGAGGGCGTCCCGGATCGTGGTGGTCGCCGGAGTGCCGACGTTGAGGATCGTGCCGCTGGGCAGCGGCGTCTCGGCGGCCCGGATCGTCGCGTCGACCACATCGCCCACGAAGGTGAACGACCGGCTCTGCCCGCCGTCGCCGTAGAGCGGAGCCGGAATCCCGTCGAGCCCTGCCTCGATGAACCGGTGGAACGCCATGTCCGGGCGCTGCCGGGGCCCGTAGACCGAGAAGTAACGCAGGATCACCCCGTTACCGGCGGCCAGGACGAGTTGCTCGGCCTCGGCTTTCGACTGCGCGTAGGGGCTGCGCGGATCGACCGGGTCGTCCTCGGTGCAGGGCCGGGTGGCGTCCCCGTAGACCGACGAACTGGACGCGAACACGAACCGGGTCCCCGCGCGGGCCTCCAGCAGCCGCCGGGTCGCCACCACGTTGTCCCGGTGAGCCTCGGCCGCACCCGGCCCCCACGAACTGCGCACGCCAGGCCGCCCCGCCAGGTGCAGGATCACGTCGGTGTCCACGAGCGGCGCCAGATCGGCTTCCGTCAGGTCGACGCCGTCTTTCACGTCGACCCCGGTCACGTCGTGGCCCGCCCGGACGAGAGCGTCGACGAGATGACTGCCGATGAAGCCCGCAGCTCCGGTGACCAGTACCCGCACAGCCGGACAATAGCCGACCACCGCGGCCGGCCGGTTCCGGACGTCAGCCGCGATTACGTGGATGATTCTTCGCGGCCCGCTCGTTGCCGTGCCGGTAGTTGCCGGTCAGCCGGGCCATCAGCTCCTGCGGATCCTCCTGGTCCACGTCGACCAGGAACCGGGCCGCCTTGGCCCCTCGCAACACCCCGGCCGGGCGGCCGTGATGCAGCATCTCGATGTCGCCGCTCTTACGCACGCGGTAGGTGAATCCGTCCGGGGTATTGGTCATCTCCGGATCCTCGCGTGACGGGCCCTGCGGACGCCATCGAATTCTGCTGGCAGGATGGCGTACGTGCGAGCCGTGGTCTTCGATGACATCCGTTCCCAGCCCGAGGTCCGGGAGGTCGCCGAGCCGATCGCCCCCGACGACGGGGTGGTGGTCCGGGTGATGGCCACCGGCATGTGCCGCAGTGACTGGCACGCCTGGGCGGGTCACGACGAGATCGCGCTGCCGCATGTGCCCGGCCACGAACTGGCCGGGGTGATCTCGTCGGTGGGCGCCGCGGTGACCCGCTGGCAGCCCGGCGACCGGGTGACCGTGCCGTTCGTCTGCGGGTGCGGCCGCTGTTCCTGGTGTCTCAGCGGGCAGGCCCAGGTCTGCCCCGACCAGCAGCAGCCCGGGTTCACCCACTGGGGTTCGTTCGCCGAGTCGGTGGCCCTGCACGCCGCCGACACCAACCTGGTCGCCCTCCCGCCGTCGGTCGACTACGCGGCGGCGGCTGCTCTGGGCTGCCGGTTCGCGACGGCGTACCGCGCCTTGGCCGGCCGGGCCCGGGTCCTCGACGGCGAGTGGGTGACGGTGATCGGCGCCGGCGGGGTGGGCCTGAGCGCGGTGATGATCGCCCGTGCGCTCGGTGCCCGGGTGATCGCGGTGGACCGCAATCCGCAGGCTCTGGCCGTCGCCGCCACTCTGGGCGTGACCCACACGCTGCTCACCGATCTCGTCGACGTCCCGGCGACCGTCGCCGACTTCACCGGCGGCGGCAGTCACGTCTCGGTCGACGCGGTCGGCAGCGAGCAGACGTGCGCCGACGCGATCCTCAGCCTGCGCCGCCGCGGCCGTCACGTACAGATCGGACTGCTGCCCCCGATCGACGGCCAACCGCGGGTCCCGATGGCCCGGGTGATCGGCTGGGAACTGGACGTTCTCGGCAGCCACGGCATGGCCGCCGCCGACTATCCGGAGATGATGGCCCTGATCGAACAGGGCCGTCTGGAGCCCCAGCACCTGATCGAACGCACCATCGGCCTCGCCGAGGCGGCCGCTCTGCTGCCCGGGTTCGACAACGCCACGGTCGCCGGCATGACCATGATCGACCCGGCCCGCTGATCCACCTTCGAACACCGGCTCCAGGTGTCGGATGTTTCACAGCCCGATGTCGTATCGTCGGGCGGTGCCCGATTCCGTGACGAGCCGCAGCAGCGCGGCCACCAGACAGCCGCGCCAGAGTCCCGGCCAGCCACTCAAGACGAAAGCCGAGAAGCGAGCCGAGGCCAAGGCCAACAAGGCGCGCGCCCGGGCGCTGGCGAAACGCCGCCAGATGCTGACCGTGGCCGGCGCCGCCGCCGCGGTGATCGCCGTGGTCGTCGGTCTGGTCCTGTGGGTCGGCAACACGTCCCCGACCGACACGGTCAACACGAGCGCGAGTGCCGCGGCCACCACCGCCGCCGACACCGCCTCGGAGACGGCCGCGTTCCCGCCGCTGCCGGACGGCGCCGACCCTGCTCTGGGCACGAAGCCGGCCGCGACCGCGGGCAAGGGCACTCTGACCGAACTCAAGGCGACGACCCTGATCGAGGGCAAGGGCGCGGCGGTCCAGTCCGGCCAGACGATCAACGTGAACTACGTCGGCGTCACCTACCAGGGCGGCGAGGAGTTCGACTCGTCCTGGAAGCGTTCGGAGCCGTTCAGCTTCCAGGTCGGTACCGGCGGCGTCATCAAGGGCTGGGACCAGGGTCTGCTCGGCGCGAAGGTGGGCAGCCGGGTCCAGCTCGACATCCCCGCCGACCTGGCCTACGGCGAGAACCCGACCGGCGGCCAGCCGGCCGGCGCCCTCCGCTTCGTCGTCGACGTCCTGTCCGCTGCCTGATCGTCTTCGTAGGTCACTCCGGCATCTGCCGGGGTGACCTACGACTGGTCGTTCATTCTGCGCAGAACATCCGTCAGTTCCTCAACTGACGGATGCGCGCTGAACACCCGCTCCGGCGACGGGAAATCGTCGGGGAAGAACGGCATCCGGAGATCCTCGACGTATACCGCGAACAGGAAGTCGACGATTCCGCCCGGAAATTCCAGCCATTCCTCGCGACTCGAGTTGTTGATCGTCAGGGACCAGTGCGCGGGAGAATCCGCCGGGACCATCACCCAGGAGATCACGTCGCCGTCCTCCGTCCGGGCCACCGGCAGGAGAATATCCGGATCATGCGGCAGCACCCGGCCGCTGGCGATCTGAGCCGACAGACGCTCCCGGTACGCCCCGGAGAACGACACCAACCGGATCGGCGGGAACTTCGATTTCGGCTGGAGCACGTGCAGGAAGTCGTCAAAGACCCCCGGCCCGTAGCCATCAACGAGCAGGCGATAGTCGGGAGGAAGAGCGCCACCGACGCGCCGCTCCAGTTCGCCCCACTCCGGAAACCCCGATACCGGAACCGGCGGCTTCACCACGGCACGAAGCCGCTCGAACTTGTCCGTCACCAGTCCTCATCCCCGAAGCCGAACATGCCAGCCGGGTTGTTCAACTCGAACTCCTTGACCACGAGCGGGTTCGGCCCATTCCCATAAGCGCTGATTCGCAATGCTCGCGGGGTGTCCGACTTCCCTACATAGACCGGCTCGATGGAATATTGCACGACCTGCCCGCCGTCCACCGCATCATAGACGGTCTGCTCGATCCCATCGCGCATGATCGGCGAGTTGACCGGGTCCTGCGTAAGGGCGACGAGGTTCTTCTTGTTCCTCTTCCCACCGAGTCGATCAGCAAGAAGATGCCCTCTCGCAAGATTGAGCAGGGTCCCCATGCCCTTGGGCAGCCCTTCGATCTTCAAACCGCCCGGGGACTGGCCCTTGTGGAGCATGTCCTTCGTGACTGTCGCCCAGACTCCGGTGGGCCGGTCGTACTTGTCCAGGGCTCCGTATCGGACCTGACCGCCGAAGTCGTAGGAGTCTTGAGTCAGGCAGTTGTGGACCAGGACCGGCTCGGTGCCGGCGAGGACGTAGTACGTGTGGATGACGTCGACCGTGAGGTCGAGCATTCGTTTGGCACCGGTGAAGGTGCGGACCGCGGTGACGTGGACGGTGGCGCCGTCGGCGGTGAGCAGGGTGGACTTGCCGGGTTCCAGGTCTCCCGCGCCGACCCACTGCTTGGCGGTGTCGTCCCAGAACGGGTGGTTCCCGGTGGTCTTGAGGACCGTCGGGCCTCGGGTGGAACGGCCGCCCTTGCCCTCGCCGGTCTCCGCAGTGACGTTGGAAGGAGTGTCGCTGACGGTGACATCGGCGAGCTCGGTGTCCAGGTTGTGGTGCAGCACCGTCACCGGCTGGGACGTGGTCTCACCGGTTTCCGGGTCGGTCGTCTTGACCTCGTCACCGAGTTCGACCTCGGCGATCGGCTTGGTCGTGCCGTCGGCCATCAGCACCCGGGTGACGGGGTCGAAGCTGTGCCCGGGGCAGGTGCCGTAGTCGGTGCGGTTGTCGTAGCCGATGTCGTTGCCGTCGAGGACCCGGGCGGTGGGCAGTTCGAGGCGCGGCTCGGGGGCCGTCTCCTTGACGGGGGTCGACTTGACCGGGGTCTTTCCGGTGCCCTTCGGCTTGGTCGTGGTCTTCTTCGGGGTCTTGGTCTTGGCCTTGGTGTTCTTCTTCTTGCTCTTGGTCTTCTTGGTGCTGTTCGAACTCTTCTTCTTCTTGGTGCTCTTCTTCGTGCTGTTGGAGCTCTTCTTCTTGGTCTTGGCCTTCGTCTTCTTCTTCTCGGACTTCGGCTTGCTGGCCTTCTTCGGCTTCTTGGTGCCGCTGTTGCCGCTGCCGCTGCTGCTCTTCTTGCGCCGGTCCGGTAGGCCGAACCGTTTCAGCAGGCTGGTGATCCGGTTCGCGACTCGGGAGACGACCGCGCCGGCCCCGACCGTGACCAGGGCTTTCACCGCGTCGGCGAGGAGGCCGCCGACGGCTTCGGCGCAGCCGTTCTTACCGCCACTGTTGTAGTTCAGACAGTCGTAGATGATTTGGCAGACGCCGCTGAGGGCGCAGGCCCAGCCACCGACGGTGGCCACCTTGCTCACGATGTTGTTGCACGTCGACTCCCGCATCGGCACCCACCAGGCGCCGCAGTCGAACTTGTCGTGAATGACGTTGCTGATCGTGGTCTTCCAGTTGTTGGCGTCGGTGACCATGCCGCCGATGAAACGGTTGATGGTTCCGCTCAGGTCACCGAAGGCGTCGATGACACTGCTGGCCATGCCGATCACGTCGAACGAGTTCACGAACCCCTGTACCAGGCAGGTCCACGTGGTGTTGCAGCCGCTGATCGACATCGACCAGTGGCCGGTGGGGTCGATGTTGGAGAGCGGGTTGGCGTTGCCGTAGCCGTAGCGGTTGGCGTTGCCGGAGTTGCCGACCGGGCTCAGGCCGGCGGTGTCGCGGGTGTCGAACTGGCCGGTCTCCGGGTTGTACCAGCGGGCGTGCATGTTGACCCGGCCGGTCGACTGTTCGGTGTATTCCTGCTGGAAGCCGAGGTTGCCGATGACACCGGCCCGGGTGACCACGTTGCCGAGCGGGTCGTAGGTGGTGGAGCCGGAGAGGCTGGCGCCGGTGGCGGTGAACTGGGCGACCAGGTCGGTGTGCCGGTCGGTCCAGGCGTAGAGGCCCTGGACGCCGAGCAGGCCGCCGCCGGGGTCCCGGGTGTAGGTGGAGGTGCCGTCGGTGGCCAGGTCGTTCTCGAGACCGGTGTAGGCGAAACCGGTCTTCACCACGCGGCCGAGACCGTCGTACTGATAGTTCTCGAAGGTATTGTCGCCGGACTGCTGACGGATGATCTGCCCGAACGCGTCGGCGGTCGTCTCATAGCCGACGGTGCCCGACAAGGTGCGGCGCAGGGTGCCGCGGGCGGTGTACTCGTAGCTGTCGCCCTGCGACGAGGTGAGCAGGCGGTTGCGGTCGTCGTAGGTGAACGTCTTGGTTCCGGCCCGGGTCCGGTTGCCGGACCGGTCGTACTCGTACCCGACCGTGGTCGTCCCGTTGTTCCAGCTGGTCAGCCGGTTAGCCAGGTCGTAGGTGTAGGAGTTGGCGGTCGCTCCGGCGAACCCGGTGGTGGTCTTCGACGTCAGGTTCGAGTTCTGGTCGTAGCCGTAGGAGATGCGGGCGACACTCGCGCCGGCCGTCGTCTTCAGTTCGTCGGTGGTCAGACGGTGCAGGCTGTCGTACCCGAGGTTGCGGGTGTTGCCGTTCGTCCCGTAAGTGACCTTGGTGACCTGGGACAGCGCGTCGTAGCCGACGGTCTCCTGGATCCCGGTCGACGGGTTGGCGATCGTGGACAGCCGGCCCGCCGGGTCGTAACCGTAGGTGGTGGTGCCGGCCGCGTCGACGCGGGTCTTGGTCTGCCCGTCACCGGTGTAGGTGAACGAGCTGTTCCCGGACGGGCCGGTGACCGAGGTCAACAGGCTCCGGTCGTCCCAGGCGAGCGTGTTGTCGCCGCCGGGACCGGACAGTTCGGTGACCCGGCCGGCGAGGTCGTAGGCGTACTCCCGGTCGGTGGTCTGCGCCTCGGCCCCGCTGCCGGACGAACGGGTCACCTGGCCCATCTCGTCGTAGGTGTTGACCACCTCCACCCCGCCCGGCTGGATCTGCCGGACCGGCAGCCCGGCCAGGTCGTAGACGGTGGTGAAGGTGCGGTCCGCCTCGGCCGGGTGCGCGGTGGTGGCCGGCTCGATCGTGGACTCCGGCAGACCCCATGTGTTGTAGGTGGTCCAGAACGCGTTGCCGCGGCCGTCGGTGAACCGGGTCGGCCGGCCCGCCGCGTCGTACCCGAACGAGGTGCCGATCGACGTGGTACCGGCGACGACCGGCTCGTCCTGCGCGGTCAGCAGACCCGCCGCGTCGTAGGTGAACTTGGTGGTAGCGCCCCGGGCGTCGGTCGCGGCGACCACGTTGCTCGCCCGGTCGTAGGTGACCCCGGTGCTGGTCAGCAGCGTGCCCGCCGCGTCGTAGCTCTGCGCCGCGGTCGGCCGGCTGGCCAGGTCGTACGTGGTGGTCTGGTAGGTGTTGTCGGCCAGCGTGGTGCGCAGCAGATCACCGGCGCCGCCGTACTGGTAGGTGGTGGTCGCGTTCGCGCTGTCGGTGCTGGTCAGCGTCTCGCCGAGGGCGTTGTAGGTGTACTTCTCGGTCGCCTTGTCCGGGCTGGTCGCCTGAGACAGCCAGCCACCCGGGCCGTACGTGTAGGTGCTGGTGTGGGCGGCGCCGGTCTGCCGGACGATCTGGGTCTCGGTCTCGGTGCGGCCGAGGTAGTCGTAGGTCGACGTCTGCTTGGCGCCGGTCGGATCGGTAACCGACAGGACGTTGCCGAGCCGGTCGTACGTGTACCGGACCAGTCCGCCGTCCGCGTTCGTCACCTTGGTGACCCGGCCGAGGGCGTCGTAGGTCAGCGACGTCTCGTTGCCGGCCGCGTCGATCACCTTGGAGACCTCACCGGTGACCGCGTCGTACTGGGTGGTCTCCTCCGGCCACAGCGCCGTGGCCGAGCCCTTGGCGGTGTAGGACGGGTAGATCGTCTTCACCGGCCGGCCACCGGCGTCGTACCGGGTGGTCGTGGTGTTGCCGGTCGGGTCGCGCTCCTCGGTCAGTTCACCGAACGTGTTGTAGCCGGCGTAACTGATCGACCGGGTGGTGACCGGCGCGCTGTCGTACCGCTCGGTGGTCGTCGGCGGGTCGATGGTGAGGGCCATCCGCCCGGCCTCGTCGTACTGGTAGTAGGTGCGTTCGCCGTTCGGGTCGAGTTCCGAGGTGATGGTGCCGTCGGTGTCGCGTTCGAACGACTCGCGGATCAGTTTGGCGCCGGCCCAGGTGGAGCTGCCGTCGTAGACCGCGGTGACGTCGGCGTCGGAGAGGACCCGCTGGTACGCCTGGACGTCGGCGAGGTTGCCGGCCCATTCGGCGGTGAGCCAGCCGTCCCACTTGCTGCCGCCGATCGCGAAGGTGCCGTTGACCGTGTTCGCGGCGCAGCACCAGGCGACGGTGTTCTGCAGGGTGCCGTTGACGTAGAGCTTCACCGTCTTGGCGGCGGCGTCGTAGACCCCGGTCAGGTGGGTCCAGGCGTCGGTGGCCGCGGTCTGGGTGGACTCGGCGGAGGTGCAGTTGACACCACCGTTGTCGCAGACCGCCATCCACCACGACTTGCTGTCGTGGGTGTAGCCGAGCACGAACGCCGACGACTGGCCGCTCTCCTGCGAGACCGCGGCGTGGTTCTGGGTCGGGTTCTTGAGTTTCACCCAGGCCGAGACGGAGTAGGAGCGGGCCGCGTCCACCACCGGGACCGGCGTGGTGAGCTGCTCGTACGTGTCCGCTTCGGTCATCTGCACGGAACCGGTGAGGTCGGTGCGGGACGCGGGTTTGTCGGTGGACCACTGGGTGGCCGCCCAGCTCGGGAACTCCGCCGGGGTGTTGCCGGCCGTGTCGGCGCCGACGGTACCGGTGGTCTCGCCGAGTTTCCAGCGGCCGGCCGGACCGTTCGTGGAACCGGAGAAGGTGGTGTTGACCAGGTCGTTCCCGGCCGGGTCGTAGATCGTCTCGTTCTGGGCGACCACGGTGCCGGCGCTGTCGCGCACGGTGCTGGCGAGGACCAGGTCGTCCGGGCTGAGCACGTTGGTGACCTTGCGGTTCACTCCGGTCGGGTCGACGGTGACCTGGTAGGGACGGGCCGCCGCGTCGATGGTGTACGCCGTGGTGGTCCGGCCGTCGTTGGTCACCTGCTTGAGCAGGTTGCCGGCGAGGTCGTAGGTGTTGTCCTCGAGGACGAACCGGGTCGCCGCCGTCGCACCGATCTGGGTCGCGGTCTTCAGCAGGTTGTTGCTGGTGTAGGCGTACTCGGTCGACCAGCCTTCGGCGTCGGTGCTGCGGATCAGCCGGCCGCCCGGGTCGTACGCCCGCGATTCGGTGACGACGTCGGCCGCGGCCTTCGGGTCGTCGGGATCACCGGTGTAGTTCTTGAACCGTACCGACAGGATCTGGCCTTCGCTGTCGTACTCGGTGGCCACGGTGGTGCCCGCGTCGTCGGTGGCGGTCAGCACCTCACCGAACAGGTCGTAGGTGTAGGCGGTGGCCGTACCGTCCGGTTCGGTCTCCCGTTTGACCTGGCCCAGTGTGTTGTATTCGGTGGTGGTCTGCCGGGCGGTGTCACCACCGGTGGTGTCCGTGACGCTGATCGCCGTGGACTGGCCGTCGACGTTGTACTGGTAGGTGGTGACGGCCGTGTGGGTGGCCCCGGTGACCCGGTTCAGCACGCCGGGCTGGGTCAAGGTCAAGATCCGACCCAGCTTGTCGTACGTGTAACCGCTGGTCAGCCCGTTCGGGTTGGTCTTGGAGACCTCGGTGCTGGTGAGGACCCGCCCGAGCTGGTCGTACGTCAGCCGGGTGATCTTGCCGGCCGGGTCGGTCACCGCGGTGATGTCCCCGTTGGCCGCGAACTCGGTGGTGGTCACCGACCCGCCCGGGCTGACCTGCCGGGTCGCCAGGCCGGCGGGCGCTCCCGTGGTGCCGTCGGAGTGGACCGTGGTGGTGACCCGGCCGAGCGGATCGGTCACCGCCGTGGTGTTGCCGCGGGTGTCGTAGGTGTACGTCGTGCGGTAGGTGCCGTCGGTCCGGCCGTCCTGCACCGTCAGGATCTTGTCGTTGCGCGGGTCCGGGGCCGGGTTGGTGCTGGTCGCGTCCGGGAAGTAGGTGAACCGCGTGGTGGACCTGGTGGCGGTGTCGGTCTGGTCCGGCCAGGTGGTCTGCGACAGGACGTTGCCCCGGACGTCGTACGCCAGCTCGGTCTTGTTGCCGTTGGGGTCGACCTTGAGCGTCATCGCGCCGGTGGTGCCGTCGTACCCGAACTGGGTGAGGTTGCCGAGGGTGTCGGTGTCGGCGATCTGCTGCCCGGTGTACAGGTTGAACAGCTGGGTGCTGTTCTTCGCCGTCGGCCCGGTCACCGCGATCGACTTCGCCGGCATGGCCACGCCGGTGGCACTGCGGTCGGCCGAGTTGAACTGGGCGAGGATCTCGGCGTCGGTGAGTCTGGCCTGGTAGGTGGCGATCTCGGCGACGCGGCCCTTCCACAGGTCGCAGTTCACCGCGTTGTGGAAGCAGTGACCGGCGACCAGGGTGGAACCGGCCCACAGCGTGTGTGTCAGAACGGCCGTCTTCTCCAGCACGCCGTTGACGTAGAGCCGCATCGTCTTGGTCGGGGCGTCGAACGTCGCGGCCAGATGCGTCCAGGTGTTGGCCACCGGTGTGCTGGTGGACGCGGTCCGGGGACACGTCGAGCCGGTGACGTCGGCGGAGCACATCACCGCCGCCCACTTGTTCGTGGCCTTGTCGTAACTGAGCATGAAGGCCGTCGACTGGGCCGCGCCGGTGATCGCGACGGCGGCCCGGTTGACGGTCAGGTCGGCGGCGTTCAGCCAGGTCGAGACGCTGAACGACTGGGCGGTGCTGACCGAGGCGGTGTCGCCGGTGATCTCGCTGCCGGCCACCCCGCTGAACAACGGGGCGGTGGTGTCCTTGAACGGTCCGTCGGTACCGGGGGTGCCGCCGAGGGTGACGCTGGAGTAGGTGGCGGTGTTGCCGTTGACCTCGTTGTACGGCTCGGTGGTGCCGGGCAGGTCGTTGAGACGCCAGTAGTCGACCGGATTGTCACCGAGCACCGCGGACGCGTACACCTGCGACGAGCCCTTGACCTGCGGGTCGGCGAGCGTCCAGGAACCGTTGTCGCCGTCGGTGACCTTGCGGACCCGGCCGGAGACCGGGTCGTAGGCGACCTTCGCGGTGACCGCGCCGCTGGGCCGGGTGATCTGTGACAGCAGCTTGCGTGAGGCGCGGGCACCGTAGAGTTCGGTGACCCGGTCGGCGGTCAGCGGCTGGTCGAAGACGGCGACGTCGCTGAGCGCGCCGCTGTAGTAGTCCGGGGAGCCGTTGTTCTTGTAGGCGACCGCGTTGTCCTGGGCGGTCCAGGTGCCACCGAGGTGACCGGCGCCGAGGTACTGGTAGCGCGGCTGGATGTCGGTGACCACCACCCCGGTCTGGGTGGCCTTGGCGACACCGTCGACGTAGAGGGTCTGCCGGTCACCGGCGGCCGAGAGCACCGCGTGGTGCCAGTTGCCGTCGTTGACCGCGGTCGCCGAGGCCAGCGTCGAATGGTTCTGGGTGGAGAAGGTCTGGACCGCGGTGTACGGGCGGCCACACGGCCAGATGGTCATCACCGTGCCGTTCACGGTGCCGTTGCCGTACGGGTTGACGCACATGCCGGATTCCTGCGACACGATCCGGCCGTCGCCGGTCAGGCGCCACTTCTGGTTGGCCGCCGTCGCGCTGCAGTCCTGCACGTCGACGCCGGAACCGGCCTCGGTGCCCTCCTCCCGCATGCAGCGGGTGGCCAGCCCGTTCTGGTGCAACTGGCCGGCGGCGGTCAGCTTCCAGATCTGCTTACCGGCGCCGGTGCAGTCCTGCAGGATCACGTTGGAGCCGTTGCTGAGGCCGTCGTTCTCGGCGTCGAGACACCGGCCCGAGGCGCTGCCGAGGAAGGAGCCGAGGGTGGTTCCGGCGGCCGGCAGGGTCGGGAAACTGCCGTAGAGCTGGCCGTTGGTGCCGACATAGAGCACCGGCTGGTACGGGTTGGCGGTGCTCGCCGTCGTGATCGGATCCCAGCTCTGGCTGTAGAGCACATGATCGCCGGCGGCCGACGTCTTGAACCACATCGACACCGACTGGTAGCCGGCCTGCGACACGGTCTTGGCCGGCAGCGCGGTCCGCGAGGTGGTGCCGTTGTAGGTGGCGGCCGTCGCGGTCGAGCCGGGCAGCGCCCCGGAACCGGCGGTGCCGAGCGTGACGTTGGTGTGGGTGCCGTAGTCGGCCTTCATCCGCTCGGTCGCGGCGCTGGCGGCCTGCGCGACACCGGACGCCTCGCCGAGACGCCAGTACGAGTAGGCGTCCAGGTTCTCCACCGTGGTCGGGTAGAGATTGCCGTCGGTGTAGGTGTACTGGGTGCAGGCGGTCGCCGAGGTCGGCGGGCACACCTTGGCCAGCTGGTCGCCGCTGTAGGTGTAGGACCAGGTGGCCGCGGTGGCCGCGTCACCGGCCACGGCCGGGTCGGTGACGACACTCGCGACGTGCGCACCGGACCAGGTCAGGAACAGGTTGCGCTTGCTCGCCGCCGACGTCACCTGGGTGACCTTGCCGCCGGTCCAGGTCAGGTTCAGCGGTCGGCCGTTGGTGTCGGTGACCGAGGTCAGCCCGTACACCCCGGTCGTGCCGGTCGCGCTGGTGAACAGGTAGCCGACACCGGACTTGTCGGTGAGCTGGTAACCGCCGGTGACCGCGGCGAACTTGGCGTACCGGCCGAGTCCCGCGGACCAGGTGCCGTCGGCGTTACGGCCGTAGGCGACCGTCTGCCCGGTCGGGTAGGTGACCTCGGCGACGGTCAGCGCGCCGGTGGCGTCCTTGCGTTCGGTCACCTTGGCGTCCACCAGCGACGACCAGCCCGCGCCGAACGCCCCGGACAGCCGGGTGTCGACCGAGTTGTAGGTGCGGGCGATCTCCAGCGCCGGGCCCACCGAGCTGACCTGGGCGTCGACGGCCGAGCTGGTGTAGGTGCCGGAGCCGGGCGCGAAGCCGGCGTCACCGTGCTGTTCCAGGCTCGCGGTCAGCGGTGACTGTGGCACCGGTGTGGTGAGCAGGAATCGCCAGGACGGTGACCAGGTGTAGGAGGCGACGCCCTCGTTGTTACGGCCGTCGTTGAGGGTCACCTGCCAGCGATAACGCCCGCCCCATTTCAGGGTGCCGGCCGGCACGGTCCACGTCTTGTCGGTGCGCCACCCCGACTCCTTGATCTTCGTCTGGGTGCCGGTCGCCGACTCCTGGAAGACCTCGAAGTTGTACTCCAGGGTCGCCGGGAAACCGTCCGGGTCGTAGCCGTCCGCGATCAGCTGCGGCGTCAGTGACGGCGACTGCGTGCCGGACGGCGGGAACAGCGTGTTGACCTGCGGCGCGACGTTGTTCGCGTAGGTGACTTCCAGGTACGCCTTGTAGGCGTCGCTGTAGTTGCCGGAGGTGAACCGCTTCCACGAGTTGGTCGCCACCTCGTCGCCGGTGATCGCCAGGCCCTGGTCCCAGTTCGCGCTGCCCCGGTTGGTGGCCCAGTCGTGCAGCGTCGTCGGGTCCAGGGTGACCGCGTGCCACTGGCCGACCGAGCGGTCCTTGACCGTGTTGGTGCAGCCCGGCGTGTGGTCGGTGATCTTCAGGGTGCCGATCGGCGCGGTCACCGACGGCCCGGCTGCCAGGGCCGCGGTGTCCAGGTCGCCGACCAGCCACGGGGTGGTGACCTTACGGACGTAGATGTTGCTGTAGACGTCGCAGGTGTACGCGTACGTCAGGTACGCCCACAACTTCGCCCCGGTGATCCGCTTGCCGACGAACCCGTCGGTGTCGAAGTCCTGGAACTTCATGTACGAGCGGGCGATGACGTTCTCGTACCGGCCGACCGCGATCGAGCTGCCGTTCTGCTCGTCCGCGCCGGTGGTCGTGTCGTTGTCGACGTAGACGTCGCCCTCGTTCATCGTCTTCGCGGTGTAGACCGTCGGGTCGATCTCGATCGGCCAGACCCGCTTCGGGTCGTCGATCCACGCGTCGTCGGCGGTGACCTTCAGCGCCGGAGTCCCGTCGACGTCGATCAGGGAGTACCCGATCGCGTACGACTTGGGCCGGCTGCCGGTCCCGTCGAGCGGGCTGGAGTCCTCCATGAACGGCCGCGGCACCGTCAGCACGACCTCGTTCGCCGCGTCGCGCAGTGCGAGCCCACCGTCGGCGGTGAGGTCCGCGGTCAGGCCCGTCAGCTCCAGCGGGAACACGAACTCCCGGGTCGCCGCCGGGCTCTTCAGGACGATCGTCTCCTTGACGCTGTTCGTCAGCGTCTGGAGCCGCACGTCGACACCGGGAAGGATCTCGGCGTAGGTGCTCTTGTCGCCGTCGACCGCCGGGGTCACCGCCAGCGCGTCCTGCAGCCGGTAGGCGAACACCTCACCGGTCGGGAGCGTGATCCGGGCCAGGTCCTCGGCGGCCTGCCGGGCGGCGCTCTTGGCTTGCGGCGCCGCGAGGGAGACCCCGAAGGAGTTCGCCTTGGTCTTCAGCCGGCCGTCGGTGCCCCGGCTCAGCGAGGTGTCGATCGGCCGCCACTTGCCGTCCGCACCCCGGTAGTTGACCCGGCCGGTGGAGACCTTGGCGGTCTGCGAGCCGTCCGGGTTCTCGAACACGTCCGTCGTGGAACTCGACCGGCCGGTGACCTTCTTCGAGTCCGCCGGGTCGAACGAGTCCGCGCCGACGGCCTCGTCCGCGGTCCAGGGCTTGCGCTTGACCGGTTCCGGCTGGGTGAACCCGGCCTTCTTCCCGCCGTAGTGCCCGTCCGCGCCGGGGCCCTGCTTCTGCACCGGGAGACTGACGTACGCTGCGGCGGCCTGCGTCCAGGACAGCCGGAAATCCAGCCAGCCCAGGGGGAGGTCACCCTTCAGCCCGCTGGGGATCCCCATCGAGGCGACGAGTGTGAGGACGAGAAAGACCGCGAGGCGACGGGCGTGGCGACCCACTGTTCCCCCAAGATCGAGCGACAAGATCCTGAGGAACATAGGTGAAGATCATCGATCTCCGATATACCCGTTCTCCACACTGGATGCGCCGGCCGAGACACTGGACGACCGAGCCGAGCGCAACCTCACAGCATCTCCACAGCCCAAGGCCCTTGCAGGTCCAAGCTGGAGCCCGTCGATCCCGGCCAGAATATGACCGAGATCACACAGCGTTCCGGGTTTACTACTCCTCGAACTGGTCGGTCAACAGCGCGTAGACGGCCCCTTCCGCTCCGTCGACCACGGCGACGTTAGCCGCCGTAGCCGCACCGCCGACCACCACGAACCGCTGCTTCGGGTACTTCGCCGCCACCGCGGTCACCGCGGTCACCGGCGCCTCGTCGACCGCGATCAGCAGATCGCACTGCTGCTGCAGCAGGCCGCCGAGATACGTGGCGGCGTTCTGCGCCGTCGGGGCACCGATCGCCGCCAGGTACGTCACCTGCACCCGCGTCTGCGCCGACGCCCGTTGCATCCCGGCCCACACCGGCACCGCGGCCGGGCCCCGCAGCCCCTGATCACCGGTGAACAGACAGGCCGACTCGGCGCGGTACCGCCGTTCCCGCACCGGGTCGTCCTCCGGCCCGAAGACCAGCCACCCGGCCGTACCCAGAATCCCCAGCCCCGCCACCGCAGTCGCGGCCCAAACCATCCAGCGCTTCCGCACGCTCACCCCTCTCAAGCCGCGACAGCCTACCGACGTCGATGTCGCCGCGGGTCACTCCTTGATGCCCATGTGTTCGATCGGCGGGATCCGCAGCAGACGGGCGACCGGCAGGATCGTGGTGGCCAGGGCCAGGATCGTGGTGCCGCCGAGGACGGTCAGCCAGCCGAGCGGTGGCACGTACGGCAGGAAGCTTCCGGTCAGAGCCCGGACCACACAGCTCAGGGTGAGTGCCGCGATCGTGCCACCGAGGAGGACCGCGGTGCCGAGCAGCCCCACCTGTTCGGCGTTGATCATGCGCTTGACCTGGCGGCTGGTGACGCCGGTCAGGCGCAGCACGGCCAGTTCGCGGCGGCGGGCCAGGGCTGCCATCACCATCGTGTTGGCGGCGGCGACCGCCGTGTAACCGACCATCACGGCGATCAGCAGCCGGTTCAGCCAGGCGCTCAGGGCCAGATCCTCGGCGAGGCCGCCGGTCAGGGCATCGGTGCCGACCAGAGTGGCGCCGGGGATCTTGCGCAGCACGGCGTCAGCCGACGGGGACGCGCTGATCAGCATCTCGTCGTCGAGGCCGCTCGCGGTGTGACCGTCGACGGTGGCACGGGACAGGATGACATCACCGAAACCGAGGCCGCGCTGGTAGACGGCGACGATCCGCAGGTCCACCGGAGTGCCGTCGCCGAGCCGGACGGGGACGCTCGCACCGATCTCCCCGCCGAAGGTCTCCGAGACGGCCATCGTCGTGGCATCCAGGGCGGCCAGGTCACCGGCAGTGACCCCGAGGTCGAGGGTGTCCGCCAGGCCGGCCGGGTCGACGGCTCGGGCGCCGACGACCTCACCGTCCCCCATCGTGGACACCACGATGCTGGTGTGCCGGACGGGAGTCGCCGCCCGTACCCCAGCGATCGCCCGGACCTGAGCCACCGCCGACTCGGGCAGCCCGGCGACCGAGACCAGGGCCCGCGTCGCGAGAAGCCCCTCCCGGGTCTGCGTGACCGCTTGTCGTTCCAGGTTGTCCTGCAGGAACCAGACCGAACCGCCGAAGCCGACCGCGAGAACCAGCGAGGTGAGCACGGTGGCGGTGCCACGGGCGTTGGCCCGCAGGTTGGCGGCGGCCAGGTACCCGCTGACGCCGAAGACCGCCCGCAACGGCCCGGCGAGCAGCCGGGCGGCGGCGGTGATGATCCAGGGGGCGAGCAGAGCGACCGCGAGCACGAACAGGTAGAGCATGCCGAGGGCGGCACCGAGCGCGGTCTGCCCGCTGACGGAGACCGCCGCGCCCGCTGACGCACCGGCCGCGACCAGGGTGATCAGACCACTGATCAGGCGGCCTCTGCCGGCGGTGCCGGGTTCGATCGCGGCCTCGCCGAGGGCTTCGGCGGGCCGGATGGCGGTGACCCGGCGGGCGGCGAGGAGCCCGGCGAGGACGGCCGACACCACGATGATCGCGGCGGCGGCCGGGGCGGCGAGGGCTCCGGGCCGCATCGGGAAGGCGCCGGGCAGGAAACCGCGGCTGGTCAGTTCACCGGTGAGCCAGCCGGCGGCGGCCAATCCGGCGGGCACACCCAACCCCGAGGCGAGCACGCTGAGCAACGCGGACTCCACCATGATCATGCGGCGGACCTGGCCGGGCGTGGCGGCGACGGCCCGGATCAGGGCCAGATCGCGGCGGCGGTGGCGCACGCTGAGGCCGACGGTCGCGGCGACCACGAAGACGATCAGCATGATCACATAGCCGCCGAACGACGCGCCGACCTGTACCAGCAGGGTCGCGGCGGCCCGATCGGCGGAGCGTTCGGCCACGCCGCTGCCGGCGCCGGTCAGCACTTGCGCGTCACCGGCGAGCCCCTGGATCCGGCTCTGCAACGCGGCTAGATCGGTACCGGGCTCGGCGATCACGCCGATCGCGCGGACCGTGCCGCGATGCGGCGAGAGAGCGGCGGCCTCGGCGTCGGCGAAGAAGGCCACGGCCGGACCCCGGACCACACCACTGACTGTGTACGACCGCAGCGTCCCGCCGATCAGAAACTGCACCGTCTGCCCGGCCTCGGCGGGGCCGGCACTCAGCACGACCTGCCCGGCGGACTTCGGCGGCGTACCGGAGACCAGCTCGTAAGGGGTGAGCACCGCGCTCCCCCAGCCCCGGCCCGGCACGGTGACGCCGGTGGTGGTGACGACCGGGATGTCCTCGTCCACCGCGACGGTGGCGACCCCGTCGACGCCGAGGATCTCGCCGGTCAGGTCGAGCGGCACGGTGCCGCCCTCGGGCAGCGCGACCGTGCTGGTGTAGACCTCGCCGTCGAACTCCTTACTGGTGAACGTGGTGTCGGGCCGGGCCACCACCAGGTCGGCGGCGGTGTACCGGACCGGCGCCGGGTGATATCGGAGCCCCGACTCGACGAGGATCCCCATCGCGGTCAGGATCAGCGCCCCGAGGGCGAGCGCCAGCACTGTCGCGATCGACGAGCCGGGCCGATGGCGCAGCAGACGTGCGGCGAGCGCGGTCATCGGACGGCCCCCGCCGGGCGGCGGCCGAGAGCGGCCAGGTGTTCGGCGATGCGGCCGGCGCCCGGCTGTGGCATGTCGTGCACGAGGTGCCCGTCGGCGAGGACCAGGACCCGGTCGGCGTACGAGGCCGCAACCGGATCGTGGGTGACCATCACGACGGTCTGCCCGTGGTCGTCGACGATGCCCCGCAGCAGGGTCAGCACCTCGGCGGCCGTGGTGGTGTCGAGCGCGCCGGTCGGTTCGTCGCAGAAGATGACCTGTGGGCGGGCGGCGAGGGCGCGGGCGATGGCGACCCGCTGCTGCTGACCGCCGGACAGTGCCGACGGCCGGTGCCGCAGCCGCTGACCGAGGCCGACCCGGTCGACGACCGTGGCGATCCACTCGCGGTCCGGGCGTACTCCCGCCAGTTTCAGCGGCAGCAGGATGTTCTCCTCGACGGTGAGCGCGCCGATCAGGTTGAACGCCTGGAAGACGAAACCGATCCGGTCGCGGCGCAGCTCGGTCAGTTTCGTCTCGGACAGCGTCGACAGTTCGGTGTCGCCGATCCGGACGCTGCCCTCGGTGGGCCGGTCCAGTCCGGCGGCGGCCTGCAGCAGGGTGCTCTTGCCGGAGCCGGACGGGCCCATGATCGCGGTGAAGGTGCCGCGGTGGAAGGTGGCGTCGACTCCGGCGAGGGCCCGAACCGGTTCACCGTCGGCTTGGTGGACACGGGTGAGCCCGTGCACTCGGACCGCGGGTTCGCTCTGGACGGACATCTATCGACCTCTCTGCCGTGGATGCACAGAAGTCTGCTGCTCAGAGGCGGTCGCCGAAATGAAGGCTGCTGGACGATCGAGGTACAGCCAGCACTACTTCCGCTGGTCGTCGAGGTAGTGCAGGACGGCGGTGACCCGGCGGTCGGCGCGGTCGTCGGGGGCGAGATCGAGCTTGGCGAAGATGCTGCGGATGTGTTTGTGGACGGCGCCGTCGGTGACGAACAGCTTCTCGGCGATCGCCGTGTTGCCGAGCCCTTCGGCCATCAGGGCGAGCACGTCGCGTTCGCGGGCGCTGAGCCGGCTGACCGGGCTGTCCGGGCGGGTCCGGGCCAGGAGCTGGCCGATCACCTCCGGGTCCACGGCGGTGCCCCCATCGGCGACCCGGTGCAGGGCGGTCAGGAACTCGTCGACCCGGCCGACCCGCTCCTTGAGCAGGTACCCGAGACCGGCCGAACCGCGGGCCAGCAGATCGGTGGCGAAGGCCTGCTCGACGTAGGCGGACAGCACCAGAACCGCCAGCCCCGGCTGCCGCTTACGGGCCTCGACAGCGGCGACGATGCCCTCGTCGGTGTGTGTCGGCGGCATCCGGACGTCGACGATCGCGACGTCCGGCCGGTGCTCGTCGATCGCGGTGAGGAAGGTGCCGGGCGCGTCGGCGGTGGCCACCACGTCCAGGCCCTCGGCCCGCAGCAGCAGTGCCAGCCCTTCCCGCAGCAGTGCGTCGTCCTCGGCGATCACGATCCGCACGGCAGCTCCACGTCCATCCTCGTCGGCCCACCGGCTGGGCTCGACATCACGAAACGGCCATCGTAGGCGGCCACTCGCTGCCGGATCCCGCCCAGCCCACTGCCGCCGGTCTCGTCGGCACCACCCTTGCCGTCGTCGGTGACGCTCAACAACAGACGATCACCCGCCCGCCGTACGACCACCCGCGCCGAGCTGGCACCACTGTGCTTGGCGATGTTGGTCAGTGCCTCGGCCACCACGAAGTAGGCGGTCGCCTCCACCGACACCGCACACCGCCCCGGCACGTCCACCTCCAGCTCACAAGGCACCACGCAGGTCCCGGCCAGTCCGGCGAGCGCCCCGTCCAGACCACGGTCGTCGAGCACCGGCGGAAGAATGCCGCGAACCACCGACCGCAGTTCGGCGAGCGCCTGCTCGGTGGCCTCCTGAGCCCGGTCCAGGATGTCGGCGACCACGGCGGGATCACGCTGCTGGGCCCGGCGGGCGGCACCGATCAGCACGTTCACCGCGACCAGGCGGTTCTGGGTGCCGTCGTGCAGGGACCGTTCGATGCGGCGCAGTTCGACGGCGTGCGCGTCGAGGGCGGCGGCCCGGGTGAGGGTCAGCTCGGCCACCCGCAGGGACAGGTCCACGTCGCCGGACGGAGCCAGCAGGCGCCGCCCGGCGAAAGCTTGCAGACGGGCGATGCCGGGACCGAACCCGATGGTGATCACGACGAACAGCACCCCGATCAGCCACACCACCGCCGCGTCGGCGAACCCGTCGATGCGCCACATCACAAAACCGGGGCCGCCCTCCTCGGGGTCGAGCGCCCGGTACCACAGCGGGAACGACGCGTACTCCACCGCGTAGATCGGCAGCGAGATCCCGACGGCACCGAGCAGGAGACCGGCGGTGCCGTGCACACCGGCCCAGGCCGCCTCCCGGCGCACCGACGGGTCCCGCAACGCCTCCCGGGTGGTGCCCGGCAGCGGCGGCGGCCCGACGACGGCCGGTCCCCAGCGGGTCAGCCGGGCGCGCTCCCGGTCGGCGACCGCCCGCAGCACCCGCGGAACGGTCGGCGCCAGCAGCAGACCGACCCCGAGCACAGAGGCCGCGGCCACCAGCAGCGACCAGGCCAGGGCGACCACGGCCAGCAGCGCGGTGCCGAAGCCACCGACGATGTGTTCCAGCCCGTCGACGGCCATCCGTAGTCGTTGGATCCGCATCCGTCCGACGATAGTGAGCAGGTCTGCCGGGCGCAGTAGCGCTGGCTGTACCTTCAGAAGTGCCCCTGGCGGGATGGTCGCGGCCGGTGCCGGATTCCTAGCGTCGAGCCCATGAACGACAACCTTCGCCCGGTCCTGTGGCTTCTGCTGATCGTCGGCCTGGCCGCCAACGCGGTCACCTCGGCGGCCGGTGTCAACGAGTTCGTCAGCGCCGGTTTCGGCCTGCTGGCCCTGGTCAGCGGCACCGGCCTCGCCGTCCACCACTACCGTCACCGCAGGCAGTGAGCAAGCGTGCGGGGGCGGCTCAGGGCCGGGGTGTGCCCGCCGTCGATCTCGACCGGGGTCACCCCCAGCCGCTCCCGCACGACCCGGCGCAGATAGGCGGGCGGAAACAGCCGGTCATCACGACAGATCAACACCTGCGTGGGTACGGCGGGTCACTCCCGCATCGGCGTCGCCTCCCCCATCCGCACCTCGGACTGCGCCCGCCCCCGCCGGCGCGCCTCAGCGGCCAGTTCCGGGGGCACGTCCTGATAGAAGGGGTCACCGGTCGTCTCGTGGCGGTTCCCGGTGTTCGCCTCGTCGCGGTACCCGGTGTTCGCGAAGTACTCGGTGACCGCCTCACCCGGCGCCGGGATCATCGGCGCCACCAGCACCAGCCGGTCCACCGGCACCCGCTCGCAGACCAGCGGCGCGACGAACCCGCCGAGCGACTGCCCGACCACCACCAGCCCCGTCCGGTCCCCGATCGCGGCGACCACGGTGTCGGCATACTCCACCAGCCCCGCGGAGTCGTCGTCACACGGCAGGTCCGGCGCGACGGTGTCATGCCCGAGGGCCCGTAGCTCGGCTTCGACGAGATGCCAGTACCACCCGACGTCCCCGGCCCCGTGAATCAGCACAAAGGCGGCCACCCCACCACCCTAGAGCCCCCACAGCGCGTCCAGGTGGAGTGCCGCCCGGGACTGGGCACAGTGGTCGATGACAGATCCGGTCACCGCCGTGATCGCGGCGCCGACCCCGATCCCCTGCCAGAACGGCGCACTGACCAGGCAGCGCCACCTCCTCACGCCGCAGCCCCGGAATCCGGCGCCGCCCACCATCCGGAAGCCCCGCAGCCGCGGGACTCACCTGACGGCGCCGGGCCTTCAGGAAGTCCCCCAGTTCGCTACTCATGGGATCGAGTGTCGCACCGCGGCCACCCCGGCGCCTGGGCCAGTTCTGTCCCCTTTTCCCAGCGTGCAGCGTTGGAAAGAGTCAAGGCCATGAAGACACACGTGACCTTCCTCAGCAGCGGCCTCCAGCTCGCCGGCATCCTCTTCCTGCCGGAGACTCCGCCCACCCAGCGGCTGCCGGCGGCCTTGCCGGACACTCCGGCCGCCCAGCGCCGGCCCGCCATCGTCGTCGGCCATCCGGGCAGCGGCGTGAAGGAACAATCCGCCAGCCTGTACGCCGAACGCCTGGCCGATGCGGGCTTCGCCGTGCTGGTCTACGACGCCGCTTACCAGGGCGAGAGCGAGGGCGAACCGCGCGGTCTGGAGAACCCGTTCCAGCGCGCGGAGGACATCAAGTCCGCGGTGAGTTTCCTGACCACCCGCCACGAGATCGACGCCGACCGGATCGGTGCCCTGGGCATCTGCGCCTCCGGCGGTTACGTAGCCTGGGCCACCCAGACCGACGTGCGGATCAAGGCGGTCGCCACGATCAGCGCGAGCGACCTGGGCGCGGTGATGCGCGACGGTCTCGGCGGTGGCCAGGACCCCGAGGTGCTGCGCACGATGCTCGCACTGAGCGCGGCCGCCCGAACAGCGGAAGCACGCGGCGCGGGCGTCCAGCGCCAGGAGTGGATCACCGAGGCAGTGGACGACGAGACCCGCGAGTACTACCGCACCCCGCTCGGACAGCACCCCCGAGCTGGCGGAACCTGGCCGGTCCGCAGCCTGGACCAGGTGATCCAGTCCGACATGTTCGCCATGATCGAACTCATCGCACCGCGCCCACTCCTGATGATCATCGGATCGATGGCGAACACGGCCTACATGAGCCGCAACGCGATAGCGAGGGCGGCCGAGCCCAAGGAACTGTTCGTGGTCGATGGCGGCACCCACATCTCGATGTACCACCAGAACGACCACGTGACCCAGGCCGTAGCCAAACTCACGACCTTCTTCGGACAACTCGCCTAAATATGCCCAGGCGGTGTGCGTTCAGCGCGAAGTCAGGAACTCCCGCTGAACGACAGCACTCCCTTCAAGCGATCGATCAATTCCGTGGGTAAGATCCACTTTCACGAAGAGAGGAATCGGCGGTTTGGCATGATCATCCGCTTACACTTCTCTGAAGGGGTGCGGAAGAATCAGCGCATGAGTCAGCCAGCGTTGTTCAGCATTTCCGGAATGCGTGACCGAACCAAGGCAAAGAACCACTCCCCCAGCCGCGACGCATTTCGCCGCGACCACGAGATCCGTCGCGCTTGGGGCCTTCAACGCCGCCACGCCGAAAAACTCCGCCGCATCCACGAACGCGACTCCATGCCCCTCTTCCAAGAGGACCGAGAATGGCTGGCCTCCCTCGCACCCCAACCCCGACCCACGCCGGCGCCACCCCAGACTCCACCCACACCGCAACTGCCAGCACCAGCACCGAGGCCTGCACCCGCACCTACACCTGTGCAGCCTTTGTCCGTACCTCCGGCCTCCGACGCGGCAGGTGCTCAGCCGACACCGACGACTCCGGCCTCGCCGTCGCCGCTCGGCGCCTCCATTCGCCGATCCGCGAGCACAGACCAGCGAACAGGTCCCACTCTTATCCCCATCGACCATCAGCTGGTGATGCCTCTGTTCCAGTCGAGCCGGGGCGGACTCTTATTGAATTATCATGGTGCTGGTCGAGCGCCAGTCACGGTGACACTCGGCGTGCTTCCGGACGACCGTGTCAGCGGTGGTCACCGTGCGATGGCCGAGGAATATCCATGCAGAACTTCGTCGGATTCCCTGTGTTTTGCGTGGGGATCACCGAGGATAATTCTGCCGAAGGAAATCGGACATCGCGGTCGCCGACGTGAGGTCGGCAGTGTCCGAGCAATCGGTACCTCCGCTGTTCCGGGTCAGGCCTCCCGAATTCACCTTGTCGCGCCGGTGAGGAAAATCGTCATCGCAATAGCGATGGGTTCGGGAAATACCTACGGCCGAACCCAAACCCGAACGCATCGCCACCGGGCCACGGGCCACCGGGCCACCGCTTCTCGAGCCCAGAGGTCCAGGCTCTCCGCCCACCGACCACATCCGACTCACCAACCTCAACCACCCATGATCGGGTCCGAGGAAGACAACCGCCCAGGCCAGCGCCCTCGTCGGGCAACCCGCGCGGCTCGGCTCGGCGGATCGCGTGTTGGGTGATCGCATGGTTCTCTATGGGCGGCGGTCGATCTTCAGGTCTCGTTCGAGGTCGGTTATTGCGGAGCGTAGGTCGTCCAGGCGTTGGCTGATCATGATGCGGTCGATTTCGTCGGGGATGCCGTCGTGGTCTTCGTCGGTGGCCATGTGGGTGGTCATCTCCAGGCGGCGGGCTTCCTCCATCGAGTTCACGATGACCGCTATCAGGATGTTGACCAGCACGTTCACGGTGATCAGTACGTAGCTGACGTAGTAGACGAGCGTCCACGGGGACAGGTCCAGGCCCTGGCCGATCAAGTCGGGCAGGGTTTCCAGGGAGAGTAGGACGAAGAGGGTCAGGACTGCCGCGCCCAGCGTGCCGTACTCCTCGGGGTAAGTGGTGCCGAAGATCAGCCAGCCGGCCATGCCGTAGACGTAGAGGGTGACCAGGGCCAGGGCCAGGAAACCGCCGACGCCGGGCAGGCTGCGCAGCAGGGCCGTGACGATGGTTCGCAAGCCGGGTGAGAAGCGCACCAGGCGGATCACCCGGGCGATTCGGATCACCCGCAGGGCGGCCGTGTCGCCGTGCAGGCCGGGCAGGAAGACGGCGGCGATGACGATGAAGTCGAAGACGTTCCAGCCGTGCCGGAAGAACTCTCGTGGGGTGCGGCCGTGCGCCAGGATCCGGACGGTGATCTCCGCTACGAAGAAGGCCCGGAAGACGTACTCGACACGGCGATCTCGAAGGCGCGGGATTCGGCGATCCGGTGGCAGCGGTGGGCTACCGGGCTCAGCCGGCCGACAGCAGTTGATCTTTGAGGGCTCGGCACCGTCACAGCCTACGAAGCCGGCGTCAGCGGAGTTGACCCGCTGCGAGGCCGGACTGGACCTGGCGGTGGAAGAGCAGGTAGCCGAACAGGACCGGGAGCATGGCGATGGTCATGCCGGCGAACAGGCCGCTGAAGTCGCCCCGGTAGCCCTCGCTCACGGCCAGGGCGGTCAGGCCTTGGGCCAGAACCCAACGTTGCTCGGCGTCCGAGCCCTGCATGAGGACGATCGGCAGGACGTACTGGTTCCACTGGAACAGGAAGTTGAAGATGCCGACGCTGATCAGGCCGGGGCGGGCCATCGGCAGCATGACGCGGAAGAACAGGCCGAAGTGGCCGCAACCGTCGACCATCGCGGCTTCGGCGACCGTGGTGGGCAGGGTGCGGAAGAACGCGGTCAGGAAGAAGACCGTGAACGGCAGCGAGTAGGCCGCATAGACCAGGGTCAGGCCGGGCAGGGTGCCGAGCAGGCCCAGATTGCGGACCACGAAGAACAGTGGCACCAGGGCCAGGAAGACCGGGAACATCATGCCGCCGACGAATGTGTAGTAGACGATCCGGTTGCCGCGGAACTTGTAGCGGGCCAGCACGTACGCGGCCATCGCCCCGAACAGCATGGTCAGGGTGAGGGCGCCGGTGACGACGACGGCACTGTTGAGGAAGTAGCGGCCGATGTGCGCGGACGTCCAGGCTCGGGCCCAGTTCTCCCAGCGCAGGCGGGAGGGCAGGCTCCACGGATCGGTGAGGATCTCGTCGTCGCTCTTGAACGAGCTGAGCACCGCCCACACCAGCGGCAGCGTGGTGAGCAGGGCCCAGCCGATCAGGAAGACGTGCGGGAGGCGTTTCACCACTCGACCTGTTCGCGGCGGGTCACCTGGAGGAACATCGCCGCCACGGTGAGGGTCAGAAAGAACATGGCGACGCCGATCGCGGAGGCGTACCCGAACTGGCCGTCGCCGAAGGCGGTCTTGTAGAGGCGCAGGCCGACCACGTCGGAGGAGGAACTGGGGCCGCCGTCGGTGATGATCTGCACGATGGCGAACCCGTCGATGGCGATGATCGCGAGGTAGACCCAGGCGACCTGGATGGTGTCCCACAGCAGTGGCACGGTGATCCGGACCAGGGTGGTGAGCCGGTCGGCGCCGTCCAGAGCCGCGGCCTCGTACAACTCCCGGGGTATCGCCTGCATGGCAGCACTGAACAGGACGACGTAAAAACCGACGTTCATCCAGATCAGTACGACCAGAACGCACCAGAACGCGAACCGTGGATCACCCAGCCAGGCGACCGCCAGACCGTCCAGGCCCACGCCCCGGAGCAGACCGTTGATCATGCCGGTGTGCGGGGCGTACATCTCCTTCCACAGCACTCCGATGATCGCCACCGACAGGACCTGTGGAAAGAAGTAGACGACCCGGTAGAACCCGGCGCCGCGTACACCATGCACAGTGATCATCGACGCCAGGAACAGCCCGAACAGGATCGTCACCACCGGCAGGAACAGCAGCAGCAGTCCGTTGTGGCGCAGCGCGTTCCAGAAGTAACCGTCCCCGAGCAGCCGCCGGAAGTTGTCCAGCCCGGCGAACTCGAACGTCGGCGACAGCCCGCTCCAGTTCGTACCGGCGATCTGGAACGCCTGCGCGTACGGCGAAACGACGAACAGCCCGTACAGCAGCAGGGGCGGGACCAGGAACGTGAGGATGAACAGTCGCCGCATCAGACCCGCTTGTACTTCTTGATCGCCGGATCCTTCGCGAACTCGTCGGCGGATTTCTGCACCTTGTCGCACCATTGCGTAGCGTTGAGGCGTTTGGCGTACAGCTCGGCACTGGCCCCGTCGACCCGCTCACGTTCGAGCTTGCGGTAGTACGACGAGTACAGCCAGGTGAACGCGCCACCGCCGGAGGCGTCGATGAGTTCGGTGACCGAGGTGAGGCCGGGCCCCAGCGAGAGGCCGGAGGCAGAACCCTGCACACACGTCAGGCTGCTGACTCGGCGGGTGAAGTCGGAAGCTGCGGCCCGAGACAGCATGACCCGCAGATATTCCAGTCCACCGCGCGTGTTCTTGCCTCGGGACGGGACGATGAACGGCTCACTCCCGGTGCCGCGGAACGTCTCGTACGGCAGCTTGTCCGATTTTGTCAGTGCCGGTGTGGGGGCGACTGCCATCCGGAAGTCGGCCGGGGTGACCGCCTTCTGCTCGTTCTCCAGCCAGGAGCCGCACGAAAGGAACGCGGCGTTGCCCCGGCACCACTCGGTCTGTGACTGCACGTGGTCCATGCCTTCGGCGCCCGGCTGCAGGAAACCGTCGACGGCGAGCTGGTAGTACGCCTCGGCGGCGGCCACCACGGCCGGATGCTTCCACGCGTTCGGTTCCAGATTGTCGATCGCCAGGATGACTTCGTGGCCGCCGAGTTTCGCCGCCGACGCGAGGATCGGCCAGCTCATGTAGCGGGAGTGTTTGCCGGGATAGGTCCACGGCGCGATCCCGGCCGCCTTGATCGTCCGGCACAGGGCGATCATGTCGTCCCAGGTCTTCGGATACTCCCAGCCACGGGACTCGAAAAGTTTGCGCGAATACCAGATGCCGTAGGCCGAATAGGCGTAATTCAAGGACAGGAACTTGCCGTCGTACGAGCCCACGTCCACGATTCCGGGCAGCAATGTGTCCCGGACCTTCTTCGCCGGGTCGTCGAGACTTGGCGCGTCGAGGAGTTCATCCAGGTCGGTGAGGGCGCCCTGGGAGACGAGACCGTTGAAGTCGATCTGGCTGCCGCCGGAGTTGTTCACCACGTCCGGCGGATCCCCGGCGACGAACCGGGGCTGCAGCGTCTCCGCGATCTGCTGAGTGGCCGAGTGTTTGATCGTCGCTTTCGGATAGCGCTGCCGGTACATCGCTTGATGCGCCTTGGCGTAGTCCTCACCGAACCCGCCGTTGAAGATGACCACTTCGAGGGCGGCGTCCTGTTTGACCCCGAGCGGATTGTTCGCACTGGTCTCGCCCTTGGCGCCCTCGCCGGCCGGACCGCCGCCGCCCATCGCGCAGCCGGCGAGACCACTTGCCGCCGCAGCACCCGCGGCTCCCTGGAGGAGGCCGCGCCGGCTGATCGCAGATGTCATCTTCGACTCCGTCCGTCATAACTGTTGAGGGGTCCACCCGTCGGCGGCGTCGACATGACCGATTCCGGCGACGAGCACGCCGCGACCCTGCGAGGCGGCGTCGGTGCGGTAGGTGAAACGAAGAGCCGACCCCGGCGGTACGGCGGAAGTCACCGTCCACCAGTGCCGGCCGCCGAAGCCGCTGACCACTCCGTCGCTGGTGGCACGCTCGTAACCGGAGCGCAGCGTGAGTGCCACAGGCTTCCAAGCGGCCTCGGCGGCCGGGGCCGAACCAGCGGAGACCGAACCGGCGAAGGACTCGACGGTCAGCGTGTCGAGGCCGGGCTGGGTGTCGTACCAGAGCTGGAACGGACCCTGACTCGCGCTCGCGGTGAGTGTCATGACCGCGCCGTCGCGAAGTTCGGTCCGCCAGACCTCTCCCCCGCCGGGCGGCGCCCCGATCGGACGGGCCGCGGCGAACGCCCTGGCCAGCGCGCGCCGGGCCACCGTGTTGGTGCCCCACGCGCGGTCCGGGTGGACCCGGTTGCTGAGCAGGACGAGGAACGACTGGTCGAGCGGGTCGATGACGACCGAGGTGCCGGTGAATCCGGTGTGCCCGAACGTGACCGGCGAGGTCATGCCGTCCATGTACGAGTGTTTGGCCAGTTCGAACCCGAGTCCGCGGCTGCTGTCCGGATACTGCGGCAGCAGGTCGGCGTTGTAGTTCACCAGCGCGGCACGGACCGTCCGTGCCGACAGGATCCGGGTTCCCCGGTAGATGCCGCCGTTGAGCAGGGTCTGGCACAGGATCGCCAGGTCGTCGACGGTGGAGAAGATTCCGGCGTGCCCGGCGACACCACCGAGCGACCAGGCGTTCTCGTCGTGCACCTCACCACGGACCAGGCCCCGGCCCGCGTACGGCTGGAACTCGGTCGCCGCGGTCCGGTCGACGATCGTGGGGCGATAGCCGGTGTCGCGCATCCGCAGCGGCTCGGTGATTCCGGCGCGAACGGCGTCGGCGAGTGGTTTCCCGGTGACCCGTTCGGCAAGCACTCCGAGTGCGATCAGTCCGATGTCGGAGTAGGTGTACTGCTTGCCGGGGGTGGTGCCGGCGTCAGCCGGGGTTGCCTGAGCTACGGCTAGCCGTAGCTCAGGTGTGGAATCGGTGGAGTAGAACGGGCGAAAGGCGGGCAAACCTGATGTGTGCGTGAGCAGGTGCCGGGCAGTCACTCCGGCAGCCGCGAATCCCGGCAGATACCTGGTGACCGGGGCGTCCAGATCAACCCGGCCCGCCTCGACCTGCTGAAGCACCACGATCGTGGTGAACAGCTTCGAAATTGAAGCCAGATCCCACAGCGTGTCCACCCGAGCCGGAACACGCCGCTCCACCGGCAGTTCCTCAGTGGGACTGGCATACCGAACCGCGTCCCCGACGGCGAACCGCGACACCACGATCCCGTGCCGAGCGGCCAGCACCGCAGCCCCCGCATACGCCGGATGCCCCGGATGGTCCGCTGTCGGCGTCAGGTAGGAGGCCGCGATGACCGGAAGTGACTCGATCGGGCCGGGCAGTAGACCCGCTTGACGGGGATTTCCAGGGCGCAGCACGTCACTCCGAAAGGTGATTTCGTCCGGGCTGACGGCTCGCACGGGTGAACCGATCAGGAGACCGGTAACCACGCCGAACAGCACGAACCGAAGCTTGATCATCAACGCCCCTCAATACGCCGACTTGTCGAGGATGAATGTTTCCTTCACGACTCGCAAGAGGAGTGAAGGTTATTGCCATCCGTCGACCACACGGCTACCTTCCGACATCATGCGAACGCGTACGGTCGCTTTCCTTGCTGTCGCCGCTTTGGGGATCGGGTTGCCCACCCCAGCGGTGGCGAAGCCGCACCCGATCAACGCCCTGATCGCCCGGATGACACTGCCGGAGAAGGTCGGGCAGCTCTTCACCACCTATGTGCACGGCACCGCCGCGACCACGCCTTCGAGCGACAACAAGCGGCTGTACGGGGTGGACACGCCCGCCGAGGTGGTCGCCAAGTACCACCTCGGCGGAGTCGTCTACTTCTCCTGGACGAACAGCCTGCAGAACCCGCGCCAGATCACCACGCTCAGCAACGGACTCCAGGCGGCGTCGAAGAAGGTGCCGCTGATGATCTCCACCGATCAGGAGCACGGCGTGGTCACCCGGATGCCGGCGCCCGCCACCCGGTTCCCCGGCGCGATGGCCCTCGGCGCCGGTCGTGACCCGGCCGGCGCCTACCGCACCGGGCAGGTCACCGGCGTCGAACTGCGCGCGGTCGGCATCCGCCAGGCCTGGGCCCCGGTCGCCGACGTCAACGTGAACCCGGCCAACCCGGTCATCGGCGTCCGCTCGTTCAGCAGCGACCCCACCTTGACCGGCACCCTGGCCGCGAACCAGATCCGCGGTCTCCAACAGGGCGCCGGTATTTCAGCGAGCGCCAAACACTTCCCCGGGCACGGCGACACCGCCACCGACAGTCACACCGGCCTGCCCGTCATCAACCACACCCGGGCGCAGTGGCAGCGGATCGACGCGCCACCGTTCCGGGCCGCGATCGCTGCCGGCGTCGACACGATCATGAGCGCGCACATCGTGGTCCCGGCTCTCGATCCGACCGGCGATCCGGCCACTCTGTCGAACCCGATCATCACCGGGCTGCTGCGCGGGGAATTCGGTTATCGCGGTGTGATCGTCACCGATTCTCTGGAGATGCAGGGCGTCCGGGAGAAGTACGGTGACGCGCGGGTGCCGGTGCTCGCCCTGAAAGCCGGCATCGACGTACTGCTGATGCCACCGAACCTGGACGTGGCCTACAGAGCGGTGCTGAAGGCGGTGGCCGACGGGGAACTCACCGAGTCCCGCATCGACGAGTCGGTGCGCCGGATCCTCACCCTCAAACAGAAGCGTGGCCTGCTGCGATGGACACCGGCCGACCCGGCCGCGGCACAACGGATCGTCGGCTCGGCGGCCCACCGGCGTACCGCGCAGTCGGTCACCGACCGCACGGTGACCGTGATCCGCAACGACGCCCGGCTGCTGCCACTGGCGACGAAGGGCAAGAGGATCCTGGTCACCGGATGGACCTCCAGTACGTACGACACGATCGGCGTGCTGGCCCGGGAACTCACCGCGACTGCTCTGCCCACGACCGTTCCGGATCAGGCGGCAGCCGCGGCCCGTGAACACGACCTGACCGTGGTGCTGAGCAACAACGGTCAGCAGCAGGCGCTGCTCGCGGCACTACTGAAGACCGGGAAGCCGATCGTGGTGGTGGCGGTGCGTAACCCCTACGACCTGACCGCGCTACCCGGCGTCACCACCTATCTGGCCACCTACAGCTACACGGATGTCTCGATGCGCGCTCTCGCCAAGGTTCTGACCGGTGTCACGCCACCCCGCGGGAGACTGCCCGTGGCGATACCGGGGCTCTACCCGTACGGCCATGGCCTGTCCTGGGGTGTGAAATGAACCGGCGGGGCCTGCTCGCCGGCGGGGCGGGAGTCCTGCTGCCGGTGCCGGTCAGCCTGGGCACGCCGCTGCGGACCGGCCTGGAGAAGCTCGCGGACGACGGATGGGCCGCCGTCCGCGGGGAACGAATCGGTGTCGTCTCCAACCCGACCGGCGTGGACCGTGACTACCGGCATCTCGTCGACCGGATGCACGCCGACAAGGTCACCATCGGCGGCGTCTTCGGCCCCGAGCACGGTTTCCGCGGGTCGGCGCAGGCGGGCGCCGCCGAGGGCACGAGCACCGACGCCCGCACCGGCGTGACCGTCTACGACGCCTATCTCGCCACCGCGGCGAAGTGGGAGCAGATGTTCACCGCGGCCGGGGTGCGCGTCATCGTCTTCGACATCCAGGACGTGGGCGCGCGGTTCTACACCTACATCTACACGCTGTACGACTCGATGGCCGCCGCCGCCCGCCTCGGCCTGCGTTACGTCGTGCTGGACCGGCCGAATCCGGCGGGCGGGAGCGCGTACGGGCCGATGATGACCGGCGGGTTCACCTCCGGGGTCGGCCGGCTCGAGATCGTGCAGCAGCACGGCATGACCGTCGGTGAACTGGCCCGGTTCTACAACGGCGAGTTCCTGGGCGGCAAGGTCGAGCTGGAGGTGATCGGCTGTCAGGGCTGGCACGGGCGGATGTTCGGCCGGGACCTGGACCTGCCGTGGGTGCTGCCCAGCCCCAACATGCCCACCCCGGACACCGCCCTGGTCTACCCCGGTACCGGCATGTTCGAAGGCGTGGCCGCGCTCTCCGAGGGCCGCGGCACCACCCGCCCGTTCGAACTGATCGGCGGCCCCGGCTTCGACTACCGCTGGTGTGACCGGGTGGCCGCGCTCGACCTGCCCGGAGTGCGGTTCCGGGAGGCCTACTTCACGCCCACGTTCAACAAGTTCGCTGATCAGTTGTGTGCCGGCATCGAGGTCAAAATCGTCGACCCGCGGCGGTACGACCCGATCCGCACCGCCGTGGCCATGCTCGTCGAGGCGCGTAAGGAGAAGGCGTTCGGCTGGCGTGCCGACAACGGCACCCGGTACTTCATCGATCTGCTCACCGGCTCGTCCCGCCTGCGCACGATGATCGACGCCCGTGCCTCGGCCCGCGAGGTGGTCGAGGCGTGGTCCGGTGAACTGGCCGCTTTCGACCGGCGGCGACGGCCGTACCTGCTCTACTCCCGGCCCGGCTCCTGATGGGTGAGCTTGGCATGGATCACCGGCGCCACGGGGGCGCCGGTGATCCGGGAGATCGCCAGAGCCGCGGCGCCGGCGGCACCGTCGAGCGCGCTCCGGGGCTGCACTCCGGTGCGGGCCAGCAGACCGGCGCGCACCTGCCGCGCGATCGGGCCGGGCGTGAGCAGCACCGATCCTGCGAGCACCACGACCGCGGCGGATGGCGGGCCGACCCGGTCGAAGGTGTGCAGGAGGCGACCGGTGGCCGCGGCGCAGATTCGCGCGGCCACCGCGTCGTCCTGCTCGGCGGCGGCACTCACCGCGGGCGCGAAGCCGCCCAGCAGCGCGGGCGGCACCGCGAACGTGGCGGCGACCAGCCCCTGGGCCGCCTCCTCGGGATCAGCCGGAGGCACCCGGAAATGAGTGCGCGCGGCCTCCACCAGCACCGTCGGCTCACCGCGGCCGTCCAGAGCGGCCAGCACCGCGCGCAACGCCCGCACCCCGATCCACACCGCGGAACCCTCGTCGCCGAGCAGCCACCCGTAGCCGTCGCACCGGCGATCCAGCACCCCACCGGCGAACCGGGCGGCCAGCGCGCCGGTGCCGGCCAGCAGCAGCACCCCGTCGCGGTCCGGGGTGCCGGCCGCGAACGCCACCTCCAGATCGGTCACCGTGCCCATCTCACCGGTCAGTCCGGCCGCCCGCCAGGCCCGCCCCGCCTCCGCCCGGAACGCGTCCCGGCCGAGGCCCGACGATCCCGCGGCACCGAGGACCCCGGCTGTTATCGCGGCCCGGTCGACCGACCGCAGCGCCCCGGTCAGGGCCGTCTCGATGCTCGCGCTCACTTCGCCGCCACTGCTGTTACGGTTCGCTCCGCCGCCCGCGCCCCGGCCGACCACCGTGCCGTCGACCGTCGCGACCACACATCGCGTGGTCGTGGCGCCCGCGTCGACGCCGATCACCATCCCCGTACCCATGGATGAAGGATATTGACGATCTGTGCCGAGCAAAGGAAAGATTTCTCCATGACAGAGCGGAAGCGCGGCACAGCCGAAACGGTGGTCCGGGCCCGGGGCCTGCTGCCGTCGCTGTCCCCGGCCGAGCAGCGGGTCGCGCGGGTGATCATCGAGGAGGCGGCCACCGCGTCCCGGCTCACCATCACCGACCTCGCCGAGCGGGCCGGTTCCAGCGAGACCACGGTGATCCGGTTCTGCCGGGCGATGGGCTTCGCCGGCTACTCCGAGCTGCGGCTGACCCTGGCCGCCGAGTCCGGCCGCCGCGACGACACCACCGAAGCGATCGGCAGCGACATCAGCCCCGGTGACGACCTCGCCGAGGTGGTCAAGAAGATCGCCTTCGCGGACGCCCGCGCCGTCGAGGAGACCGCCTCCCAGATCGACATCGCCGTGCTCGGACAGGTCGTCGAGCTGTTGGCCGAGGCGCGCCGGGTGGACATCTACGGCGTCGGAGCCAGCGCCTTCGTCGCCACCGACTTCCAGCACAAACTGCACCGCATCGGCCGGGTCGCGTTCGCCTGGAGCGACACCCACGTGGCGATGAGCAGCGCCGCCCTGCTCGACGAGCGCGACGTCGCCTTCGGCATCTCGCACACCGGCACCACCAGCGACACCATCGACGCGTTCACCGAGGCCAAACGGCACGGGGCTCGCACGGTGGCACTCACCAACTTCCCCCGGTCGCCGATCACCACGCTCGCCGACCTGGTGCTCACCACCGCGGCCCGGGAGACGACGTACCGGTCCGGGGCCATGTCCAGCCGCTTGGCCCAGCTCACCGTCATCGACTGCGTGTTCGTCGGCGTCGCGCAGCGCACGTACCAGCAGACCCGGACCGCACTCGACGCCACCTACGCGGCCGTGCGCGACCGGCGCATCAGCACTGACCGGAGGCGCACATGACAACCAGCCCGTCGCAACTATCCCTGGCAGCGCCGCCGACTTCGCCGCAGCTCTCCGCGCCGCCTTCGCCGCTGTCCCGGACCGAGGAGCGTAATCCGCGCAGTGCCGGGATCGACCGGATGTCCACCCTCGAACTGCTGCATCTGATCAACAGCGAGGACCGGCACGTCCCGGAAGCCGTCGCGCAGGTGCTGCCGCAGCTCGCCGCCGCCGTTGAACTCGCGGTGACGGCCCTGTCCGGCGGCAACCGGGTGCACTACGTCGGGGCCGGCACGTCCGGCCGGATCGCGGTCCTCGACGCGGCCGAGCTGATCCCCACGTTCGGCCTGGAACCGGACCGGGTGATCGCGCACATCGCCGGTGGCCCGCCCGCGCTGACCCGGCCGTCCGAAGCCGCCGAGGACGACGAGACCGCCGGTTCGGCGGTGGTCACCGCAGTCGAGGCGGGCGACGTCGTCGTCGGCGTCACCGCCAGCGGCCGTACGCCGTACGTCCACGCCGCCCTGACCACCGCCCGCACGCTGGGTGCCCACACGGTGCTGATCTCGGCGAACCCGGCGTCCCCGATCTCGGCGGCCGCGGACGTCCACATCGCCCCCGACACCGGCCCCGAGGTGCTGACCGGATCCACCCGGATGAAGGCCGGCACCGCCCAGAAGCTGATCCTGAACGCGTTCTCCACGGCGACGATGGTCCGGCTGGGCCGCACCTACTCCAACCTGATGACCGACATGCTCGCCACCAACGCCAAACTGAAGGACCGCCGCCTGCGCATCCTGGCCGAAGCCACCGGCGCGGACCTGACCGAATGCGGTCACGCTCTGCGATCCGCCGACGGCAACGCGAAGGTCGCCCTGCTCACGCTGCTGGCCGGGAGCAGCCCCGACACCGCCGCACGAGCGCTGGCCGTCACCGAGGGCCACGTGACCCGGGCCCTGCGCCTGCTGGCGGTGAACGGAACCTAGATTTCTCCGGCGATCGTGTCGAGAACGGTCCGGCGGCTCCGTCCTTGGTGTGAACGCGACGACAATGGGTCGTACCAGCATCGAGGAGAAGCACATCATGGCCAAGTACCTGCTGCTCAAGCACTACCGCGGTGGCCCCGAGCCGCTGTTCGACCTGCCGATCGACAAGTGGGCGCCGGAGGAGATCACCGCCCACGTCCAGTACATGAACGACTTCGCGGCCCGGCTCCAGGAGAACGGCGAGTTCGTCGACGCGCAGGCGCTCGCCCCGGGTGGCACGTTCGTCCGCTACGACGGTGAGGGCCAGCCGCCGGTCACCGACGGCCCGTTCGCCGAGACCAAGGACCTGATCGCCGGCTGGATGGTGATCGACGTGGACACCTACGAGCGGGCCGTGGAACTCGCCGCCGAACTGTCCGCGGCTCCCGGCGCCGGTGGCGAGCCGCTGCGCGAGTGGCTCGAACTGCGGCCGTTCCTGACCGAGCCGCCGACCGTCACCGAGTGAACGACGCGCTGCTCCGGGGCCTGACCCCGGCGGTGCTGGGCATTCTCGTCCGCCGCGGAGCCGACTTCGCGGCGGCCGAGGACGCCGTCCAGGACGCCATGGTCGAAGCGTTGCGCACCGATGCCCGGCCGGCCGACCCGAAGGGGTGGCTGATCACGGTGGCGTGGCGGCGCTACCTCGACGCCGTCCGGGCCGACACGGCCCGCCGGCGGCGTGAGGAGTCGCCGTCGACGCCACCCGGCCCAGTACCGTCCACCGACGACACCCTGCAGCTCTACTTCCTGTGCGCGCACCCGTCGCTGCCGCCCGCGTCGGCGGTCGCGCTCACGCTGCGGGCCGTCGGCGGGCTGACCACACGGCAGATCGCGGCGGCCTACCTGGTGCCCGAGACGACCATGGCCCAGCGGATCAGCCGGGCGAAGAAGACGATCGCGGGGGTACGTCTGGACAAGGCGGCCGACGTGTCCACCGTCCTGCGGGTGCTGTACCTGGTGTTCAACGAGGGCTACAGCGGCGACGTCGACCTCGCCACCGAGGCGATCCGGCTGACCCGTCAACTCGCCGCCGTGATCGACCATCCCGAGGTGTCCGGGCTGCTCGCACTGATGCTGTTGCATCATGCGCGGCGCTCCGCCCGTACCGCCGCTGGGGTAGGTCTCGTGTCCCTCGCCGACCAGGACCGCAACCGGTGGGACACCGCCCTGATCGCCGAAGGCGTCACGATCCTGCAGACCGCCCTCGCCCGGGACCGGCTCGGCCAGTTCCAGGCCCAGGCCGCGGTGGCGGCCCTGCACGCCGACGCGCCGTCCACGGCGGAGACCGACTGGGTGCAGATCGTCGAGTGGTACGACGAGTTGGCCCGCCTCACCGACAGTCCGGTGGTCCGGTTGAACCGGGCCGTCGCGGTGGGTGAGGCCGACGGCCCGCACGCCGGACTCGCCGCCCTGGCCGGGCTGGACCCGGCCCTGCCCCGCTATCAGGCGGTCGCCGCTCACCTGCACGAACGCACCGGCGACCCGGTCACGGCGGCCCGGTTGTACGCGGTCGCCGCGAGCCAGGCCACCAACACCGCCGAACGCGACCATCTGCACCGGCAGGCCGCCCGGTTGAACGCTCTCCGGGGGCCGTGAGGCTGCAACCGTTCGCGAACGATCACGCACCAGATCTGCGATCATCGCGCCCCGGTGCCCGTCGAAGTCAATGGTGAGCCCGCAGACAGCGGGTACCGCACTTCGAAAGGGCCACCTCTTGCGCCAGCTTCTTCGCCGCCTCGCTGTCTCCGCCCTGCTCGCCCCGGTCGCCGCCATCGGCGTCACCACGCTGATCACGAGCCCGGCCCAGGCCTCCGCGTCGAAGCCCGGCCCGTCGCAGCCCGGTTCGTGGCTGCCCGGCTCGGCGCAGGACGGCACCTGGCTGCTGAACCCGGCGCAGCCGGGCACCTGGTTCCCCGGCACGTCGATCCCCGGCACGTCGCAGCCCGGTTCGTCGCAGCCCGGCTCTTGGATGCCGGACTCGGGTCAGTGGAAGTCCAACCCGTGGAAGTCGCAGCCCGGTTCGCGTAAGCCCCGCCCGTGGACCCCCGGATCGTCGTCGCCGACCCAGCCCACCCAGCCGACCACGCCTGTCCCGGCCCAGCCCACGCCGGCTCAGCCGACCCCTGCGCAGCCCGCCCCGACCACGCCCGCCCCCAACGGCGGCACCCCGGCGAAGTCCAACGAGCAGACGCTGCAGACCGAGATCAACCGGCTGATCAACGTCCAGCGCACCAGCAACGGCTGTGCCGCGCTGACCGTCAACGACCAGCTCACCACGGCGGCCCGCGATCACAGCGCGTGGATGGCCCAGACCGGCACGTTCTCGCACACCGGCAGTGGCGGTTCCTCCTTCGTCACCCGGGCGAAGGCCGCCGGTTACGCCAAGCCGTCCGCCGAGAACATCGCCATGGGCTACCGCTCCGCCGCCCAGGTCGTCGACGGCTGGATGAACAGCCCCGGCCACCGCGCCAACATCGTGAACTGCCAGTCCAAGACCGTTGGTGTCGGCGTCGTCTTCGCCGCGGACGGCTCCCCCTACTACACCCAGGTCTTCGGCTACTGACCCACCGGAACGCCGTGACGCCCCGACAGCTCCCCGAGTTGTCGGGGCGTCACTGTCGGGCCTGGTTCAGGTTCGACTGGTGGGCACCGGCGTCGGTGCCGTAGCGCGGCACGTCACAGAACCGGGAATGCCAGAGCCGGATGCGACCCGCCACACGTGTCCGGCCGACGTCAGCGGACGGCGATTGCCAGCATCTCGGCGGCCAGCGCGGTCGGGGTCCGGCCCAGCCAGAGGGCGTGCAACGGCCGGGTCAGGGGCAAGCCGTCGACGTGTAGTTCGACCAGTTCACCGGCGGTGACCGCGGCGGCGGCCGCCCGGGAGCTGATCACGCCGATGCCGCCGCCGGCCCGGACCGTGGCCAGGATCGTGGTGGTGGAGCCGAGACTGATGGCGTGCGGCAGCACCGGCGCGTACCCGAGTGCCTGTTCGAGGCGGCTGAGGAACGTGTCGCGAGTGCCGGAACCCGGCTCGCGCAGCAGCAGTGGCTGGTCGGCCAGGTCGGTGGGGCGCAGCGCCCGGCCGGCGCGGGCGGCGAGCGGGTAGCCGGCGTCGACCACGAGCACCAGCCGGTCCTCGCCGACCGGGCGGGACCCCAGGTCGGCGGGAATGTGCGGGGACTCGACGAACCCCAGGTCGGCGGTGCCGGAACGGACCGCTTCGACGACATCGTGACTGTTCGCCACGTGGGCGGAGATGTCCAGGCCGGGATGGGTGCGGCGCAGCGCCAGTAGCCAGGCCGGGAGCAGGTGCTCGGCGACGGTGAGGCTGGCCGAGACGTGCAGCCGGGCCTGCCGGTCGGCGCGCAGTGTCAGAACCCCGTCGGCGAGGGTCCGCGCGGCGTCGACGACGCCGTGCGACCACGCGACGACGGCTTCCCCGGCCGGGGTGAGCAGGCTGCCTTTCCGGGACCGGACCAGCAGCGGTACGCCCAGCCGCCGCTCCAGTTTCGTCAGCCGGGCGCTCGCGCTGGGCTGGGTGATGCCGTGCGCGTGCGCCGCGCGCCCGACACTGCCCGTCTCGGCCACCGAGATCAGCAGGTCGAGCGCCGGCAGATCGCTGATCCAGGGCGGCAGTGGCATCGCCCGCAGTCTGTCACGGACCGATCGGCAGTAGGTGTTGCAGGGCCAGGCTGGTGGCGACGACCGCGACCCAGAGCAGCAGGCCGAGCAACAGTGGGCGGGAGCCGGTTCGCCGCAGCGCGGCCACGTCGGTGCGCAGCCCGATGGCGGCCATCGCGACCGCGATGAACAGCAGCGCCACCTGGTGCAGTACCGGCTGGGCGGCGGGCGGGATCAGCCCACCGGTGTTGAGCGCGGCCACGGCCAGGAAACCGACGAGGAACCAGGGCACGAGCCGGGCCCGCTGGACCTGTGGGCCACGGTTGCGCAGGGACAACACCAGCACCACCGGGATGATCATCAGGGAGCGGGCGAGTTTGACGACCACGGCGTGGCGTACCGCCTCGGGTCCGTAGGCTCCGGCGGCCGCCAGCACCGAGCTGGTGTCGTTGACGGCCGTCCCGGCGAGCAGCCCGAACGCCTCCTGGCTGAGCCCCAGCACGTGCCCGATCTGCGGCAGGAGCAGCACGGCGGCCACGTTGAAGAGAAAGATCGTCGAGATGGCGTACGCCACGTCGTCGCTCTTGGCCCGGATCGCCGGGGTGGCCGCCGCGATCGCCGAGGCGCCGCAGATGCCGGTGCCGACGCCGATCAGGGTTCGCAGGTCGCGAGGGACGCCGAGCCAGTGCCCGGCCGTCCACGCCAGCAGCAGGCAGACACCGAGGGTGCCGAGCATCACCGGTAACGATCGGGCGCCGACCGTCAGCACCTCCCCCAGTGACAGCTGGGCACCGAACAGGACCACGGAGAGTTGCAGCACCGGCCCGCCGGCCAGGTCCAGGCCGGGGCGAAGTTCGGCGGCGCGGCGGCGGGCGAGCGGGCTGAGCAGCACTCCACCGACAATCGCGAAGACCGGCGCTCCGACCAGTGGAAACAGCAGTCCGGCGGTGGTCGCGACGAGGCCCAGCACCACCGCCGCCGCGATCCCGGCACTGTGGACGGGCCGGCGATTGCGGGACGGGTGAAGAGCGATGGCGGTCACCGTTCCAGGTTTCGCCCCGGGCGACTTCACCGGTAGTGACCAATACCGGTCCAGGGTCATAGGCGATGGCTATGACCGGCGGAACGGGACAGTGACAGGCTCCGATTGCCCCGAAGCAGCCGGACGCGCCGGAGCAGGACCCGGCCGCCCCAGCGCCCCCGGCCGTCTGAGGCCAGATCTCCCGGCCGGGTGCGATTCGCGCCCGGCCGGCACCGGCGATCAGGGCTTGCGGCCGACGGCGGTCCACAGGTTGATGTCGGTGCGGGGCGGGATCTCGCTGCCCGGCTCGGGGCGCCACTCGCTGGCCGGGACCACTCCCGGTTCGACCAGGTCGAGACCTTCGAACAGGGCGGCGAACTCGTCGTACGGCCGGGTCCACACGTCGGAGCGACCGGTCTGTACGAGCTGCTGGTAGAGCGCCTGCTGCTCCGGACTGCCGAAGTCAGAGGTGGCGTGCGTGGCGACCAGGTAGCTCCCGGGCGGCAGCGCGTCCAGCAGTCGGCGCACGATCGGCTGGGCAGCCCCCGCACCGTGTAGGAAGTGCAGCACCGCGATCAGCATCAGCCCGACCGGCTGTGTCAGGTCCAGGGTGTCGGCCAGCACCGGGTGCTTCAGGATCGCCTCGGGGTCGTTCAGGTCGGCCTCGATGTAAGAGGTACGGCCTTCGGGGCTGCTGTTGAGCAGGGCCCGGGCGTGCACCATGACGAGCGGGTCGTTGTCGACGTAGACCACCCGGCTGTCCGGGGCGAGCCGCTGCGCCACCTGGTGGGTGTTGTCGGCGGTCGGCAGGCCGGTGCCGATGTCAAGAAATTGGCGGATGCCCGCTTCGGCTGCCAGGAAACCGGTGGCCCGCTGCAGGAGGGCCCGGTTGGCGAGCGCACCCAGCCGTACTTTAGGGAAGTGTTTCTCCAGCTCGTCGCCGGAGGCGCGGTCGGCGGCGAAGTTGTCCTTGCCACCGAGCCAGTAGTTGTAGCGCCGGGCCGGATGCGGCTGCGTCGGGTCGATTCCGTGGGGGGCTGCGCTGCTGTCGTCCACGCGGCTATCCAACACCGACAGTGAAGATCGCGCCAGATGGTGTTGGATCATCTCGTGGATCTCTTCGACGACTTCACCGGCGTGGCCCGGATCGGTCTGGGACTGGCCGCGGTGGGCCGCCCCGGCTACATCAACCTCGGCCGGACCCGGGACCTACCGCCGGACCGCACCACCGAGGCGATGCGGGACCGGGCCCACGACCTGATGGACCGGGCGTACGCCGCCGGGGTCCGCTATTTCGACGCGGCCCGCTCGTACGGCCGGGCCGAGGAGTTCCTGGCGAGCTGGCTACCCGGCCATGATCGCGCGGTGGCCGGCAGCAAGTGGGGTTACACCTACACCGCGGACTGGCGGGTGACCGCCGACGTGCACGAGGTCAAGGACCACGGGGTCGCCGCGTTCGACCGGCAGATCACCGAGAGCCGGGCCCTGCTCGGCGACGGTCTGGCCCTCTACCAGATCCACTCGGTCACCCCCGACAGCCCAGCGCTCACCGACCGGGAGTTGCACCGTCGGCTGGCCGGTCAGGGTGCCGTGGTCGGCCTGTCCACCAGCGGCCCCGCGCAGGCCGACGCGATCCGGGCCGCCCTGGCGATCGAGGTCGACGGCCACTCCCTGTTCCGCAGCGTCCAGGCCACCTGGAACCTCCTGGAACCCAGCGCCGGTCCCGCCCTGGCCGAGGCTCACGCCGCCGGTGTCGCGGTGATCGTGAAGGAGGCGATGGCCAACGGCCGCCTGGCCGACCGCGACACGACAGCACTGGCCGCCGCCCTGCACCAGCCGTGGGCGACGATCGTCCTGTCCGGCGCCGCCACCACCGCCCAGCTCGACTCCAACCTGCAAGCCGCCACCGTCACCCTGAGCGACACCGACCTGGAGCAGCTGAA
Source organism: Actinoplanes derwentensis (assembly GCF_900104725.1). Classification (NCBI taxonomy): domain Bacteria; kingdom Bacillati; phylum Actinomycetota; class Actinomycetes; order Micromonosporales; family Micromonosporaceae; genus Actinoplanes; species Actinoplanes derwentensis. Next base: position 3,347,674 of record NZ_LT629758.1, read on the forward strand.
CACCCTCGCCGAACCGGCCGCCGACTACTGGAAGACCCGGTCCGGCCTGCCCTGGACCTGACCCGTCCCGCCTCTGTTCTCCGGTGGCCGCGGTGTGGCGAACGGAAGTAACAGGGTTGTCATGTGGGGTAAACGGCGTCCCCATAGGAACGTTGATCATCGATGTTCTTTCGAGGAGGCCGGACATGCACAAGGTCAGGGATGCGCTGATCGCGGCGCTGGGGCGGCGGACCTTTCTGCGGGCGGTGGCCGCGGTCGGCGCCGGCGGTGCCGCAGCCGGGACGATCGCGGCTCCGGCGATGGCCGGGACCTCGCCGGGGGCGATTCTGCAGCCGGGGAAGGGGCCGATCCACGGGCGGCACTATCTGCGGTCGCGGCCGGATCAGGTGCGGTGGGGGTATGTGCCGTCGACCGGGAGTGCGCCGGTGCTGCGGATGCGGTCCGGGGAGACGGTCACCGTGGACACCGTGTCGCACGAGGGCATCCTTGAGGATCAGGGGCGGGATCCGGTCACCTGGTTCGCCGAGCGCGGGGTGAAACGGGGTGACGTGCTGACCGACGCCGTCGACATCGCGCGTGGCTACACCCGTACGACACGCAATTTTGACGTTGATGGTCCGCATGTGGTGACCGGGCCGATCCATGTCGACGGGGCGGCTCCGGGCGACGTGCTCAAGGTGGAGATCCTGTCGGCGCTGCCCCGGGTGCCGTACGGCGTCATCTCCAGCCGGCACGGGAAGGGTGCCCTGCCGCGCCTCGCCGGTGGGGCGGTCCCGGCGGGCATCGCGGAGTCCGAGATCATGCCGCCGGTGGCCACCGACGGCCGGGCCACCGGTGATCCGCGCCGGTACGGCAACGTCTCGGTCTTCACTCCGGTCCGCACTTCGCGTCGTGGTGACCTGACCGGGGTGCTGCCGCGCGGCCGGGGGAAACAGGTCACGTTCCCGCTCAATCCGTTCATGGGGATGATGGGAGTGGCTTTCGCGGACGCGGCGGCGCTGACCGATCCGGCCCTCAACTCGATCCCGCCGACGCTCGGCGGCGGCAACATCGACATCAATCTGCTGGGCCGTGGGTCGACGTTCTACCTGCCGGTCTTCGCCGAAGGTGCACTGTTCTACGTCGGCGACCCGCACATGGCGATGGGTAACGGCGAGGTGGCCCTGACCGCGATGGAGGGGTCGCTGCGGGCCACCTACCGGCTGACCGCGGTCAAGAAGGGCGCGCCGTCGGTGGCGTTCCGCTATCCGTTCGCGGAGACGCCGGACGCGTGGGTGCCGATCGGGCTCTCCGACCCGGACGGCTCGCAGGGTGGCCAGGGCAACGACCTGGACGTCGCGATGCGGCGGGCGGTGGTCAACGCGCTGGACTTCCTGGAGCACGACCTGGGCATGAATCGGGCGATCGCGTACGCCTACCTCTCCGCCGCGGCCGACTTCCACGTGTCGCAGGTGGTGGACCGGACGGTCGGGGTGCACGCCGTCATCCCCAAGACACACTTCTGACACCGCCCGGTGTAGAAACATGTTCATGAGCGACACGGATGACTTGCGCGAGGCGATCGACCAGGGGCGGACCGCGCTCGGGATCGAGCTGGGGTCGACCCGCATCAAGGCGGTGCTGACCGGGCCGGACCACTCGGCGATCGCGGTCGGCAGTCACGACTGGGAGAACCAGTTCGTCGACCGGACCTGGACGTACTCCCTGGAGGCCGTCTGGGAAGGGCTGCAGGGCTGTTTCGCCGCGCTGGCCGCCGACGTCAAGGCCAAGTTCGGCACCGAGCTGCGGACCACGGGGGCGCTCGGCGTCTCCGCGATGATGCACGGCTACCTGGCGTTCGACGGTGACGGTGAGCTGCTGACCCCGTTCCGGACGTGGCGCAACACCAACACCGGTGACGCGTCCGAGCAGCTCAGCGAGCTGTTCGGGCACAACATCCCGCATCGGTGGTCGATCGCGCACCTCTACCAGGCGGTGCTGAACAGTGAGGAGCACCTGCCCCGGCTGGCACACGTCACCACGCTCGCCGGGTACGTGCACTGGAAGCTGACCGGCCGTCAGGTGCTCGGTGTCGGCGACGCCAGCGGGGTGTTCCCGATCGACGTGACGACCGGTGGTTACGACACCCGGATGCTGACCCAGTTCGACGAGTTGGCCGCCGGGCGGGTGCCGCGGAAGCTGGCCGAGTTGCTGCCGGCGGTGCTGCCCGCGGGTGAGGCGGCCGGCACCCTGACCGAAGCCGGCGCGCGGCTGCTGGACCCGAGCGGCACTCTGCAGCCGGGTGCGGTGCTGGCCCCGCCGGAGGGCGACGCCGGGACCGGCATGGTGGCCACCAACTCGGTGGCCCGCCGCACCGGCAACATCAGCGCCGGGACCAGCATCTTCGCGATGATCGTGCTGGACGGGCCGTTGAGCCGGGTGCACCCGGAGGTCGACCTGGTCACCACCCCGGCCGGGGATCTGGTGGCGATGGTGCACTGCAACAACGGTGCCAGCGAGCTGAACGCGTGGGCGGGCCTGTTCGGCGAGTTCGCCACCGCGCTGGGCGTGCAGGCGGACAGCGGCACGGTGTTCGAGACGCTGTTCCGGTCGGCGCTGGACGGGGCTCCGGACGGTGGCGGGCTGCTGGCGTTCAACAACCTGGCCGGCGAGCCGATCACCAGACTGCACGAAGGGCGACCCCTCTTCCTGCGTACGCCGGGAAGTGCTCTGAATCTCTCCACCTTCATGCGGACCCAGCTGTACGCCGCTCTGGCCACGCTCCGGATCGGCATGGACGTGCTGCAGAAGTCCGAGTCGGTGCGGTTGGACAAGATGTTCGCGCACGGCGGCCTGTTCAAGACCGAGGGTGTGGCGCAGAAGCTGCTGGCCGCCGCCATCGACACGCCGGTCACGGTCGGCGACTTCGCGTCCGAGGGCGGCGCGTGGGGCATCGCGGTGCTCGCCGCGTTCGTGGCCGAGAGGCAGCCGGGCCAGAGCCTGGACGACTTCCTGACCACCCGGGTGTTCGCCGGTGCCGAGCTGAGCACCGCCGAGCCGGAGAAGACCGACGTGGAGGGCTTCAACGCCTTCATGCAGCGGTACGTAGCAGCACTGCCGGTCCAGGAGGCCGCGATTTCCCACAGCTGACCCGCCAGGGCCGGATTCCGCCTGATCAGGTGGGGTCCGGCCCGATGCGGGGTTGCAGCGTGGTTGCCAACATCCCGGTTTCCGCATCCGGCCCTTCAGCCACCCGTAATGGTTTTGCGTATCAGGAAAACCAGGGAGGCATCATGCAGGGAACGTCAAGCATCGTGAGAGTGTCGGCGGCGCTCGTCCTCGGAGCGGCGAGTGTCCCGTTCCTGGCCTCGCCGGCGTGGGCCGCGGCACCGGCCATCACCTCGTTCTCACCGGCGAACGCGGCTGTCGACGACACGATCACGGTGACCGGAACCGGCCTGAATCAGGCCAGCGCGGTCGTCAAGGTCAACGGCATCACCGCGACGGTGACCGGCACGCCGACGGCTACCAGCCTGACTTTCAAGGTCCCACCCGATACCAGCGGCGGGAAGATCGCCTTGACCAATGTGGGCGGTACCGGGACCAGTTCCACCGATCTGTTCATCGCGCCGCCGTTCACCACGGTCGCCGACATCTCCGGGACCGCGCGGACCACGGTGGCGACGAAGCTCTCGCTGAGCATCCCGGCCGGTAAGAAGGTGCTGCGGGTCTTCGACACCACTGTGGGTGACCGGGTCGCGGTGGTGACCGAGAACGCGACACCGGGCGGCTGCACCTTCGAAGCCGCCGTGTACGACGTCGGCATGGTCAATCTGGGTACTGGTGACTGCCGCCGGGTCAACGCCGGCTGGGTGGAGACACTGACCCCCACCTCGATCACCGGCACCCAGACACTCCAGGTGAGCAACCTGTCGGCCTCGGCCGGTTCGGTCGACGTCACGGTCGTCAAGATCCCGGCGGACGCGAACCTGGGCGTCCTGCCGCTGGACGGCACCACCAAGGTCGCCACGATCACCAACCCGGGGCAGAACGGCTATCTGACCTTCACCACCGTCGCCCCGAACCAGAAGGTCTCGGTGAAGACGACCGACGCCTCGGCGATCTTCGCCTGCTGCGGGCTGCGCTGGGGCATCTACAACTCGGCCGGCACCAAGCTCGGCTCGTCGATCGGCAACGCCTACCTGGACGGGCTGCTGCTGGCCACGGCCGACACCTACCAGCTGCGGATCGACCCGCTGGACGCCCGGACCGGCTCGGTCACCGTGGCCGCCTCGCTGACCCCCGCCGACGCCAACCTGGGCGCCCTGACGACCGACGGTGTCACCAAGACCGTCAGCATCAGCTCGCCCGGCCAGAACGGCTACCTCACCTTCAGCGGCACCGCCGGTCAGAAGGTCGCGCTGCGGGTCAGTGACGTCGCCACCTCGCTCGGTGTCCGGGACCTGAAGTGGGGACTCTACGGCCCGACCGGCACCCGGCTGAGCAACTCGGCGGGCAACGCCTACGCCGACAACATCACCCTGCCGGTGACCGGCGCCTACCAGGTGCGTTTCGACCCGGTCGGCACCAAGACCGGCTCGTTCACGGCGGCTGCCTATCTGCTGCAGCCCGACCTGGACCTGGGTGCCATCACGCTGGACGGCGTCACCAAGGTCGCCACGATCAGCAACGCGGGACAGAACGGCTACCTCTCCTTCACCGGCACCGCCGGTCAGCGGATCGCGGTGCAGACCACCGCCGCGTCGAGTGTCTTCGGCTGCTGCAAGCTCAGCTGGGGCCTGTTCACCTCGGGAGGCACCCGGCTCGGCGGCGCGACCGGCAACGGTTACCTCAACGCGGTGACCCTGCCGTCGAACGGCACCTACCAGGTGCGGATCGACCCCACGGAGAGCCTGACCGGTTCGATCACGGTGGCCGCCTGGGACGTGCCGGCCGACGTGAACCTGGGTGGACTGACCACCGACGGCACCACCAAGACGGTGACGATCAGCAACTCCGGGCAGAACGGCTACGTCACCCTCGTCGGCACCTCCGGCCAGAAGCTCACGTTGAAGGCCACCCGGGCTTCCGCGGCCTTCGGCTGCTGCTACGTGGCGTGGACGCTGAAGCGCCCGGACGGCACCGCGCAGAAGCGCTGGACCGGCAACGCCACCGGCAAGGTCACCCTGTCCGCGACCGGCACCTACCGGATCTACGTCGACCCGATCGCCCACCGCATCGGATCGATCACCTTCGCGGCGACCGTCAGCTGAATCTGACGATTACCTGACGTCCGCTCGTCAGGCTGGCCGTCCGGCACAGGGAACCCTGTGCCGGACGGTTCTGTGAGAGGACGGTTATGCGGAGTCGAGTGCTGGTGGTGGCCACGATCGCGCTGGCGGCGATGTCGGGCTGCGCGGCGGAGGAGAAGCCGCAGGCGTCGGGCACCGGTGGCGCGAAGGTCGCCACCCTGCAGAGCGCGGCTCCCTCGGCGGCGCCGTCGAAGGCGTCCCAGCGGCCCCGGGAACGCCTGGACACCACGCCCGAGGAGTGGGAACTGCTGATGGCGCCCTACTACAAGTGCCTGCGGGAGCAGGGGGTCATCAAGGAGGAGAACGGCAACGCGGCCAAGATGGTGGCGGTGGACCCGAAGACCGCTGCGGCGTACGAGGCGGCCGACAAGATCTGTGAGCCGCAGTTCATGCCGCTGCCGCCGTGGGAGAAGGACCCGGCCAACCCGGAGGCGCGGGACTTCGCGGTCGGGGTGGTCAAGTGCCTGAAGAACAAGGGCGTCGAGTACGTGGAAGTCAGCGAGGACGGCATCAGCATCGCGATGGGCGGTGACGACAACGACGCGAAGTCGATCCGGCTCGGCATGCAGTACATGTCGGAGTGCGAGCGTCAGGTCGCGGCGAAGAACTAGCGGTTCCTCGACGAGGGCGCGACGGCACCGGCCGTCGCGCCCTTTCTCACGTGGTGGCGAGCGCCTGCGTGGGGGTCAGACGAGCCGCGCGTACGCAGGGATACACGCCCGCCAGCACCCCGATCACGACGGCCCCGGCCACTCCGGCGCCGGCCGACTCCATCGGCACCACCAGCGGCCACCGCTGCCAGTACGCGTATCCGACGGTGGCCGCGAGGCCCAGCCCGGTGCCGGCCACCCCACCAGCGAGGGCGAGCACCACCGACTCGGTGAGGAACTGCCCGCGGATCTGCCCACGGGTGGCGCCCAGGGCCCGGCGCAGGCCGATCTCGGAGCGACGTTCCAGCACCGAGACGACCATCGTGTTGGCCACCCCGATGCCGCCGACGATCAGCGCCACCCCGGCCAGGGCCAGGAACAGCACGGAGAAGTTGCTCTCGGTGGCCCGTTTCGCGGCGAGGGCGTCCGACGGCCGGGTCACCGCCACCTGTCCGGGGCGCTCCGGGTAGATCGTGGTGGCGAGCACGTCCCGGACCGCCTCCAGCTGGGCTTCCTCGGCCTGGACGTAGATCACCGTCGGGTGGCCGTCGAAGTCCAGTGCGGTGCGGGCCGCCTCCCAGCCGACCAGCACCGATCGGTCGATGTCCGGGGTGAGCGGGGTGGTGTCGAGGATGCCGACGACGGTGAACCAGCTCTCCTCAATGATCACCAGGGGCGCCTGCTGCCCGGCCGGCAGCGCGGTGATGCCGAGGCGTTCGGCGGCGACCGAGCCGAGGACCACGGTCGGGTAGTTCGCGGTCGCGGCGTTCAGCCACCGGCCGGCCCGGACGTGCGCGTTGATCACCTCGGGCAGGTCGAGCCGGGCGGCCAGGACGGTCAGCCCGGCGCCGTTCTCGACGGGGGTGCGGTCGTTACGGCGTACCAGGGTGCGGGTGTTGGCCACCGCGCTCGCCCCGGTGACCGGCCCGATCCGGTGCACCATCGCGACCGCCGCCTCCGGCAGCAGCGCCGGCGGTTCCTGGCTGGCCAGCGCGGTGGCCTGCAGGGTGTTGGTGCCCAGGGCGGAGAGCCGTGCGAGCAGGGCGGCCTGGCTGGACGCGGGGATGCCGGTGACCACGATCATCGTGGCGATGCCGATGGCGATGCCCAGTCCGGAGAGCAGCGCCCGGCCGGGCCGGGTCCGCAAGCCGATGACGCCGAGGGAGAGCAGGTCGAGCGGGTTCACCGGGTCACCATCCGGCCGTCGCGGATCTCCACCCGGCGTGGCATCGACGCGGCGATGTCCCGGTCGTGGGTGATCAGGGCGATCGTGGTGCCGTCGGCGTTCAGGTCGCGCAGCAGGTTCAGGACGGTCTGGCCGGTGGCGGTGTCCAGCGCGCCGGTGGGTTCGTCGGCGAGCACCAGGGACGGCCGGTTGACCAGGGCGCGGGCGATGGCGACCCGCTGCCGTTCGCCGCCGGAGAGTTCGTGCGGGCGGTGTCCGGAGCGGTGTGCCAGGCCGACCCGGGACAGCGCGGTCAGCGCTCGTTCCCGGCGGTGCCGGCGTGGGACTCCGGCGTAGAGCAGGCCGGTGGACACGTTCTCGGCGGCGCTCAGGCCGTCGGAGAGGTGGAACTGCTGGAAGACGAAGCCGATCTCGCGGGCCCGCAGTGCCGACAGCTTCCGGTCGCTGAGGGTGGCGACGTCCTGGCCGGCGATCCGGACCGTGCCGGAGGTGGGCCGGTCCAGGGTGCCGATGATGTTGAGCAGGGTGGACTTGCCGGAGCCGGACGGGCCGACGATCGCGACCATCTCCCCGGGCATGATGTCGAGGTCCACCCCGGCCAGGGCGGTCACGCCGCCCTGGTAGACCATGCTCGCGCCGCGGACCGACAGCACCGGCGTCATCCCGGCACCACCACGGACGTGCCCTCGTCGAGCCCGGTGACCTCGACCCATCCGGTGGCGAACATGCCGGTCTCGACCGCGGCCAGGGATCCGTCCGGCAGTTGCAGGGCGTATCCGCCTTCGGCGAGCGCGATCAACGCCTCGACCGGCACCGCGAGGATGTCCTTGCGGACCTGACCGGCGAATTCGATCTCCACGTCGGCCGAGTCGATCTTGGCGATGGCGGACGGGTCGTCGACCACCACGGTCACCGACAGCCGGGGGCTGTCGTTGCCTTCCGGCGGAGCGACGGTGCGCCCCACCGCCAGCACCTTCGCCGGGATCCGTTTCTCGTCGGGCAGCACCACCGTCACCTTCTGCCGGCGCTCGATCGACGAGGCGTGCGACAGTTCGGCCGGCACCGAGATCACCTTGCGGGTCGACGTGACCGTCATCAGCTCGCCGTTCGCGGGCGCGCCGGGCTGCACCATCACCGAGTCCACGCGTACCGCGCCGGAGAGCACTTCGACGTCGCCGACCGCGATCGTTCCGGAGTCCGGCAGGCCGAGGTCCTTCTGCCAGCGTTTGATCCCGGCGATCAGATCCTCGGTCAGCTCGGCTTCCTCGCCGCCCTTGACCGGTCCGGTCCGGTAGCCGAGGGCCCGCAGGTTGTCGGCCACGATCCGGACGTCCCGGCCGAGCAGGCCCTTGCCGGTGATCGGGCGGTAGAGCGGCATCGAGCCGTAGAACAGCGGCACCGGCAGGTCGTCGGCACGGTAGAGCTGCTTCCCGCGCTTGATCCTGGTGCCGGGAGTGGGCAGCCACGTGACCGTGGCCTGCCGGTGGCCGGCGAACGGGCGTGCCGTGCCGTACCCGATGGTGCCGTCCAAGGTTTTGCTGGTGGCCAGGTCGCGGCGCTCGATCTTCGTCGTCGCGGCGACCGGAGCGGGCGGCGGCGTTTCGGGATCCGCTCGGTGCCGGGTCACGGCGACTGCCGCCGCCCCGGCCCCGGCCAGGGCGAGAACGAGGCCCGTGGCCAGCCACCATCTTCTCATCGGGGTCATTCGGCAGAGCGTGGTGGGAGATCATCAGAAAGCTGTCAGGTCTGCCCGGAGAACGACCGGATCGTTGACTGCGCTCCTATAGTCGCTGCCATGTGTGCAAAGGTCCTGGTAGCCGAGGACGATCCCCGCCAGGCCGAAGTGATCCGGCGATACCTCGTCAATGACGGCCACGAGACGACGGTGGTCCACGACGGGCGCGCCGCGCTGGAGACGGCCCGGCAGATCGAGCCGGACCTGATCGTGCTCGACGTGATGATGCCGGAACTGGACGGGCTGCACGTGTGCCGGACCCTGCGGGCCGAGTCGGACGTGCTCGTGCTGATGTTGACCGCGCGGCGCACCGAGGACGACCTGCTGCTCGGCCTGGAGCTGGGAGCCGACGACTACCTGGTCAAACCGTACAGTCCCAGGGAGTTGATGGCCCGGATCAGGACTCTGCTGCGGCGGCGGCCCGTGGTGGTGACGACGGCCGAGATCCGGGAGATCGGCGGTGTCACCGTCAACCAGACCAGTCATCAGGTGACCGTCGACGGTGCGGCGATCGAATGCACCCGCGGGGAGTTCGCGATCCTGTCCGCGATGGCCGGGCAGCCCGACCGGGTGTTCAGCCGCGCCCAGCTGCTGCACCACACCCGCGGCATCGACCGCAGCTCCACCGAGCGCACCATCGACATGCACGTGATGAACCTGCGCCGCAAGATCGGCTCGCAGCGGCTGGTCACCGTCTACGGCATCGGGTACAAGCTGGTAGCCGAAGCATGAGCCCCAGCCGCGTGCCGGTGCGGCACAGCCTGGTCACCCGGCTGCTGGCCACCTCGGTGCTGATCGCGGTCGCGGCCATCGCCACCACCGCCTGGCTGGCCACCCAGACCGCGACGCGGGCGATCCGCCAGGAGCAGGGGCGGTCGCTGACCGACGACAAAGGCGTTTACGACATGCTGATCGGGTACGCCGCCGCCCACCCCGACTGGTCCGGGGCGCACGACCTGATCGCCTCCCGGGCCGCGGAACTGGGCCGCCGGATCACCCTGATGACCCCGGACCGGCAGGTGATCGTCGAGTCCGGGCCGGGGCCGTCGCTGCGGAACGCCCGGCCGTCGGCCGTCGTCGACCCGCTCGACCTGGACCTGGGGCTGACCGGTGGCACCTCCCGCATCGACGAACGGGTGGTCGGCCCGTTCCAGCTGCCGGATCGGGAACGGAACACCTACCTCAAGTGGGCCTCCGACCAGGTCATCTGCATGGCGGCGGCCGGGGTGGCGGCAGCCGTGGTCGAGACACCCGGTGGCCGGGCCGCCGCGGAACCCAGCGGTGACGACCCGGCCGGCATCGGCCCGCAGTGCCTGGAGAAGTACGCCGACAACACCACCGCGACCGAGCGGAAGGCGTTGCGGGCGCTGGCGAAGCTCACCGGCCGGTGCCTCGACCTCCCCGCGGACAAGCAGTTGTACCTCCGGCCCGACCTGCGGATGTTCCTCGTGCCCCGCAGCGAGTCGGAGAAGGTCGCGCCGGCCGAGCCGATGAAGGCCCCGGCACGCGCCGCTTCCTGCCTGGAGAAATCGCGAAAGATCCAATTTCAGCCGTACGTCGCGCCGGCGGCCCTGCTGTTCGTCACCGACCCCGACACCGGTGACGATTTCACCACGTTCACCCTGTCCCGCGACAACGTGGTCCGGATCGCCGGAGTGACCGCCGCCGTGCTGCTCGCCACCATCCTGGTCACCGTGCTGGTCGGGCGCCGGCTGATCCGCCCGTTGCGGGCGCTCACCGAAGCCGCCGACGGGCAGGCGCCGGTGCCGTCCGGCCGACGCGACGAGATCGGCCGGCTCGCACAGGCCCTCAACGACTCCGCCGGCCGCCGGGACCGGGCCGAAGCCCAGCGCCGGGCCATGGTCAGCGACGTGGCCCACGAGCTGCGGACCCCGCTCACCAACATCCGCAGCTGGCTGGAGGCCGCCCAGGACGACCTGGCGCCCACCGACGGCCAGTTGCTGACCCTGCTGCACGAGGAGGCCGTCCAGTTGCAGCACATCATCGACGACCTGAGCGACCTGGCCGCCGGGGACGCCGGCACGCTGCGGATGCACCGGTCCTTGTCGGACGTGCGGGAACTGCTCGGGCAGGTGGTGGAGAGCCATCGGGGAACAGCGCAGGCTGCGGACGTACGGCTGACCCTGGACGTGGCCGGCGACCCGGTGATCGACGCCGACCCGGTGCGGCTGAAACAGATCGTCGGGAACCTGGTGTCCAACGCGATCCGCTACACCCCCTCCGGCGGTGCGGTGACCGTCGCCGCGTCGGGCACCACCATCACCGTCCAGGACACCGGAGTCGGCATCCCCGCCGACGACCTGCCGAAGATCTTCGACCGGTTCTGGCGTGCCGACCAGTCCCGCAGCCGTGCCACCGGCGGCAGCGGCCTCGGCCTGGCCATCACCCGCAAGCTGGTCGAAGCCCACGGCGGCACCGTGGCCGTGCACAGCACCCCAGGTCAGGGCACCGTGTTCACCGTCGACCTGGGCTTACCGTCATGATCCACATACGATCTTCGGCATGGTGACACTGCAGGACGTCCGCGACGCCGCCGTCCGCCTCGACGGCATCGCCCACCGCACGCCGGTGATCCGCTCCCGGACCCTGGACGCCCTGGTCGGCGCCTCGGTGTTCCTCAAGGCGGAGAACTTCCAGCGCGGCGGCGCCTTCAAGTTCCGCGGCGCCTACAACGCCGCCTCCCGGCTTTCCGCCGAGCAGCTGGCCAGGGGAATCGTCGCCTTCTCCTCCGGCAACCACGGCCAGGCAGTCGCCATCGCCGCCCGGGAACTCGGCAGCAGCGCGGTGATCGTGATGCCGTCCGACAGCCCTCAGGTCAAAATCGAGGCGGTTCGCGGGTACGGCGCGGAAACCGTCTTCTACGACCGCTACACCGAGGACCGGCTGGCGATCACCGGCGACCTGGCCATCTCCCGTGGCCTGGCCCTGATCCCGCCGTACGACCATCCCGACGTGATCGCCGGTCAGGGCACCGCCGCCCTGGAACTGCTCGACGAGGCCGGTCAACTGGACGCCATCGTCACTCCGGTCGGCGGCGGCGGCCTGATCGCCGGCAGCGCCACCGTCGCGAAGACCATCCACCCCCGGATCCGCGTGATCGGCGTCGAACCCGCAGCCGGCGACGACACCAGACGGTCCCTCGAAGCCGGCCGCCCGGTCCGCATCGACGTCCCCCGCACCATCGCCGACGGCCTGACCGTCCCGATCCCCGGCGACGTCACGTTCCCGCTGAACCAGCACCTGGTCGACGACATCGTCCTGGTCAGCGACGACGAACTGCGCGACGCGATGCGTTTCGCCCTGGACCGCCTCAAGATCGTCCTGGAACCGAGCGGCGCCGCCGGCCTGGCCGCCCTGCTCACCGGACGTCTGACCCCGGCCCCCGCCCGCATCGGCGTGATCCTGTCCGGCGGCAACGTGGGCGCGTCCCGCCTCGCTGAACTGCTCGCCTTAGGCTAATCGCCAGCGAACCGGGTGTGCACGGCGATCCGCCCGGTCACCGCCACACCGTCCGGAACATGCCGCAGCTCAGCGGGCCGCCGCTCATCACCCGGCGAGGTCACCTGATAGCGCGGTGATCCATCGAAGTCGACCACCATGTCACCCACTTCGTTGGTCACGTAGTCGAGCTTCACACCCGCAGCCGGACCGTCAAGACACACACCACCGGACGGGCTCAACACCAGACGACCACTGTGTACCAGCAGATCAAGGCCGAACTCCGCCTTGATCTCGTCGTCGGTGGCCTGCCCCGACACCAGAGTCACCACTTGACCGGGAAGGATCAGGCGCCTCCGCCCGGCCTCGTCCACCGGCCCCAACGTTCCCCTGCGCTCCACCACACCCGGATTCTCCCACTCCGGTCAGCCGTTAGGCGTGGGCGCAATCGGTGGGAGGCCGTGAAAGGCCCGGACGAACCGGTATTGCTCATCCATGCAGACGACGTGGCCCTGCGAGGCGACGTCGAGCAGGTCGACGGTTTCGAAAGGCGCCTGGACGCCGGACCGGCGGGCTTCGGTGAGGACATGTCCCTGCCGTCCGTTCGAGAACTGCCGCAACTGTCCGGACGGCCAGACGTTCCTCCACGCTGTTTGGCAGCACAGCCTCAGACCCCCTGCCTCCAGCCGCCGCCCCATCTCGATCAACCGTCTCCAGATGCCGTTGTTCGGTCACTGACCACTCGCCTTCCGCTCGCGTATCGGGTGAGTCTGAACGCCCGTCTTGACTCTCGATCAGGTCGAGGGCCCATCGTTCGTGGTGAGAATTTCGCGGTGAGACTAGGAGGGCATTCGATGCTTGATCTGGAACTGTTGCGCCCCGCGATCGAAGCCGGGTGGGGAGTGGACACCTGCGACCCGCATGACCTGCCGGAATGGCGCGCGGACAATCCCGCTCGGGGGCAGTGTGGGGTGACCGCGCTGATCGTCCAGGACCTGCTCGGCGGGGAGCTGATCGTCGGCGAGGTGCAGGTCGAGGCTGCGAAGGTCGGCCATCACTACTGGAACCGGCTGCCCGACGGGCAGGACGTCGACCTCACGGCCGGGCAGTTCCATCCCAGCGAGGTAGTCGTCGGTGGCCAAGTCCAGCAGCGGCCGCCGGGGCCACCTCGCCGATGCCGCGAGCAGTATGAATTGCTGAGACACCGGGTGCTCAGCGTGATCGGCGACGGCGCCGGGCCCTCACCGGAGGACGGCGGTCCGCTACACGTCGACACACCCGCAGCAGTGTGATCCCAGACGCGCCCGCACCGCGTAATCGCTCGCCTGATCGCTCCGGAAGGTTGTAGCCTTCGCTGGTAATCACCTGGTCTCGTCGATGGCCCGCGTGCGCCGCCAAGCGCGCTTCACCATGATTCCTCGTAACTGGAGCGTTTTCGCTCCCCGGTGGTGACGGCCGGGATCCGGGTCCGGACTCCACGGGAGATCCGGTCCGAACGACGTCCTCGCCGGCACAGGTGCTGGGGTCACTTGATCGCGGCACCGCTCTGGCCGATGCACGGCGCCAACCTCGGCACGCTGCTGCGCACCTGCGACGCGGTCGGGGCCTGCCTGGCGGTGCCGCCGTTCGGCTGGGTGGACGAGGCGCTGGCCCGTGGCAACACGCTGCGGCAGCCCACCTGTGTACACCGGATCGGCAATCCGCTGCGCTGGCTAGCCGACGAACGCCGCACCGGATCGCACATCCTCGGCGTGGAACTGGCCGACGAGGCGGTCCGTCTCGCCGACCTGCCCCCGGCCCGGCGCCGAACCGTCATGGTGCTCGGCCACGAGGCCACCGGCATCCCACCGGAGGCCTTGGACCTGCTGGACGGCGCGGTCGAGATCCCGATGGTCGGCACCGGCTCCAGCCTCAACGTGTCCGTCGCCGCGTCCCTGGTCCTCTACCGCTTGGCCGGTCTGCTGTAGGTCAGGCGGACCGGCCTCTCAGAGCTTCGAAACAGGCCCGTTCGCTGTCGACGAGCGCGGCGAAGGAGGCATGCCGCTCGCCCAAGCCGGGATACCAGCTCGCCCAGATGTAGGCGGCCCACTCACCGTCCCGCGAGATGTCGCCGGAGTCGAGCAGCCAATACTGGGCATCGCCTTCTCTGGAGACGAGCAGGACCCGGTCGGCGAGTGACGACTCCAGCAGTTCGGGGTACTGACCGAAGATGTCCCACAGGTGAGGCTCGGCGTCTCGGAGCCAGTGGACCTCAGCGGCCGTCCGCATGATCCACATGAAGGGGCCGAGGTTGAGCCAGCCGTCGGAGACCGTCAGGAACGTTCGGTAGCTCGGCGGCAGCGGGATGCAGAGGCGCTGTTCCAGGGCAGTGAGATGTTCGGCATCGGCACCGTCGAAACCCAGCCAGCCGAGCAGCCGATGGGCGTCACTGATCCCGGCGAGATCGTCGTCGTCGGTGACTCGCAGCACGTCAGCGCTGTACTCGGCCAGATACCGCCGCCATTCGTCAGCGGAACGCGCGCCGTCAGTCGTTGTCATTCGGCATCCTGCTCCCCGATTACCGGAATGGGATCATCGTAGGGCGGTGAGGTTGTGCTCAGACGGCCGAACGGCGGCCCTCCTCGCGGGCTCTTTCCAGCATCGTCGCCAGGTGGCCGCGACGCAGTCGCCAGGCGAGTAACAGCAGAGCCACGGCCAGGATGGTGAGCAACTGCGGCCACGGCATGACCCAGGTGGTTGCCGTGACGGTCGACGGTTCTCGGGGGGTGGGCTCGCCGGGGATTGTCGGTAGCAGGGTCACCGTGGTGCGCACCGGGCCGAAGGCCCACACTCCGTCGATGTGGGACTGCACCTGGCGGGTGCCGCCGGGCAGTAGTTCACCCACGGTGGTGGCGGCGGATCCGGCCTGGGCGGTCACCTCGAGGCGGGTGTTGCCGGTGTTGGTTACCTGGTAGGAGACGTGCAGGGTGCCGGGGCGCCATGGGTACCAGGTTCGGGCGTACGACAGGTGGATCTTGTCGGTTGTCAGGGACGGGATCAAGGTGCCGGAGGCTCGTAGCAGGACTCGGAAACCGACCCGGCTTTCGACCTGGACCGTGCCCTGGCTGCCGGCTATCGATGCGGCGATTCCGGCCGGATGGTCGCCGGGGAGGGCGTCGGCGGGGACGGTGATCGTGAACGGGACCACCGACGTCTTACCGGGTTGGACGGTCACCGTGGCCGGGACCTTGATCCAGGTTCCGCCGTCGGTCGACTTCTGGTCGGAAGGGAGCATGTTGAAGCGGCCCTTGGCGGTCAGGTAGCCGTCGGCGGCTTTCAAGGTGAAGACGGCGGGGGCGTCGCCCAGGTTGCGGACCGCCAGGTGTTCGGTGAGCTGCTGGCCGGGGTCGAGGGTGCGCTCGATCCAGCGGCGGCCGTCGGGGCCGGCTTGCGTGGCGGGCTGGACGGTCCAGGTGACGGTGGCGGGCGCCGGGTGCGCGGCCGCCGCCGGGGCTGCGGGAGACAGGACGGCTAGAGCAGCGAGAACGGCGGCGGCACGGCGCATCTGGAAGGCCTTACTCGAAGAGGGACAGGGTCAACGTGGAGCGGTAGGAACCGGCGGTCACATCTGCGGGAGTACGTAGGGTCAAGCCCGCGTCGACCGTGTACGCGCCGCCGGTCACCTCCGCCGCGTCGTATGTGGAGACCAGGAGTTCCTGGTCGACGAGGCCGACGTTGTTGCCGGGCTGGGTCGGGCCGTCGAGGACCGTCACCACCTCTTCGCCTTCGGTGACCAGGCCGGTGTCGCCGCCGTCTACGAGGCGGGGCTTCCAGCCGAGGTGGGCGGCGCTGATCGGGGTCTGACCGGCAGTTCCGGTGAAGTCGCTGCTGCTACCCAGCACCGCCCACGACGCGCCGGCCGGAATCTCCGTGAGGGTGCGGGTGTCGGTGACGGTGACCCGCGGAAGGGTGCCGGTGAACTGGCGGATCAGCAGGTCGGAGCCGTTCTCCCGCAGTGTCGTGGCGGTGCCGGCGACGGTGAGGGCGAGGATGCCGGGTTCCTCGATCTCGGTGATGTCGACGGTCACCTCGACCTGGGCGTCATTCGGATCGGCCAGGGCCGGTGCCGGGATCGCGGCGATCAACATCGACCCGACGACGGCCACACCCAGTCGTGTTCGGTTGTCCATGTGCACTCCCATCAACAGTTGATTGCGGGGTAGTCCGCATTGACGACGCCAGCGCCTACCGCGGCGGAGGCCGCGCCGGCGGGCAGGGATGTCAGGCGGGTGTTGAAGGACTGGTAGGCGCTGCTACCGGGGGCGACATTCGAAACCTTCCGATTGCCGTACGGGGTGGCGAGCTCGATGTCGACCGCCGCACTATGACCGTTACGTGCTGTGACGGCCACGTAGGCCTTCCCGGCGAGGCAGCGCGCCTGTGCGGTGGCGGTGATCGGCACGGTGGCCTGCTCGTCGGCGATGGCACGCCATTCGGTGACGGCCACCGCGGAATAGGTGGTGCCGTTGCCGTTCGCGGTGATGACCGCCCGCAGCCGGGACGTGACGACCGGGTCGAAGGTGACCTTGTTGACGGCTGTGCTGCTGGTCCCGTAACCGGAAGCGCCGGTGACGTCCTGCCACGCCGAGCCGTCCCAGGACTGGAGTCTCCAGGAGTCCGGTTCGGCCACTCCGTCGCCGGTGCCGGGGGCACTGTCCCGCCAGAACCTGATCTCGGCGGCGGTCAGGCGGATCGGGCGGGACCAGTCGTACTGGATCCACTGTGCCGACGGCCGGGTTCCCGACCAGGTGCCCCAGATCTGAGCCTGGCCCGGTGACGCGGGGTCGCTGTCGTCGTTGAGCGCGGTCACGCTGTTCCACCCGGCCGTGTAGGAGGCGGTGGGCACCCCGATCGGAGCGACGTTGCCGGTCAATGGCGCGGACAGGTCGGCCGGGATCACCACGCTGCCGACCGTCGAGGTGTTACCGGCCTTGTCGACGGACCGGTACGAGACGGTGTGCTTGCCGGTGTCGGGTGCACTGACCGGACCGGTGTAGGTCGTCCAGGCCCCGCCCCCGATGGTGTACTCGATCCGGTCCAGCCCGGAGGTGGCGTCCGCCCCGGTCACGGTCACTTTCCGGTCGGCGACGGTGCCCGCCGCGGCCGGCACCATAGCGTCGATTTCCACCGAGATTTCGGAGATGTCGGAGACGTTCCCGGCGCGATCGGTCGCCGTCGCGGTGACCGCATGCCGGCCGTCCCCCGCCACCGCAAGGTCAACGAACCGCACCGGCTCCGCAACTGATGACGACCCGTCAACTGTTGATCGAATCGTCAACCGTCCGCCCCGGTCGTCAACAGCGGACGCCCGCACGGTGACCGCCGACCGGAACCACCCGTTGCTCCCCGCACTACCGCGGGGAGCGAGAGTCACCGTCGGCGCGCTCTCATCCCCTTCG
Source organism: Actinoplanes derwentensis (assembly GCF_900104725.1). NCBI lineage: Bacteria > Bacillati > Actinomycetota > Actinomycetes > Micromonosporales > Micromonosporaceae > Actinoplanes > Actinoplanes derwentensis. The sequence continues at coordinate 3,365,433 of NZ_LT629758.1, forward strand.
GTGTCCCCCGGCGAGATCACGGTCACCAGGGCGTCGACACGCCCCGCCGCATACCCGAGAACACTGCCCCCGACGGTGAACGTCCCCGGCTGGGCCACCTCCGCAGCACTGACGGCATCCCACCGGACCGGCACCTGAAGCGTCGACGGCCCGAAGGCGACCGGCCCCTGACGCGTCGACCCACCGACGACGACCGGCGCCTGAAGCGTCGACCCACCGAAGACGACCGGCACCGACTCGGGCAGCGCGGTCTCCCCCACCTCCACGGTGAACCGCGGAGATGCGACCGACGACGGCTGTTCGGCAAGCACCTTCCACTCCTCGACGGCCACCGCGGAGTAGGCGCTCCCGTTGGTGGAAGCGTCGAACAGCGCCCGTACCTGAGTGGTGGTCACGGCGTCGAAGGTCGTGTTCTGGAACCCCTGCGTCCCGGTCGGATACCCGCTGGGACCGGGCACGTCCTTCCACTGCCCGTCCCAGTACTGGATCCTCCATCGGGCCGGAACAGCCACCCCGACCCCGGTCCCCTGCGGCTGGTCGTTCCAGAACTCGATCTGCGACCCGTTGATCCGCATGGGTTGATCCCAGGTGTACTGAATCCACTGTTGAGGTGGATTGCTGCCGGTCCACGTCCCCCACATGTCCGGTGGCAGCGGATTGGCGCGCACGATCTCGTCGTTGAGCGCTTTGACCCAGTACTGGGTCGGCACCGGATCGTTGGAGACGGTGACCGATGCCGCCTGGGCGATGTTGGCGCGCGGCGTCCGGTCGGCTTCCCGCACCGGCGTCGGCGCGACCGGGCGGATCCGCGGCGGCGACGCGGTGTCGTCCCAGGAGACCTTGTCGATCGCCACCGACCTGCGGAAATGACCTCCGTCCACGGCGTCGGCGGTGTGGTAGACGAGGTACCACTGGCCGTTGAACTCGACAATGCCCGGGTGGCTGGTGGTCGAGGAGACCGGCGGCAGGATCGTCCCGCGGTAGGTCCACGGCCCGGCCGGTGAGGTGGCCGTGGCGTAGGCGATGCACGCGTGATAGTTCGCCGGGGTGCAGGCCGAGGCGGGCCCGGCGTTGTTCCCGGCATACGCCAGGTAGTAGGTGCTGCCCCGTTTGAACAGCCACGACGCCTCGAAGAACCCGGTCAGCCCGGTGACCGTCTGCTGGGTGCCGACGGGTGTCTTCATGTCGGCCTGGAACTCCAGCATCCGCAGTTGACCGAAGGTGCCCCAGTAGACGAACACCCGCGAGCCCTCGACCAGGATCGTCGGGTCGATGTTCTCGATCGTGTTGACGGTCGGGACCCGCTGTGAGATCAGCGGCCCGCCGATGTGGTCGGTCCACGGCCCGGTGGGACTGTCCGAGACGGCGACGCCGATGGCGAACCTGTTGGAAGCGGACGAGTCACGTTCGCTGACCGGGACGTACCAGAAATAGCGTCCGTCCGGTCCTTTGACGACCTGTCCGGCGTAGGCGCGTCCCGGCGTGGCCCAGGTGAAGACCGCCTCGGGCCGCATCAGGGACGGGAAGTGGGTCCACTCCCCCGCCGCGACGTCGCCGGTGCGGAACGCGCCCCACTCGTTCATCACGAAGTCGTTGACGGCTGGACCAGCTTGATCATGTCCAGTGAAGACGTAGAGCTGCCCGTCGGCGACCAGCGGCGCGGGGTCGGCGGAGAAGTAGGAGCCGTCACCGAGGATCGGGTTGACGGTGTTGATGAAGGTGTACGAGTCGGCCGCCCGGGCCGGGGCGGCGGGTGCTGTGATCAGCAAACCCGCCGCAACCAGCCCGGCGACCGCAACCTTGAGCGGTCTCACCGGTTCTCCTCGACTATCCGCAGCTCAGCGCCGGATAGGGCGCATCGGAAGTGGAGTCGCCGACGCGTACGGTGGCGCTTCCGGCGGGCAGGATCGCCAGGCGGCTGTTGAAGGCCTGATAGGCCGATTTGCCGGGGGCGACGTTCAAAACCGTTCGGGTGCCGTACGGGGTGATCAGCTCGATGTTCAGCGGCGAATCACCGGTGTTGCGTACGGTGATCGCGACGTAGACCTTCCCGGCGGTGCACTGCGACTTGGCCTGGACCTCGACGTCGGACTCACCCGCACCGACGGTGATGGTGGCCGTGGCGGTCTTGTCGGTCCCGGCGACCTGCCCGAGGACCGTGAAGGTGCCCGCAGCCGCGTAGGAGGCCGGGTCGATCGGTGACCAGGTGACGGCGACACCACTCTGCCGCGACCCGTCGTTGTAGCCGACGGTGACAGTGGCCGGCAAAGCAGGTGCGACACCGACGGCCGTGCTCACCGCTACCGGGTCGATCGTGTTGATCTGTACTGGATCACCACCACGCACCCATACATGTGCACGGGCCGTCAACGTGGTCCCGGCGACGAACCCGGAGACCGTGAAGTCACCCACCGACGCGACACGGTCCGGGTCGATCGCACCCCACGCCACCGCGACCGGCAGCCGCGTGCCATCGGCATAGGTCACGTCGACCGAGGCGGGAAGCGCGGGGACGACTCCGACTCGGGTACGAACGTCGACGCCCTGAATCGACGACGCCGCAGCCGCGAACACCCGCCACTCGGACACCCCGACCGCGGAGTACGCGGTACCGGCCGCGTTGGGCAGCGCGTTGAACGTCGCCCGCAACCGGCTGGTGGTGACCGCGTCGAAGGCGACCTCGTTGGTCCGCCCCCGAACCGCCGGATCGAACCCGCTCGTACCGGTCACGTCCTGCCAGGCGACCCCGTCCCACCACTGCACCTTCCACGACTTCGGCACCGCGACACCGCTGCCGCCGGTGGTGCTGTCCGACCAGAAGTCGACGGACGCCCGGTCGACCCGGACCGTGGACGGGAAGTCGTACTGCAGCCAGCGGGTGGCCGGCTCGTTGCCGGTCCAGGTTCCCCACAGATCGGTCTGCACACCCCCGGTGAACAGGGCAGGTTTTCCGTCGTTGACGGCGTTCACGCTGTTCCAGCCGGCGGTGAAACCAGCCGAGGCGGTGGCCGTGGACGCGACGTTGATCTCGCCTTCGGCCAGCGCGGTCGCGTCGACGACCACGTCTTTGTGGGACGCGCCGACGGTCAGCCGCAGCGTGTAGCGGCCGGAGTGGGTGAACCGGGCGACGGTGTTCGCCGCGTTCGCCGGGTCGAAGGCGACCGCTCCGCCGTTCGGGGCGTCCACCACCGTCCACTGCGCGGCCGGTGCGGTGCCGGACTGGCCGTCGTCCTGGGCGAGACCCAGCAGGCGCACCGATCCGGCCTCCCGGTAGGTGGAGTCGACCCACGCGTCCGCCAGCGGCGCCGCGTCGGCAGGTGCGGGCGCGGCCACTTCGCTGTCGAAGGCCTGGATCTCCTTGATCCCGGTCTTCGCTCCGGGGGTGTGCTGCACGGTGATCCGCAGCTTCTGCGCGGTGACGGCCGGGAACCGCACCTGGTTGAGATTGCCTTGCGGGTACGCCGGGAACCGGCTCTGCCCCGGCACGCTCTGCCAGCCGTCACCCGCGTCGTACTCGACCAGGAACTGTGCGGGCGGCTGGTAGCCCTGGACCGTGGCGGTCGTGGACGTCTTGTAGAAGTGCACACGAACGTCGTCGATCCTCCGTTCCCCGGCCAGGTCCACCACGATCGCGTCCGAGGCGGTCGGCGACCCGGCCGTACCCCAGAAAGGCTCGTTGATCGTCGTGCCGTTGACCGCCCCCGCCGGGGTCCGTCCGGACGCGGAGTAGGTGGCGGTGACCGGCCGGCCCTCGGCGAGGTTGGTGGTGGTGTGGACGCCGGCCTTGGCGAGCACGCCGGTGATCCGGGCGTCGGCGGCGAACGTGACCTCCTGCGGCGCCTTGACCGGGGTCACGGCGTTGAACAGAACGTTCGTTCCAGGGGCCGCGACCTCGCCGGTAGCCGGGTCGAAGACCACCTTCGCCAGCGACGAGACGGTGAACGCGCGCTCCCCGTCCAGGTAGACCGAGTAGCCCTCGGGCACGTCACCGTAGTACCGCTGGCCGCCCGGGGCGTCCCAGACGATCGTCAAATCCTTGTCGCGATACTTGACGTTGTTGACGGTGAAGTGGTCCCAGTCAACATTGATCGGGTCGAGTTCGATCTTCGCGTCGGATCGGGGCCGCAGACCCATCGCGTCCTCGATCACGGTGAAGTTCGTGGCGCCGAGGATGGTGTGGTGGATCCAGGACCGGTAACCGATGTTCTGGTTCGCGGCCGAGCCGTCGGCCCAGAACTCGTTCTGGTCCGGGTACCGGTTGTCACCGTTGTTCTGGTAATGCGCCCAGGCGTTCCAGTACAGCAGCTTCTTGTACCACTCGGCATCAACATACGACGTCGGGTAGTTGCGCAGCACCGACGACAGCATCCGGAACGTCACCGTCGAGTTGATCACCGAGAAGTTGTTGCTGCCCGGATCACCCTGCGCGGCAGCGGCGGCCTTGTCGGCCTGGTTCGCCGTGGTGAACGGGAAGATCGGGTACTGCGCGTCGTCGGCGAACAGCCGCAGCGCCTCCCGGTACTCGGCGGTGTTCGGCATCAGCCCCACCGAGAACGGGTAGTAGTTGTTGATCTCCTTCCACGGCACCAGGTCACCGCTCGCCACGTTCCGGTGTTTGAGCAGGTTGCCGCGCAGGCCCATCTCGTCGGGGGTGTCCCGGGCCGGTTCCCACAGGTACTGCAGCACCGCCGTTTTGATCCGCTCAGCAAACGCATCCATCTCGGTCGCTTTCGCGGTGTCACCGGCGGTCCGGTAGGCAGCGGCGGCGGCTTTCGCGTTGGAGTACAGGTAGGCGCTCTCGGTGCGGTCCATGTTCTGGTTCTTGCGCCAGTCGAACGACACCGCGTCGGCGTCGTTGCCGGTCATCGCGCCCCAGCTGTACTCGATCAGCCCGTTACCGTCGAAGTCGTAGGCGTCGAGCAGGCCCTTGACGTCGTACTCGGCGTACTCGGCCAGGTTGCGGGCCACCGACGACGGCCCGCCGTGCAGCTGGTAGGAGCGCCAGGCCGCCTCGGAGATGTACTCGGTGTAACTGTTGGACCAGTTCGCCGGGTCACCGGGGTTGTCGATGTACTTGCTGCTCCTGGCGGTCTCGCCGGCCGAGATCCACGGCCCGTAGGAGTAGACCGGGTCCCGGAAGTACTTCAGGTCGTCAACGAACATGCCGGTGGTCAGCACGATCGCGTTGTTGTAGCCGAGCACACCCTCCATCGACGTGGGGAACTGGTAGTCGTTGCCCGGGATGTCGGCGTCGAGGAAGTTGTACCGCATCAGCCACCAGC